>JBBQWA010000192.1:0-8762 GCA_038211045.1 Gemmatales bacterium
ATTTGCCGTGGTAAGAGCCGCTTGGTGCTGCGGCGAGAAATGCCGGGCGAGGTATTGATCGTACTGCTGAATGAAGAAGAAGGTGTACTGTTGCGCGAGTGCGGGGATTGCCAGCATCAATACGCAGTGAATCGTCGAACGGTCGGTGGTCACGAGCATAGATATGTTTTAGGGAAGCGCGGCGAATTGTTTCTAAGATGCCCGCATTGTCCCGAGGCTCAAACATGCGAACGCTACTGCCGATGAAGGAGCGACGAGCCCAGTGAGGCGCGTGCTCCGGAAAGGGGAATTCGCCCACGCGGTGCTCACCGCTCTGCCGGATGGCCGAGTGGGCTGCCTGTTCGAAGCGAACCGCTACATGCGAATCGCCTTCGCCCGATTTTCGATGGATTCGCTCCGCGACAACGCCGGAGGTGATTTGGCAGCGGTAGGACTTGCCCGCTTATTTCTTCTCTTTCACCCGAACGAATTCTTCCTTTTTCTTTTCCGGGTCGATCACCACGAGTTCCCCGTCGGTCAATTTTTGAATGGTGAGGGTTTCCCCGCGATCGCCCAAGGTGTATTCGATTTTGTCCCCCTCGGCTTTGAATGTTCCGTCCACGGTCTGCGTAGAATCGTTGAACTCGTAGCGGGCTTTCATCTTTCCATCTTTTGTAAGCTCGATGGTGAAGGTATACTCCGCCCCGTTGTCGGCATCCGATTTCGTGAGTTTCCACAACCCCACGAGTTGTTCCGCGGTGGTCCGCTTCACTTCCTTGGGTACGGGGGCGGCCATAGCAGTCGCGGAGACGATTACGAAAAGGATCAGGCTACGCATGGGGCACCACAGTGGGGAACGCCGAACTCATCCCCCGAGTGTAGCCCGCTCCATTGTTCTCCGCAAGGATTTTGCTACGCCCGGCAATTCGGCTACAATTGCCACCACCTTTCCGACAGTTCCGAGGGACACGTTTATGCTGTTGCGAATCTTGGCGGTCGCCGTTGCTTTGGCGGCCCCGTTTGCCCGTGCCGACGATGCCGAGAAGAAGCTTCTCGCCACGACCGCAGCCCAATTCGATACCTTGCGCGTCGAGACGCTGCCGAATGGGTTGAAGGTGTACTTGTTGCCGGTGAAAGGTGCCCCGGTCGTTTCCACGATGCTGGCATACAAGGTCGGCAGTGCGGATGAAGACATCGATCAAACCGGCCTCTCGCACTACCTCGAACACCTGTTATTCAAAGGGACGGACAAGCTCGTTCCCGGCGACATCGACCGCATGACCCAACGCAACGGCGGCAAGAACAACGCCTACACCAGCGAAGATATGACGGTGTACCACTTCGATTTCGCCGCGGATCGCTGGAAGCAAGCGCTCGAAGTCGAAGCCGATCGCATGCGGAATACGCGGATCGACGCCAAGCACGAATTCCAACAGGAAAAGGGCGCGGTAATCTCCGAGTTGAAGGGCGGCGAGGATATGCCCTGGGATATCGAATATAAAACGATCTTGCCATTCTTGTTTCCGAAAGGATCCCCGTACGCCCACCCGGTGATCGGTGAGGAAAAGCACGTGGCCGCGGCCACGGCGGAGATCATCGCCCGGCACTACAACAAGTGGTACCACCCCAACAACGCTTCGCTGGTGATCGCGGGCGGGTTCGACCCCGACGAAGCGATGGAGTTGGTGAAGAAACTCTTCGGCAAGATTCCCAAGGCCGAGTTGCCGGAACGCAAACCCGAGCCGAAGATCGAACCTCGCACCAAGCAAACCCGCCACGAATTCGAGAGCAAGTTCGATGTGGCCCGGCTGATGATCGGTTGGAATTCCTGCCGGGTGGGCGATGCGGACGATTACGTTCTCGACGTGATGGACGACCTGCTTTCCTCGGGGAAGACCTCGCGGTTGTACCGGCGGTTGGTGGAAGGGGATCGCCTCGCCAACTCGGTGGGTAGCGGCAACAACAGCGGGCGCTACCCAGGTTGGTACAGCGTACAAGTGGAGATGCTCAAAGGGAAAGATCGCATCAAAGCCGAGAAGGCCGCGTTCGAGGAAGTCGAACGCCTCGCTAAAGAACCGGTCAGCGAAGTGGAACTCAAGAATGTACGTAGGCGGATTCTGGCTTCGTTCTTGTTCAATCGGGAAAGCGTGCACAACTTGGCCGATTTGGTCGCCCGCAGCGTGACGTACAAAGACATCGATTACTTGAAGAACTACTTGGATAAAGTGATGGCCGTGACCCCGGCCGAGATTCAAGCCACGGCGAAACGGATGCTGAATTCGAACAGCGCCGTGGTGGTTTGGAGCGTGCCCGAAGACGATCCCAAACCGGCCAAAAGCCCACCCGTTGCAACGGGTGGGATGAAGCGTGCCGATACCCCACCCGCAGCGACGGGTGGAATTCCGGGTATTTCCCTCAAGGATGCCAAGCGCGTGGTGCTGCCCAACGGTCTCACCCTCGTCATGTTGGAAAACCACCGCCTGCCGATTCTCGTGGCCGATGTTTACGTCGCCGACGTGCGTTTACGCGAACCGGTGAAGAAATCCGGAGTGGCCACCCTCGTGGGCGATATGCTCGAAGAAGGCAACGCCAAGATGACCGGTTTGCAAATCGCCGAGGCCATCGAAGCCACCGGCGGTACGCTCGCATTCGGCTACAGCGGCGGATCCTTGAAGGTGCTCAGCCCCGATACCGATCTCGGCCTCGGCATCCTTTTCGAGAGCTTGCAAACACCGACGTTCGATATAGAAGCGTTGGAATTGAAACGCGAAATGCAATTGTCCTCCATCGCCGATGCCGAAACGCAACCGCAGAACCGCGCCCGGATGCTCCTGCAACAGGCGATCTACGGCGATCACCCGTTCGGGCGTTCGATCTTCGGAAAATCGAAAATCGTCGAGAAGCTCACGGCGGCCGATTGCAAGAAGTTCCACACGGCAGCTTTCGCACCGAATTTCACCACCGCGGTGATCGTCGGCGATTTCGATTCCAAAGAAATGCTGAAGAAGATCGAAACCCTCACCGCGAATTGGAAGCCGCGAAAGGAAACCGATCTGGCGGTCGCCTCGCCATCCGTGGATGGAAAGCCGGGGGAACAGATCGTATCGGATCCCACGGCGGCACAAACGCATTTGTACCTCGGGCACTTGGGCATCAAACGCGATCACCCCGATTACTTCACGCTGTTGGTTCTCGATAATGTCCTCGGCACCGGCCCCGGTTTCACCGATCGGCTCAGTGCGAACCTCCGCGATCGCCAAGGTTTGGCTTACACGGTGAACGCCCAGATTTGCAGCACCGCCAGCGATCAACCGGGAACCTTCCTCGGTTACATCGGCACGCACCGGGATAAGTACGCCGATGCCAAGGATGGGTTCCTCCGCGAAATTCGCAAAATCCGCGAAGAGGCCCCGAGCGAACAAGAAGTCGAAGACGCCAAGAAATATCTCCTCGGCAGCCTGCCCTTCCGGATCGCCACGAACGAAGGCATCGCGGCGGAACTGCTCTCGGCCGAGCGATACAAGTTGGGTTTCAATTATTTAGAGAACTACCGCGAGCAACTGCAAAAGGTGACCCCGGCCGATGTGCTGGCCGCCGCGAAGAAACATCTCGATCCGAAGAAGCTAACGCTGATCGCGGTCGGCCCCATCGATAAAGATGGTAAGCCTCTGCCGGAGCCGAAGTAAACTTCTGAGGTTGAAGTCAGCGAAGCAAAGGTCGAACCGTTGTTTTTGGTGCCACCACGAATTGTTCCCGATGATGAATCGCATGGCTTCGCTGACGCTTCAGCCTCTGGAATAGCCAAAACGAGTACCCCCATGAACTCCACCACGAAAACGATCCTCGCTTTGGTCGCCGTCGCCGCGACGGTGTTCGGCCTCACCGTGATTGCCCAGTATTCGTTGAAACCGAGCGCGAATTCTAACGGCCCCAACAAGCCGGGCGACGAGGAGATCGAAGTAACGGTGCGTTACGAACTCCGGCAGATGCGATACGATCCGGGAAGCCAGTACCCCGCCCACCACCGCTTCCCCGGCTATTTTGAAGTCAACGAAAGTGTGAGCGTTCTCTTCTGGGTCAACAATCCCAATCCGTTCCCGGTTCGCATCGGCACGCGGGGCCGCAGTTGCACCAGTTGCACGGAGGCCTCGATTGCCGTGTTCGATTCTCCCACCTCACTCATGGATAAGCTTGGCGCTTCCGCCGCGATTCTCGGCGGTCCCGCACTGGTTTCGCCGGATCGCTACAACACCGAAGCTTGGAACCGGATGGTGGCCGACTTGCCCGCGGACCGCTGGCAATCGCTCAACTTCGAGAAGCCCAATGCCTTGCTGACCATTCCCGCTGCGAATCCCGAAACCGGGCCGACGTGGGTGGCCATCCGCGTGAAGGTCGTCATCAAGCCCGGCTTTCACATTGATTCGGAAGAATTAAAAACAAAGGGAATCACCGCCGACCTCGCGTTCTACTCCGATACGGCGAAGTTCCCGCAGGAAACCAAGTTCGTGGTCGAGTACGTCGGCGTGCCCCCGTTCGACATCTACCCCAAGGAACTGAAACTCGGCGACTTCTCCGAATCGGCGGAGAAAAAGACGGCCGAGATCATCTTTTATTCTTCGACCCAAGCGAACTTGCCCCCGCCAGTGCTCGCCGCGGACGCAAAAGATCCCTTCTTCCATTTCGGCACCGCGGAGCGTTTGAACGAAGACGAACTCCAACAATTCATCGTCGGACTCCAGCAATTCGTTATCCGTCAGGGCGGTACGAAGGTCGGGGTGAAAGTGCTTGCCGCGTACCGTGTGCCCGTGGAGTTAAACCGCAAAGCGGGGGGGAAAGAACTGGACATCGGCCCGTTGGATAAAAGTTTTACCGTGACCGCTTCGGCCGGAACCGGCGCGAATTACAGCGTTCAAGTACCTGTTAAATCGACGGTGACCGGCGTGGTCGCACTGGAAGGGGGCGCCACCGCCATCGACCTCGGCGATTACAACGGCAGAAGCGGCACGCAAAAAGTGGCCACACTGGTGAGCGACAAAGCGAACTTGAATCTGGAAGCGGTTCCCGAGTTGCACCAACCGAATTACTTGCAAGTGCAATTGGGCGAACCGCAACGGGAAGGGCCACGCACCTATTGGAAGGTGACGCTGAAGATCGACCCGGATACCGGTTTGGGCAATCTCCCTGCGGGAAGTGTGGCAGTGTTCCGGGTTCCATCGAGCGGGCAGGTCATTCGCATTCCCGTGAAAGGCCACGGCCGACTCCGCTGAATTTCGGCGCGCGGATTGCTTGAAATATGCGGGTTCGATTCCGCTTTCCAGCCATCCGGAGATTCATCATGTTGCGTACCATCGCATTGTTTGCCGTCGCTTTTTGCGTGAACGGAACCGCGTCCGCCGAGGATTACTCGGCCAAGCTCGTGGGAACGTGGAAACTCACAAAATCGGAGAAACTCCCCGCCGGGGCCGTAACCACGTGGATCTTTAACAAAGAAGGCACCGCCTCGACAACGCTGGTATTGAACGGCGGAAAGGAGCAAGTGTTTGCTCACAAGTGGAACGTGAAAGGTGACAAACTTTCGATCTCCAAGCAGGCCGCTCCGGAAACATACGACACCGGCATCATCATGAAGCTGACCGTTACGACTTTAATCGTGAAGGATGCGGCGGGCAACGAAGAAACCTTCACGCGATTGAAGTAGGGCCGAATGTGGAGCGGATACTTTCGGCGGCCCGTTCGCAATCGTCGCGGGATGCATCCAAGTGGGTGCAAGCCCGCACCGTTTTTTCCCCCAGTGCCGAGACTGCGATCCCCTTCTCCCGCAACTTCCGCGATACGTTTTGTGGCGTGCCGTGCAAATCGGAATCGACCTCGAACCAAACCAGATTGGTTTCCACAGTCTCGGGTGTCAGCGTGAATCCCGGCACATCGCGGATCGCCTCAGCGAGCAACTTTGCGTTGGCATGATCCTCGGCCAATCGTTCGACGTGATGATCTATTGCATACAGGCACGCGGCGGCGAGGCCGCCGATCTGCCGCATGGCCCCGCCGAAGAGTTTGCGGTACCGCCGGGCCAGCTTGATCGCATCTTTGGAACCCGCGAGCGCCGAACCGACCGGAGCGCCCAAGCCTTTGCTGAAACAGACGCTGACAGTATCGAAATGGCTCGCCCACTCGCCCATCGGCACGCCGGAAGCGACGCTAGCATTCCAAAGCCGGGCGCCATCGAGGTGAAGGTTCAACTTTTCCCCGCGTGCCCATTCTGAAATCGATTGGATGCTTTCCAGCGGGTGAACCGTGCCGCCGCCTCGGTTGTGGGTGTTCTCCAGCCAGATCAGTTTCGTGGGCGGGCTGTGGATGTCGTCCGGCCGCGATTGTGCCGCGAAATCGGCGAGGTGCAGCAAGCCGAACTTTCCGGCGAGCGGCCTGACGGTGACACCACTGAGGGCGGCCGGGCCTCCGCCTTCCCAAAGGATCACGTGGCTGTTCGCTTCGCAGATCATTTCTTCGCCGGGCCGGCAGTGCAACCGCACCGCGATTTGATTCGCCATGGTGCCGGTGGGAACGAAGATGGCGGCTTCTTTGCCGAGGAGAGCCGCCAAGCGTTCCTCCAGTAGATTCGCCATCGGATCTTCGGCGTAGACGTCGTCCCCCAGGGGCGCGGCCGCCATCGCGGCTTGCATACCCAGCGTCGGTTTCGTGACGGTATCGCTGCGGAGGTCGATCATGAATTGACTTGGAAAGCCCACCCATGGCAATGGGTGGAGAAGTGAAATCACAACCACCCCTCCCATTGCCATGGGTGGGCTTTCCAACGCTTATTTCCCGGGCGAAGCAACTGGCACCGGTTGCACCTTCTTCTCTTCGTCCGTTTGACGATTCTCCAAAAACCAACGGTCGCCCATTCGTTTGAGATACACGGTAAGGCCGGGGTGATCCTTGTGGGTGAACCCGGCAACCATGCCCGTTTCCACAAGTTCGCCCGAACGCCATAACTTGCGGAACAACCGCGGCGTCTCGGGCGATTCCCCCAAGTGATCGATCATATCTTTCACGCTGAGCGTGAACGCCCGGTTCATCGCTTCTTGGCGGACGCTCTCTTGGAAGAGTTTCGGTTCGATCGGCAAACGGCTGCTGTTATTCACGCTGGCCGGGTTGAGCCGTTGGGCCTCGCGGCGTTCCAAAAGTTCCTTCTCCACCTTTTCTTCCAAACCCCGCGCCCGATCGATCACCACCGCATCGAAAAACTCCGGATCGAGATAGTGTGCCGCGAACAGTTCGTACCGTTTCGCTTCGAGCACTTTCACCGCCGAGTCGAGTGCGGTTTTCGGATCGGTTTGCGGATAGATCTCGGTCAGAGTTTCCGTGAGAACCACGCCGTATCGCACCGGATCGCGCTTGGGCAACTGCGGTTGTGCGAGGGCAATCGCGGGCGCGATGAGGATGGCGAAGGCGAGTAAACGCATGGCGGTATTCCAAGATAGCAAGCCGACGGACGGCGTCCGTCGGTTGGCAACGGTGTATTATCGTCATCTTCCGTTCGGAATGCAAAACCGGAGGCGGAACCGGCGTGCGAATTTTCCTTCGGCTGCGGGCACTCGCGCCCGAGGCGGTATAATCGGCACTATGGCAGGCAATACCTTCGGCAAACTCTTCCGCATCACCACCTCGGGCGTCAGCCACGGGCCGGGCTACCTCTGCATCATCGATGGCTGCCCTGCCGGGTTGGAACTTTCGGTCGATGACCTGATGCCCGACCTGCAAAGGCGGATGCCGGGGCAATCGAAGCTAACCACCCAACGGAAGGAACCCGACCTCCCGGAAATCTGGAGCGGCGTGTTCGAAGGCAAGACCGACGGCACCCCCATCGGCTTGCTCTTCCGCAACGCCGACCAGCGCAGCGGAGACTACGGCGATATCAAGGACAAATACCGCCCCGGCCACGCCGATTTCACCTTCGACGCCAAGTACGGTTTCCGCGACTTCCGCGGCGGCGGACGTTCCAGCGCCCGCGAGACGATCAGCCGAGTCGCGGCCGGCGCCGTGGCGAAGAAACTGCTGGCCCGCGAGGGCATCCGCATCCTCGGATACGTCACTCAAGTGGGCAACGTGAAAGCGGACATTGCCGATCCGACCGCGGTGACGTTGGAACAAGTGGAAGCCACCCCGGTGCGCTGCCCGGTTCCCGAAGCCGCGGAGAAGATGATCGCTCTGATCGACTTGGTTCGGATGGATCGCGATAGCATCGGCGGGATCTGCGAGATGGTGGCTTTAGGCGTACCGCCCGGTTTGGGTGAGCCGGTTTTCGACAAGTTGAAAGCCGACCTCGCCAAGGCGATGTTGAGCCTACCCGCCGTGACCGCTTTCGAATACGGCAACGGCTTCGCCGTGGCCACGATGCGCGGCAGCGAGAACAACGACGTTTTCGTACCCGCGGAGCCGGAGCCGCACGATTCGCCGGTCGCACCGAATGCGGCCGATTGCAACGTCGCTGCGTGGGAACCCAGCCACGCGAAGGTTCGCACCGCATCGAACCGGCACGGCGGGATGCTCGGGGGCATTTCCTCCGGCATGCCGATCATCTGCCGGGTAGCGATCAAGCCGACCAGCAGTATCCCGCGTTCGCAAACGACCGTGACCCGCAGCGGCGAACCTACGGACATCTTGGTGAGGGGCCGCCACGATCCCTGTTTGCTGCCAAGGTTCGTGCCCATGGGCGAAGCGATGTTTGCCTTGGTGCTTGCGGATCACCTGCTGCGGGCGAAGGTGAGCCGGCTGTGAAGCGG
>JBBQWA010000193.1:0-8683 GCA_038211045.1 Gemmatales bacterium
CAAACCGATGATGGCGATCACCACCAGCAGTTCGACCAAGGTAAACCCTCTTCGAGGGAGTAAGGCTTTCCGATGAGTCATGGCACTATCTCCGGTAACGAGTGTCGATCTTTGCCTTTTCGGAGCCGGAAGCGTCAGCGACGATTGCCGCGTTTTCAAAACCGTCGCTGACGCTTCCGGCTCCGAAGAATCACTTCGAAAGTCCTTCCAATAGCTTCACCAGAGGCAAGAAGAGCGAGATCACAATGCCGCCGATGGCGCCGCCGAGGAACACAATCATGATCGGTTCGAGCAGCGAGATCAGGCTCTTCACCGTGTTGTCCACTTCCTCGTCGTAGAAGTCCGAGATCTTGTAAAGCATAGTGTCGAGGTCGCCGGTTTCTTCGCCCACTTCGATCATGTTCACCACCATGTCGTCCACTAAGCGGCTTTGCCTCAGCGGGTCGGCGATGGTGTCCCCTTCGCGGATCGATTCCAACACGCGCTGGAACATGCGCTCGAACACGGCGTTGTTGGCGGTATCCCGCACGATGCTGAGCGCCTCCAAGATCGGCACGCCGGAACTCACGAGCGTACCGAGTGTGCGCATGGTTCGTGCCACGATGGTTTTTTCCACCAGCGTTCCCACCACGGGTATCCAGAGCACCATGCGGTCGAGCGCGTAGTTCCCCGATTTCGTCATTCTCAAGAGTTTGAGCATGAAGTAGATGGCGAGCGGGAACAGCGGAATCCAGTACCAATACTCGGACATCCAGACCGACATGCCGATGAGCGTCTTGGTGGCCCAAGGCAGTTGCAGGCCGAATTCGTCGAAGATCTTTTTGAACTTCGGGATGATCATCACCATGATGAACACGAGGATGCTCACGGCCACGAAGATCACCACCGCCGGGTACACCATGGCCCCGATGATCTTCTTCTTCAGGCTCTCGGCCTTTTCCTTGAACTCGGCCAGGCGCTGCAAGATGATTTCGAGGGCACCGCCGGCCTCGCCGGCTCGCACCATGTTCACGTAGAGTCGGTCGAAGCACTTGGGGTGCTTGGCCATGGCCTCGGAGAGCGTCATGCCGCTTTCGACATCTTCGACGACGTCGATCAGGGCGTTCTTGAGCGCGCCGGGTTTCATCTGCTTTTCGAGGATGCGCAAGCTGCGCAGCACGGGCAAACCGGCGTCTTGCAGCGTGGAAAGCTGCCGGGTAAATACGGTGAGCGCTTTGGACGACACGCCGCCGATGACGAAGGTTTTGCGGCTCTTCCCGACTTTCTTCTTTTTGCCTTTGGCCGCGCCGCCTTTGCCTCCCGCCGTGGCGGTGAGCTTGGTCACGAAGTAGCCCATCGCCTTGATCTTCTGCGAGGCTTCTTCTTCGTTGGACGCATCGACCGAGTCTTTGACTTCGGTGCCGGTCGTGTCCATGGCTTCGAATTTGTACTGCGGCATTGCTTTTCCTTCGTAGGGTGGGCACTGCCCACCGTCTTCGTTCTTTGTTGGAATCCGTTTCGATCACTAGCCCGTCGGGCTAACCAAACCCTTTCACGGTTCCTCGCCCGGATTCGCCTTCAACCCCCCCTCCCGACGGTCTCGCTCCGCTTCGACCGTCGGCCTCCCCCCAGCGGGGAGAGGCGAAGTGGGGGGCTAATCTTTAGCCTCGGCTCACTCCAAACCACCCCCACCTCTCCCCGTTGGGGAGAGGTCGCCCGAACCCTGTTGGGGCGGGTGAGGGATTTTTTGACAGGGGCAGACCGCCTAAAGAAGGTACTCCAACACAATCCGCAATCGCGTCAGGCTTCATCATCCGTGACGGTTTCCCGAACGATCTCGTCTAGCGTCGTCAATCCTTCGTACAGAGACGCCATCCCGGCGTCGCGCAGGCTCAGGGTTCCCTTCTGCCGGATGTGGTTCCGGAGTTGATCGGTACTGGCGCCTTTGCTGATCATGTCCCGCAGGTCGTCGTCCATAATGAGGAGTTCGTAGAGGCCGGTCCGCCCCTTGAACCCGAGGTTGTTGCACTTTTCGCAGCCTTCGCCGAAGGCGAACTTGCCTTTCAGATCCTCGTACTTCATGTTCAGTTCCGTCACTTGATCGCGGGTCGGTTCGTACCACGTTCGGCAGTTGGAACACACGCGGCGGACCAACCGTTGGGCTTGGATCGCTTCCACCGTGGCGGTGATGAGGAACGGCTCGACACCCATATCCCGCAACCGGGTGACGCTGCTGGGGGCGTCGTTCGTGTGCAAGGTGCTGAACACCAAGTGCCCGGTGAGCGACGCTTGGATCGCGATTTGAGCGGTTTCCAAATCCCGCACTTCGCCCACGAGGATCACGTCCGGGTCTTGCCGCAGGATGGCCCGCAAGGCCACGGCGAAGGTCATGTCGATCTCGGCGTTGATCGGCACCTGGATCAGGCCGTCGATTTCGTATTCCACCGGGTCTTCGGTGGTGATCACTTTCGTTTCGATGTCGTTGAGTTCGGAGAGCGCCGAGTACAGCGTGGTCGTCTTGCCGGCACCGGTGGGGCCCGTCACGAAGACGATGCCGTTGGGCTTGTGAATGCAAACGCGGAAGTCATGGAGCAGCTTCGGGGCCATGCCGATGCGGCCGAGATCGAGGCCGACGTTGGAACGGTCGAGCACCCGCACGACCACGCTTTCGCCGAACATCGTGGGGAGCACGCTCACCCGCATGTCGACGCGGTTGCCGCCCACGTTGAGTTCGATCCGACCGTCTTGCGGGAGCCGGCGTTCGGCGATGTCGAGGTTCGACATCACCTTGATCCGGCTGCTGATCGCGGAGGCCAAGTGCCGGGGCGGCGGCACCATTTCGTACAGCACGCCGTCGCAGCGGTAACGCATCTTGTATTCGTCTTCGAACGGCTCGAAGTGGACGTCCGAGGCGTGGTCGCGGATGGCCATCAACAGCACCATGTTGATGAGCTTGCGCACGGGGGCGGAGTTGGCCATTTCGGTGAGGTCGTCGAGATCGATGCTGGTTTCGCGGTTCTTCTTCCCCTTCTTTTGGAAGGCTTTATCGTTCTCGAGCGAGGCGATGATGCTGGTGATCGATTCCTCTTCGCCGCTACCCGCGGAACCGCCGCCCTTGCCGTAGCACTTGGCCATGACGGCTTCGATGGCCGAGGCCGGGGCCAGCACGGCGGTGACGGAACGGATGCCGAGCAAGTTGCGGATGCCGTCCAACCCTTCGAGGTTGTTGGGGTCGGACATCGCGACGGTGAGGGTATCGGCTTCGAAGGTGAGGGGCACGAGTTTGTACAACTCGGCCATATTCCGGGGGACGACTTTGATCGCTTCGGGAGTCGGCTTGACGTCTTCGAGCGTCATCACTTTCATGCCGTGGACTTCGGCCGTGGCTTGCAGGAGTTGATCGTCGTTGATGTAGCCGAGGTGGACGCAGATGTTGCTGAAACGCTGATCCGAGACGCGCATCTCTTCGTAGACGAGTTCGAGCTGGGCTTCGTCGAGGAAGCCTAGATCGACGAGCTTTTGGCCGAGGGCTTTGCTGCCGCTATCGACGTGGCCGTGCTTGGGCCGCTGGGGTTTGGGTTGCGGCTTCGGTTGGGGTTTTGGCGCGGGAGTTCCCGCGGCCGGGGGTTTCGCGGCGGGGATACCCGGCGGCTTGACCCCCGTAACGGGCGGTGTACCGGCGGGGCGTTGGGCTGCGGGTTGGCCGGGCCTGACAGGGACACTGCCGGAGGCCGGGGGAATGCCGGGCCGGGAAACGGGCACTTGGCCCGGCGTGCCGGGCTTCGAGGTCGGGATCGACTTGCTCCCCAGCGGAGGCGTGGTTGCGTTAGGCTTGGCGGGTTGCCCCGGCTGTGGCACGGCGGGCTTGGGCGCGCCGGGCTGTTGCGCCGGGGGTGTGGGCTTCTTCGGGTCGTTCGGGTTCGGTGGCACGGGGCTGGACATTATGGAACCTTCAAATGAATCCTGTTGTTTTGGGTCAGGGCCGGCTACCAACTCGGCTCGAAAAACTCCTTCATCATCAAATCGGTCGGATCGTCGAGATCCTCGGGTGCGAGAACGAGCACCATCGAGATGTCCGCGTGATCTTCGGAGTCGAGGGCATCGGCGGCGCGGTCGAACATGTAGAGTCGTTCCGACAAACTCATCTTCGAGAACCGCTTGTCAATCACGCAGACGCGAAGGTTGTAATCATCCTTCTTGTACACCACATCCGATTCCTTCTTGGACAATGAAGGAAACGTTTGCATGAGCACATCGTAAATGCGGTGCGTCTGTTCATCGGTCTTCTTCCGGACGGACGATTTCGTTTTCATGAGACCTCCCTCACGCAGTCCAAGATCGCTTTCGCGGAGTCATACACAGCCTCCGCATCATTTGGCGTACGGCTTTTCGGATCGTATCGCAATTGGGTCGACCACATATTGCCCACCCTATAAAGATGGCGATTGACATCTTCTGAAATGGGGCATCCGGCTCGGAGCAACGCCGCCCTCAACTTCACAAGATCGTGCCCGAGACCCTTGGGATTCTTGAAACTATCGAATAAACGCTGCCAACGACTCGCCGGCGTCCATCGGAACAGCATCGACTTAAGCGAACATTCCGCAACGTACCCGTTCAGGTAAATGACTTCGCTCGCCAACTTGGATGCAGCCCGTCCAGCACAATGGCTCAAGAGTATACGGGCCGCCTCTTCGTGAGCTATCGCGGCACGAAGAAACTGATTCGGATACTGGGGTGTTTGTTTCGTTTTCATCGCCTACCGCCCGCGGCGGCGCGGCTTTTCTTCCTCCTCCTCGTCGTCCTCCTCCTCTTCATCATCATCGCCGTCTTCGTCGTCATCGTCGAATTCGCTGCGCTCCGCCGCCGAGATCTTCGCCGCCAGTTCGTTGGGCTTGGCCGCCTTCAACAGGCCTTCCTCCTTCTCGATCTGACCGTCTTTCCAGAGGCGGAAGAGCGAGTCGTCCAGCAGGAACATCCCTTCTTTACGGCCGGTTTGGATGGCCGAGTCGATCCGATAAACCTTGTTTTCGCGGATTAGGTTGGCGATGGCGGGGGTCACCACCATCATTTCGTACGCCGCGATCACGCCTTCCGGTTTCTTCGGCAGCAGGGTCTGCGATAGCACCCCCATCAGAGCCGTCGAGAGTTGCGTCCGCACTTGATCCTGTTGGTCCTTCGGGAACACGTCGATGATCCGGTTCACGGTGGAAGCCGCACCCGAGGTGTGCAGGGTGCCGAACACCACGTGGCCGGTTTCGGCCGCTTCGATGGCGGCGTGGATCGTTTCCAAGTCCCGCATTTCGCCCACGAGGATGCAGTCCGGATCCATCCGCAACGCCCGGCGGATGCCTTCCTTGAAGTCGCCCACATCCACGCCGATCTCGCGCTGGTTGACCGTACACTTCTTGTGTTTGTGGAAGTATTCGATTGGGTCTTCGAGCGTGATGATGTGCTTGTCGTAGTTGTCGTTGAGGAAGTTGATCATCGACGACAGACTGGTGGTTTTGCCGGAGCCGGTCGGGCCGGTCACGAGCAACAGCCCCCGCGGCCGCACGATCAACTGGCGGATCACCTCGGGCATCCGCAGTTGCTCGAACGTGAGGAATTGCGAAGGAATCCGCCGCAGTACGATGCCGATGCTGCCGCGCTGTTTGAACACGGCCACGCGGAAGCGGTAGCCGTCGACGTACTCGATGGCGAAGTCGCAGCCGCCCTTTTGTTGCAACTCTTGTTGGCAGCGGTCGGGCGTGATCGACTTCATCAGCGAAGTGGTGTCGTCGCTATCAAGGATTTTCGCATCGAGCTTGCGCATGCGACCGCCGACCCGAAGCACGGGGGGTTGGCCGACACTAATATGGAGATCGCTGGCCTTCACCTGAATGACGGTTTGAAGCAGCTTCTCCATGGCAACTGTAGCCACGTTCGATCCCTCCGGGTTCTCGTTCCCACGCAAGTTCAATTGCCGTAATCGCTAGGGCCTTCAACGTGTTCGCCGAATTTTCTCAACGACTCCGCAGCGCAATGTGCAACTTCGTTATCGCCGAATTCGTAAGTTAGGCACACCGAACCCATTCCTTCCAACGCGGGCTCTTCACGGAACGAGAGTCGTCCGCCGAACGGATTAATCCGTCTGGCGATCTCGATTTCCCGTTGGGCATCTGCCGGTGGCCGGTAATGCACCTCGAACATGAATGACATTGCTTGTCTCCTCATCCGCAGGTGGAAAGAACAAGTGCCCCCAACTTCCACCCGATCCCTTTTTTCCTGAAGTCCAATCCGCGTATTTTACATGGGGCCAAAGATTGCCGACATTGGGCTCCGCAGGTTGAACTTGGAACCACGCCTTCACACCTTGAGGGGGGCTGGGGTAATTTGTCCCCGCCAACCCCCGCGGCAATTCAACCGCATGGGGAAGTGCCGTTCTTGCGATCTCGAGCGCCACTGCTTCAGACTCGGTCGTTGCATCGTACTTACCCTGCGATTGCACTCCCTTGACATGAGCTTCGAAAGTGGACATTCAAAATAGCTCGTCAATGAAACTCGAATCAAAAGCATTGATGATAAACGGAGGAGTTCCCCGATGCCCCATAGTAACATGGAAACCGTCGGCGCCAAATCGGAGCCGAAAATCCTCAATCGGGGGCGATCACCTCGGCGTGGCAGGTGCTCAAAACCTCGTCCAGTGTCGTAATCCCTTTCAGGGCTTTCATTACGCCATCGTGCAGAAGGGACTTCATTCCCCCCTTCTTGGCCTGCCGGCGGAGTTCTTGAGCCGGGGCTTGGGAGAAGGTGAGCTCCCGGAGTGTGCTGGTCATTCTCATCATTTCAAAAATCGCGTTCCGCCCTCTGTAACCCGAGTTCCGGCAATGACTACAGCCGCGGCCCTTCATCGGCGTGGCCTTGGCGAACATCTCCGGAGTTACGCTACCCGCCCGCAATTGTTCGTCGTCTGGAACGTAGGGTTCCTTGCATTTCATGCAGTTCACCCGCACCAATCGCTGGGCCATAATCGCAATCACGGAGCTGGCGATGAGGAATGGCTGCACGCCGATATCCACCATCCGTGTCACCGCACTGGGCGCATCATTGGTGTGAAGTGTGCTGAATACCAAGTGTCCGGTCAAAGAAGCCTGCACAGCGATCTCAGCCGTTTCCTTATCGCGGATTTCACCCACGAGGATGATGTTGGGTGCCTGCCGGAGCATCGCCCGGATAATACGCTGGAAGTTCAAGCCGATGTTGTGGCGAACCTCCACCTGGTTGATACCGGGGAGGTAGTATTCCACCGGATCCTCGGCCGTGATGATCTTGCGATCGGGCCGGTTGAGTTCGTTCAACCCGGCGTACAGCGTGGTGGTTTTCCCCGATCCGGTCGGGCCGGTGACGAGGAAGATGCCGTTGGGCCGTTTGATGATCTGTTGGAAGCGGAGGTAATCTTCCTCGGCGAAGCCGAGGTCGCGGATGCTTACGGTGATGTTGGTTCGGTCGAGAATCCGCATGACGCACGCTTGGCCGTGAACCGTCGGCAGCATGCTCACCCGCAAATCGAAGTGCTTGCCTTGGAATTGCATCTTGATCCGGCCGTCTTGCGGCCGGCGTTTCTCGGAAATATCGATACTCCCCATCACCTTGATACGGGCGATGAGCGGGGCCAGCAGTCGGCGGGGGGTATCGTCCCGTTCCACCAAAACGCCGTCGATCCGGTAGCGGATGCGAACCCGATCCTCGAACGGTTCGATGTGAATATCCGAAGCCCGCAGCGTCACGGCTTCTTGGATGATGAGGTTGACCAGTTTCACCACCGGGGCATCGGATTCGTCCGCCCCGCTGAGGCTCGAACTCGATTCGATCTGGGTGCTATCGATTTGCGTGCCGGTGAACTCCGCGAGCATGGAGTCCATCGATTCGGTTTCGCTTTGGCCGTAGTTTTTGTTGATCGCGTCGGTGATCTGCTCTTGAATCGCCAACACAGGTTGGATGTCCCGGTTCAAAATGAACTGCAATTTCTGGATCGTATCGTAGTTGCTGGGGTCGGCGGTCACGATCTTGAGCGTCGTGCCTTCCATTTCCAGGGGCAAAATCAGGTTTTCGCGGGCCACGCTCTCGGGCACCAGTTCGATCACCGCTTTGGGGATTTCCTTATCGGTGAGGTCGATGAAGGTCATGCCGTGGAACTCGGCCATGGCTTCCATGACTTCGGTCATCGTGGCGTAGTTGAGCTTGACGAGGGCATCTTGAATTTTGATGCCCAACCCGCGCGCTTCTTCGAGTTGGTCGGGCGCGACGATCTTCTTCTTGATGAGAATATCGGTGAAATCGTTGGACGCTTTGGCCACGGTAGGCTCCGGAACGCAATTGCAAAGGACGTGCGATGTCGTATTGTACAGCGCCGTCAACGGGATAGGGAGAAAGGGGAGTGGGTGCTGGGCGAAGTTCCGGCGTACTCGCCGTTATGTACGCGATCAGTTGACCGCGGGCAGTGCCTTCACGATCCGCACCGTTTCGATGCTCACCTTCAAGACTTGACCAACGAGCCGCACGATGTATTCCGGGTCGTCCTCGCGGTTGGGATCGGACACGATGCCGCTGCGCTTATCCGTACTCACCTGATACTGGTCGATCACCCAATGCAGAGCGCTGCGGTTGCCGAGGCGGTACCCGTACACCGCCGGCGGAATCCCGGCAAGCGTCAGCGAGTGGT
>JBBQWA010000194.1:0-8598 GCA_038211045.1 Gemmatales bacterium
TCGGTTTATGCCTCCAATCTGGAAATGCTGGCAAGGGGTGTGAGCACAATCGACAATCCCTCTCCGTGATGGCAAGTTCTTGTCCGATAAGTATTTCGGCGTAGGGCCTCGCTCAAACAAAGATTTGTGCCCTCGGATTACCCACACCCACACCACCATAGCACAGTTGACTTAAAACAAACGTTTGATATACTTCAACCGTGATGGAAAACAAACGACTGTTTACGAGTGTGCCCCCTTCGGAACTTGCTTCCGACGAGAAGCCGTCGCCCGATGCCAAGATCCGTCTGCTGGAAGCGGCGGAGGATCATTTCGGCGACCACGGCTTTGCTGGGGCATCGCTCCGTTCCATCTGCCAAGCGGCGGGGGTGAACCTTGCTTCGGTGAAGTATTACTTCGGCGATAAGGAAGGCCTCTACATCGCCACGGTCAAACATGCGCACCAGTGCACCGGCACGATTCAACCCGAAACGAAGTTCCCGCACGATTCACCGCCGCGGGAGCAGTTGCAAGCGTTCATTTCCATCGTGGCTCATCAAATGTGCGCCCCGGCCCGCCCCAGTGCAATGAAGCTGATGATGCGAGAAATGGCCGACCCCGGCAAAGCGGCTCACATCGTCGTTCAAGAATTCATCCAGCCGATGGCGTTCGCTCTTCGGGAGATTCTCCGGGCGTTGTTGCCGAAGGTGCCAGAGCCGAGGCTATTAATGACCGGGTTCAGCATCATCGGCCAAGTGCTTTACTACCGGCAGAACCGGCCGATCTCGGAATTGATCTTCGGTAAGGAATCGGTGGAAGCGCTGACCCCGGCGATGGTGGCCGAGCACGTGACGACATTCACCTTCGGTGCGTTGGGGTTGCCTTTAAACCCCTCTTCCCTTGAGGGAGAGGGTGAAGAAGGTGGAACACCATGAACTGGGTCGCACTTCGCATGCTCGTCGGCGACAAAACGAAGTACCTCGGCATCGTGTTCGGGGTTACGTTTGCCGCGCTACTGATGGGCCAACAGAGCGCCATATTCTGCGGCCTCATGCGCAACACAACCAGCCAGATCCGGGATGT
Organism: Gemmatales bacterium; assembly: GCA_038211045.1. GTDB lineage: Bacteria > Planctomycetota > Planctomycetia > Gemmatales > Gemmataceae > JALHQU01. The sequence goes on from JBBQWA010000194.1 coordinate 1,063, forward strand.
GGAAGGGGCCGATATCTGGGTGATGGATCCCAGCGTGCAGTTTGTGGACGACGTGAAGCCGATGAACTCGAACAAGCTCCTCCGCGTTCGTGGAGTCGAGGGCGTGGCTTGGGCCGTGAAGCTTTACAAGGGCATCGGCCGGGCGAAGTTGGCCGATGGCAACTTCCAACAGGTGATTCTCCTCGGACTCGATTACGACAGCAAAGACGCCGATGGCCGCGTCGTCGGCCAACCGCGGGACGAACGCATCCTCGAAGGTGACTGGCGCGAACTCTCCCGGCCCAACACCGTTTTCCTGGACGACTTCGGCTGGCGCTACATCTTCGGCGACGTGCCCTACGAACGCGGTAAGACCATGGAAATCAACGACACCCGCGCCGAGATCGTCGGCCTCGTGAAGTGCAACCCGACGTTCCAAACATTCCCGATCATGTACACCCAGTACAAGCAAGCCCTCGCCTTCAGCCCGCCGGAGCCCAAGCAACTCACGTTCATTCTCGTGAAGGCCCAGGATGGCGTGGCACCCAAACAGCTTTGTAAGACCATCGAAGAGAAGACCGAACTCAAGGCGAAGACCAACGACCAGTTTTTCTGGATGACCATCGCCTACTACATGGAACGCACCGGCATTCCGATCAACTTCGGTATCACGGTTTTGCTCGGCTTCATCGTCGGCTGCGCGATCGCCGGGCAAACGTTCTACCTCTTCACCATCGAGAACCTCAAACAGTTCGGCTGCCTGAAGGCGATGGGCGTGAGCAACCTCCGCATCGTCGGCATGGTGATGCTGCAAGCGCTCATCGTCGGCTTCATCGGCTACGGCCTCGGCATCGGCGGAGCGGCATTGTTCGGCATCGTCTTCGGTAAACTCGTGACCACCGCCCCGCCCGCATACTATTTCGGCTGGCAGATCCTGGCGATTTCCGGCGCCGCCGTGCTCATCATCATCACGGTATCTGCCGCGATGAGTTTGAAGAAAGTGCTGTTCTTGGAAGCGGGCGTGGTGTTCCGCTAGAGCGGAACTATTTCGGATTATCAGCGAGGTGTTAGATGGTCGCGATCTTCGAGAAAGACACGGATTTGAAATCCGAAATCCGAAATCCGCAATCGTACTCAAAGGAGTGAGCAAAGAGTTCGGCAGCGGCGATTCCAAAACGTTCGCCCTCAACGACGTTTCCCTCGAATTGCCCTACGGGGAAATGATCCTGCTCGTCGGGCCTTCCGGCTGCGGCAAGACGACGCTGATCTCCGTGGTGGCCGGGTTGCTCGAAACCTCCAAAGGGGAAGTGGAAGTGCTCGGCCAGAACATCACCAAGATGGGCGGCACTAAGAAAGTGCGATTCCGCGGCGACAACATCGGCTTCGTCTTTCAACAATACAATCTTTTGCCCTCGCTCACCGCGCAAGAGAACGCCTGCATCCCGCTGTTGATCGCCGGGTGGAAACGCCCGAAGGCTCTGGCGAAGGCGGGCGAAGTGCTGGAATCGGTGGGCCTCGGCAACCGCATGAAGTCGTTCGCTCACGAGCTTTCCGGCGGGCAACAGCAGCGCGTGGCCATCGCCCGAGCGCTCGTTCACGAACCGAAGTTACTGGTGTGCGACGAACCCACGGCGGCGCTCGATGCCCACAGCGGCCGGGTGGTGATGGAACTGATCAAGAAGGTGGCGGTGGAAAAAGATCGGGCCGTGATCGTGGTGACGCACGACAGCCGCGTGTACGATTTCGGCGATCGCATCGTGAGTATGAGCGACGGCAAAATCGAAAGCATCGAAAAAAAGCAGGCTGTTCTGACACACGATATCCGAGAAAGCTAACCACGGAGGCACGGAGTCACGGAGGATGCCACAAATTCTAAATCTTGGATTTATGCCTTCTCCGTGCCTCCGTGGTGAGTGATCTTCTGAGGAATTTACAATGTTCACCCGCTACATTCTTCCGGGCTTTGCCCTCGTGGCCTTGGTGTTCGCCTTGGTGCAGATGACCAAGGCGCAACAGAAGCCGACGCCGCTCACGCCGCCGGTCGATCCCGGCAGTTCCCCCTACGCCCAGCAACTCGCGGGTTCGGGAATCATCGAACCCGAAACCGAGAATATCGCGGTGGGTTCGCACGTGCCCGGCGTCGTAGCCAAGGTGTACGTGAAGGTGGGGCAGAAGGTAAAACCGGGGGATCGCTTATTTCAATTGGACGATCGGCAACTGCGGGCCGAACTCAGCGTGCGCAATTCGCTATCGGCCAGCGCCCAAGCCGCGCTCGAAAAATTGAAGATGCAACCCCGGGCCGAAGAGAGGCCGTCGCAAGCGGCGAAGTTGCTCGAAGCGGAAGTGAACTTAAAGAACCAGCAGAAGTTGTACGATCGCGTGAAGAATCTGGTGGGGGCCGTGTCCGAGGAAGAACTCACCAATCGGCAACTTGCGGTGGAGTTGGCCAAGGCCCAATTGGAGAAAGCCAAGGGGGATTTCAGCCTCTTCAATGCCGGGGCATGGAAGGCGGATACGGACATCGCACGAGCGTCGATCGATCAATCGTTGACTCAAGTGAATCAAACCGAAGTGGAAATTCAACGACTCACCGCGACCGCTCCGCACCAACTTTGGATCGCGGATGCCACCGGGAACGATGCACCGGACGATTCGGGAATCGTGTTCCAAGTGTTGCAGGTGAACATCCGCCCCGGAGAATATGTGGCCAACACGCCGGGGAGCGCACTGATTGTGCTCGGCCGCGTGGGCAAGTTGCACGTGCGCGTCGATCTCGATGAGAACGATATTTCCCGGTACCGCACTTCGTTCCAAGGCGTCGCAAGGTTGCGGGGCAACCCGGAAACGAATTACGACCTGACGTTCGTGCGAGTCGATCCGTACGTGATCCCGAAGAAATCGCTCACCGGGGCGAACACCGAGCGCGTGGATACCCGCGTGCTCCAAGTGATCTACGCCATCGACACCAAGGGCGTTCCGCTTTACGTCGGCCAACAGATGGACGTATTTTTGAATGCGAAGAAATGAATTCAATCGGGGAGTAACGGGAAGAGCAGCTCGATGGACGTGCCCGCTCCCACGCCCGATTGAACTCTCACATATCCTGCGTGGGCATGCATGATCCCGCGCACGGCGGCCAAACCCAAACCCCGGCCCACACTTTTGGTGGTGAAGAACGGTTGGAACACTTTCCCGCGAATTTCCTCGGCGATCCCGCCGCCGGTATCCGCCACCCGGAGTACGGCGTAGTCCCCGGGTAGCGGGTTGGGGAAAAATCCACCGGCATCGTTGGCGTTCGAGATCGTGCGAAGGTCGCAGGCCACTTCCACCCGGCCCCTTTCACCCCCCAAGGATTCGGCTCCGTTCAATACCAAGCTTTCGATCACTTGCTGCAATTGCCGCGAATCGCCGCGTATGGTCAAGTGGACGGGAGAATATCGGAAATCGAGGATTACCCCCTCATCGACGAGGGAATCGGCGCGGGTTCGCACGGCGCGCAGCAGAAGGTTCAATTCCAGCCCGGTACCGATCGTCGAACCGATCCCGGCGACCGCCGTGATTTGTTCGCACAATCGCGCGGCTCTCAAACAGGCCGCATCGATTTCATCCAAACTCGCACCGGCATTCGCACCCGTCGAGGCTTGTTCCCGCACGATCCCGGCGTGCCCCATAATGATGGTGATCAGATTGTTGAACGCGTGGGCGATCCCCCCGGCGAGGAAGCCGACGTTCTCCAACCGGTGCGCTTCCATCAACTGCCGATCGAGTTCCATTTTCGCGGATTGATCCTCGACGAGCGAAAGGATGGAAACGAGGCAACCCCCGGCATCGACCACCACGGAATTGTGCCAAATGCAATGGAGCAACCGCCCCGATTTGTGCAGGTTCTTGTTGATGCAAACGTTGCGAGGTTCGGCTTGCGTGTGCAATTTGCGAATCACCTCGGCGACGCGACCGGCATCCTCCGGATGCACGAACGGCCATTCGTGCGCCCACTTGCCGCGGACTTCCTCCGCACTCCAACCGAAGATCGCTTCCGCTTGGCCGGACCAACGCTCGATGCGGAATTCGGAATCCCATTCGATCACCGCGAGCGGTGTGTTTTCCAAGTGGGTGTTGAGAACGCTGTAGGCCCGGCGGCTCGCTTCCTCGGCGTTTTTCATCGGGGTGAGGTCGAGCCAGTGCCCGGTGAAAAAGGCTTGGCCGTCCGGCGCGGTTCGCGGATACGATTGGAAATGGAGCCAGAGCCTGCGTTGGGTTTTCGGCGTGAGGTAGCCCAACTCGGACGACCACGGGACTTTTTGCCAGATGGCGTGTTCGACAGACGAATAGAACTTTTCCTCGTCGACCCCGAAGAGTGGCAGGCACCGCCGTTCGAGCATCCATCCGATTTCCTCGGCGCTGCTTTCGAGGAACGATTCCGCCCCTTTGGAAATGAACTCCATCCGCCCGGTACCATCGGCGCGCGGCCAGAATTGGAACAGCACGCCGATCGGTTGGGCCGAAGCCATTGTGGGTTGCGGAGCTGGCGGGGAATTCTCCATAGCCATAGTCTAACCCGCACTCGGGTTCAATTTCGAGAAAATTCACCCCAAACGGGCCGATGCCGTTTCGCAACGCTCCAACATTTGTGTGCGGAACCTCTCCTCGTAGAAGTGGCCGTGCTGGCGAATCCATTCGATGGTTCCGTCGATCAAGCTCCGCAATGCCGCCTTCGCTTCCGCATCTCCGTGCGCCTCCGTTCCCAACCGTATCGGCGAAGTGTGGGCGAACACGGGCATGCCCGGGAGCCAAGCGGATGCGGCTCCGCCGTAGCAGCGTACCGCCCACCAGCCCGCGTTAGGCAATCGGCTCCCCTCGGGTATCTCCGCCCGCCAAATGCCATCGGTCGCTTGACCCTTCGACGAGGAAACTACGCGGCCATTCGCCACGAGTTCCAACTTCTCGAACGGTGCCGCACTCTCGGCGGACGCGGTGCCCGCCTCGGCATCCCAGTGAAGAATCGGGCCGTTGGAAATGAACGAATGCCCGCCGCGGACGGCTTCGATCCAAGCGGAATGGCTACGCGGTTCCCCCGCTTTTAACTTCGTGTACGTTCGCACGGCGCCAAGAGGGACGCGCGAACTTTGTTTCCCGCTCCCGCCGATCAATGAAACGAGCACCCCCGCGTTCCACAATCGGTACACCCACGGCAGCAAGGGTTGCGAACGCGGGGCGGCATCGAATTCCAATGCGTCGATCTGGCCCAATACGCAAGCCGCGAGAGCTTCGCCCCCAATCAATCCGGCCTCGGCACGAAAGGCGTTCACCCACACGGCGAGACCACTCTTGCGATGGCATTGTTGGCACCAATCGACGATTCCCCAATCGTCGAAATCGTCGCCGCCGAAGGTGAGCGGGAAGATCGGCCGGTGCGAATTCAGGAGCGATAAACGGCCGAGCATCGGGTGTTCGTTGAGCGTGTTCACGACGATCGTGCGGCCATCGCGTTCGAGTGCCGGGTGTTGCCCGCTGAAGGCCGCGATGTTCGATACGGTGCGGTAGGTATTGCCATCCTCCGCGTGCAGCGGGGCATCGCAGGCCAACAGGTTGACGAGATCGAGATCCTCGGCTGCCGCTTCGAGCAAGGCATCGTGAGGGGAGAGAAAATGGGCCCGCGAATCGCCGCTGAACAAGTTGGAATTAGAACGATCGAACCATCGTTCCATCTCGAATCGCAATGCCATCTGCCCGGGGCCGAGGGTAACGGTGCGTTCGAACGAGAAGAACTCGGGCCCGTGGAACGCCGAGATTTTCAGGGGGATTCCGTTCGGCAGGCGAATTTCGCAAGTGCCTTCGATCAGGGAGAAGCTTCGCTGCCCGATGCGCAGGTGCCCGCCTTGAACTTCCCCCCGACCGCAGGCGAACACCGGCAAACGCCCGAGCGGGGCATGGATCGCACCCCCGGCATCTTCGATGTGCAACCGCACGGGTAGCGGCTGCTTCGTGCGGGCATCGTTGAAACGCAGGTGAACGGCGAGCATGGCAACTATCATCCCCCCTCCCCCCCGGCGGTTGCGGGGCGGGGGGTGAGGGGGAGAGTGCAACTATTACCCCCTCACCCCTAACCCCTCTCCCGCCGGGGGAGAGGGGAACAAAATTCAACCTTCGGTTCCACCGCAATCCTTGAGAATCTTGCGGAAGGCTTCCACGGCGTACGGGAAGAGATCGGCACCGGTCACGCCGCCGGTCGGGCCGCCACCGCGGAGGTGCGGTTCCATCACGGCGAAACCTTTGTACCCGCGTTTCACCGCATCCTTGATACTGTGGCTCATGTGGCCGTCGCCCGTCCCGGCGATCACTCCGTGGCCGTGGCCCTCTTCGCCTTGCGACTTCTTCCAATCCTTGATGTGCAAGTGCGTGGTGAACTCCTTGGTGAGTTCCCAGCCTTTCACCGGATCGTAGCCGCAGAAGACCCAGTTCGCGGCGTCGTACGCGGCACGCAAAGCTGGGCTTTTCACGCTGCTCATCAGATCCACGACTCGTTCCGGCATGTCGCCGAAGATATTGTGTTCGTTCTCGTGAAAGAGTGTGATCCCGGCCTTCTCGGCCACATCGGCCATGGCTTGCATTCGCCGAATCACTTCGTCTCGGTACGGTGCCCAGTTGTTGTCCCACGCTTTCTCGGCAGGCGGGTAGCCGCTGAACACGCGAATCCCTCGGGTGTTGAACTTGCCGCAGAGATCGATGGCCTTCTTCAACATGTCGAGTTGCGGCTCGAACGGTGCATCGATCGGGTACTTGCCGAGGGGCGAACCGATGGCGGAAATGCCGATGCCTTTCCCTTCGATCATCGTTTGGAATTCGTTGAGTTGCGCGTCCGAGAGTTTCATCACGTTCGTTTTGTAGATCGAACGGAATTCGATGAAGCGCACCCGGCAGGCTTTCAACACCGCGATCTGTTCGTGGGGATCGGGGCTGATTTCATCGGCGAACGCGGAGAGAATAAACATGGCGGGGTTCCCGTAGAGGTTCGGTTGTTGTTTTAGGAAGAAAGCCCACCCACGGCGGTGGGTCGGGTGCGGCTTATTTCTTCAACGCACTCGGCTTGAATTCATCCGGCCCGAAGGCGGGGTTCAACACCACATCCTTGAAATAGTAGGCCCCCACGCGCTCGCCATCGGCACGGCGCTGTTCCGAACCGACTTGCAACCACGTTTCCGGGTCGAAGTAGATCGTCACGGTGCGGAAGGAATCGACGCGATTCTTATCGGTAACCTCGGGCCGAGGGTCTCCGAGGAGGAACGGATCGAGCGAATCTGCCCGGCACGTTCGGCGAATCGCGTAGCACTTCTTCCCGGCGAGTTCCGGCACGGGTTGCAAGGCGAGGTATTCCGCATCGAGTTCCCGGCGTTCCTGCGCGGCGAGCCAAGATTTCAGAGTGCGTTGGCTCCCCATCATGATGCCGAAGTCTTCGATGCAATAGCGGGCCGAGTTGCGGGCGAGGCCATCGCGCGTGCTCACCTTGCTTTTCCGGCCGAGTAAGCTGGGTAGCCACACGAGCATCTTTCCATCGTT
>JBBQWA010000195.1:0-8582 GCA_038211045.1 Gemmatales bacterium
GTCTTCCACGCTTCGAGGGAGCGTGCGGAATGGTAAATTGTCGCAAACATTCAAGCAGCATTTCGATCAACTCCCGTTGATGGCGCTCCGGGCTCGCAAGGTGGGTTGGTTTTTAGGGGCAAGCTTGCGGCATTTCGATCAACTCCCGTCGCTGACGCTCCGGGCTCACAATGTGGGTTGGTTTTTGATTTCGTAAAGCAGTTGAACGTTCGTGGTTGATCGATCAATCGTTTTTGAAAATGCGATACCTCATGTGGAGAGCTCGCGCACTAGGCTGGTTGTTTGAGGGACATCTCAATCGATTTCCCACAAAAGCGAGATAACACTCATCCGTGACCGAAGATGCGATTTCAATAACCAAGTTTTCAGGTGCTATTCTAAGCATGTTGCGATCAAAAAGAGTGTGAATGTCGGCACGCAATAATAGTCCGTTCTCAGGATGGTCGTCTTGATCTCCTAAATAGGGGCAAATATGCGCGGCTTCCAAAACTTCCAACGTCGAAACGCCCGTGACAAGACAATATGGCCCATATCGAGCGATTAATGCGTCCTTAAAAGCTCCCTGACCGGGACGAATTACCACATCCCTGGGGATTCGCTTTCGAGTATCTTGCCCACTCGGAACGTAAGCCTCAGGAGCGGGATCATCAAGCTCTCGCTTGCTTCGTACTACGACACGAAGATCATCGAGTTTTTTTCGTACAATCCGATCTCTCGGATCATCAAAATCTTCTCTATCAAGTATCAAACCGTTCAAAAGTGAATGAGCTGCAACAGACCGTTGAACTGCTTGACTAGCGACTTCTCTAGTCGCAAAGCGATTACCGTTATTGTCCAATACAAATTGATCTCTTGGCTTTCTAAATCTTAATGCTGCAGAGCCATTCCTGAGCGCATCAAAAGCAGCTTCTATCGACATTTCGTCGATAAGCCCAATTACTTGCCTAAAAAGTTGATCGCCAACGCGGCCTGAATTTGCCATCGTTTCTCCATCGAAATGTGTCGCTGTAAACATTAGATCAACACCCCTTACTCCGCATATCGCTTCTCAATCTTCGCCGCTTCGGCTTCCTTTCCTTGTGCTCGCAGCGCATCCAGCAACAGCTTGCGGGCTTCCTCGTTCAGCACATCGATGAAGAGGGCATCGCGGGCGAACCATTCCGCCTCGGCGTGTTTGCCGGCTTCGGTGCGGATCTTCGCCAGCCGCAGGCGGCTGTCCAAGTCGTCCGGGTCGTAGCCCACGATCTCTTCGAGGTACGGGGCGAGCTTCGCGTTATCGTTCGTTTTTTGGTACAGGCGAATCGCGGCGGCTTTCAGCCGTTCGTCGCCGGGGGAATCCTTCAACCCCAATTCGAGGGCTGCGATCGCGGCTTCGGTGTCGCCGTCATCGGTGAGGAACCGCGAGCGCAGCAGGGCCGCAATCGGGTGCCCCGGTTTCTTCTCCCACACTTCGTCGATCATTTTCTTCGCTTCGTCGACGTTCTCCCGCCGGCGAACGTACTGCTCCGCGAGCCGGGCTTTGAGGTCGAGATCGTCGGGCGATTCCTTCACCGCCTTTTGAAGCTCCTCGTAGGTCAATTCCTTCTCGCGCGGCTTCTTCTGCACACCCCGGATGTTCTTCACGATGTCGTTCACGAACGCGGTGTAGCCCTTCTCGAACTCGGCTTTAGCGACCTCGCACCCGGCACGGATCGCCGCATCGGTATCCAAGCCGCGCTTGTACGCATTGAGTATCTTGCCCAAGCACGGCTCCCCGTAGGTCTTCGCGGCGAATTGAACGTAGAGCAGGCTTTGGCAATAGGCGAGCGTCCATTCATCGGCGTTCTTGGGCCGCACGAAGCCGAGCATGATCGTATCGAGGTTCAATAATGTTCCGGCGGTGTGGCGTTCGAGCAAGATCGCATCCCAAGCCGGGGCGCGGTTCATCTTCTCGTTGCGGGTGGCCAAGCCTTCGGTGAGCCAGTGCGGGCATTGGAAATCGGTTTGGGCGAGGTTGAAGATGTGGGTGAGTTCGTGCCGGACCACGCGGCCCCAGTTGAACGGCTTGGACAGCCCTTTCGCTTTGGGCGATGCGATGGCCACGACACGGCCGGTACAGGCACCGACGGTGTGCAGATCGGGTAACCCCACGGTGCGGCCGCTGAACATCTCGTGCGAGTTGAACACCTCGAAGAGCGATTTCCCCTGCGGCTCGAAGCCGTATTGCTGCTTCAATTCCGCGTGCGTTTGTTCGAGGTAATCGGCGATGAACTCGCCGAGGATTTTGTCGGTGCCGATGTCGTACTTCAGTTCGTAGTGTTCCGTCTGCACAACTCGGTAACCGTCGAGGTGGGCGAGAACCTTGCGGGTGTTGGCTACGCGCACGTTGAACGGATCGGCCTTGAACGCGGCATCGAGGAGCGCCCGCCCCTCGGCTTCGCGGCCCATGCGGAGGTAGAGCATGCCGAGCGACGTGCGCGGCCCGGCCAGCATGGGGCGAAGCTCGGCGGCCTTCTTATAGTGGGCCTCGGCTTCCGCGTAGCGCTTGCGTTCGTCGAGCACCGTGGCCAACTCGAAGTGGAAGACGCCCGGCTTGCTATCGAATTCAGATACTTCTTTGACGATCGCTTCATACTCGGCCTTCTTGCTCTGCACGTAGAACGCGGCGGCGAGCCGACCCAACGTTTGAGAATCGCGCGGGTTCATTTCCTTCGCGGCCTTCAACGATGCCTCGGCCCCGGCGTAATCGGCGGCGATCACCTTAAGATCGGCCTTGATCCGCAGGGCGCCGGGGTGTTTGGCATTGCGGGTGAGCGCTTGTTCAATCAGGCTCTCGGCTTCTTTGAGATCGTACTTCACCATCGCCGCTTGGGCCTTGCCCACCAAAGGTTCGAGCGCTTTGGGGTTGATCTTCAAGGCCTTATCGAAGGCGTCCATCGCATCGGGCCGGTTGTACTTTTCGAGCAGCAGCTCCCCGGCGAGTTGCTCCGCGGGCCAGAATTCCTTGTCGAACTTCAACGTATCCTTCAACACTTCATTCAAAATGAAGTTGAACTGTTTGGAAAGGTTGTGCCAGCGGGCGTTCTCGGCACCGCAGTACGCCACCATGAGCAACTCTTCGGGATCGGTAATGTCGTCGTCGTCGTTGCTTCGCTGGGTGTAGTAGCGCACGACCCAGCGGAAGGCTTTATCGGCTTCGTCGGTATTGCCGCGGTCGCGGAGGATCCGGGCCTTGGTGTAGCGGGCGAGAAGTTGGCCTTCCTTCTTGGCGATGGCGGCATCGGCATCCTTCTCGGCGTCGTCCCACTTGCCCATGCCGTAGAGGAGATCGGCGCGGGCCGCGAGGAGATCGGGGTTCTCGGGGTGAACGTCCTTGCACGCGTTGAGCGTGCCCAAAGCTTTGGATAGATTCCCTTCGAGGCGGTACGTCTCAGCAATACCGATGGTCGCCGACGGAGCGAGTTTTTCATCCGTTAGAATTGCACCGGCATAGGCGGTTCGGGCTTCTTCGTAATTGCCGTGGAGGAGGAGCAATCGCGGTTTGGCGAGAGCCGCCTTGATCGGATCAGTCTTCTTGAGTTCGGGCTGCTGGGCGAATGCCGAAGGAACGAGCAGCAGAAAAGCGAGCAGGTATGGAATGCGGCGCATGGGTGTTCCTTCGCGGAAGTGACAATCCGATTGTATACCCACCCGCGTCAGGCGGGCCAACCGTGCCGGCCCCTGCGGGGCGGATTCCTTCTTGCACCCAATACCCAGGGCTTCCGCCCTGGGCTGAGCACGACGGCCCCTTCGGGGCGAAGAATATCTTTGTCTGGGTTCAATCGGCTTGCAATTGCGTGGCCATCTTCACCGCCTGCGTGGTGATGAAATACTTCGCTTGGCAGTTCTTCATCTCGGTTTGGAGTGCCCGGCGCGGGTTGCGGGCGTGCTTCAGAAACTCGTCCAACAATTCCGCGAAATGCTCTTCGTGTTGGGTGCGGAAGCGATCCGGGATGGCGATGCGGATTTCCCCGCCGCGTTCCTCGGCTTTCACGCCGGGGTAGCGGCTCTGCCAATCCTGGATCCGCTCTGCCAATACCGAACGCACGGCCGCCCCGCAACCGGGGTTGGGTACAACGTAGAGTTCCGGCCGGGTTTGACCGTTCGGCCCGCGTTCCGTTCGCACGATGATTTTGGCTTGGGTACCACGCGCCACAGCATGGTGGCGATCGTTGCCCCCCGGCGGAGCCTCGTATTCCCACAGGCAGGTGTATTTCACGTTCAAGCCGCGGAGGGTGTACGAAACGCTGCCGTTGCCCGCGTACTGCAAAATCCCGTCTTCGATCGGCAAGGGGATGTTATCTGGCCATTCGTGTTTGCCGGTGATCGTGGCGAACTGTTCGAGGCTCAGGGGCGTCGGCCACGCGGTGGCACCAATCATACGAATATCGGTCGTGTATTCGATCGCCCGATCCGGGAAGAGCATCCAGATGGAAAGGTCGGCGAGGTGCGCGCCCACGTCGGCGATGGAGATCCCAGATTCGGTGGGATCGAAGTACCACACGGGCCTCCAAAGCGGGGCACCGGTCACCACCTTGTTGAGGTAATGCGTGGAAGTGAGTTCGAGGGTGGGTTCGGCGGTGTTCCCAACTAAGAAATCGCCGAATACCTGCGGATCGTGGATCAATTCGCGTTGGAAGATGCTCGTGACCTCGTGCCGTTCGGTCATCATGTCCCAGACGAGGGTTTCGCGCAGCTCGGCTCGTTCGTACACCTCGGCGATCTTGGGGAAGTCTTCGGGGCGAATCACCCACGGCTTATCTGCGAGAATATGGCAAGAATTCTCGGCCGCGGCGAGCATGTGGTCGATCTTCACCCGGTTTCGGCCGGCGATCACCACGGCGTTGCCGGGCTGCTCCCGCAGGAAGCGGGCGAGGTAGTTCGGCCCGGCGCGGAGATCGATTTCCCAATCGGTGGGGGTGAAGCGGCGGGCGTTGAACGCGGCGACCCGTTCGACGTAATCGAGGGTATCGGCGTTCAACGGGGCGTAAACGTAACTCCGGGCGTACACCTCCGGCAGCATTTCCTTCAGCACGAGGGCGGCGTGGAAATGGCCGGGGGCGAGCGTCATCAATCGGATTTGTCGGCTCACGGGGCGCGTTCGGCATCACCCTGCGGTTTGGGCTCACGATTCTTGGCCGACATGACGAGAACGGGTTTGGGCCCCGAGATGTCGATTACGGGCAACTCCCGTTCATCCGGTACTTCATTGACCGGAACCATCGCAGGCATCATGACACTGCGACCGTATTTTCCCGGTTTTGGAATGACATACTTTTGTTCCTCCACATCATCCATCGGTCACTCCCGTGCAAGAATGCGTTCGCGAGCCAGCGGCTCATCGATTCCCTCGGCAAACAACTGAAACTCATAGAGTCCCGGGTCGTTGATTCGAATCGACTCAAGTGGTAGCGCCATCTCATCGACGTAATTCAGCCCGGTCAATTCGAATGGTCGTCCAAATGGAGAATGGAAATCCTTGTTCTCCCCGCCGATTCCTAAAGGAACTTCCATTTCTTCATCATACCCAAGGCTCTCAATCCGAACCAACCGAATCCGGAATCGGTATTCACCGGTTTCACCCCAAAGTTGCAAATAAACGAACAGGCGTTCATAACGCAATGGGTATTCCACCCCGTCCGGCAGGTCGAAATGCGCCAACACTCCAAGGAGGGAGAAGCCTTCCTCGGGTTTCGTGTTGCTGTACCAGATCTTCCGGCACAACAGGAAATGCGCGACATGCAACTCCACTGGTCACCTCACTTCAGTTCCTTGACGCGGATGTTGCGGTAACGCACGAACTCCTTCGTGTGATCCCCGCCGCCGTGGACTTGCAAGGCGATGCCGCCAGCATCGATGTGCCGCTTTTCGGTATCCGTGTACTCCATGAACTTTACCCCTTTGATCCACGTGGTGATCTTCGGCGGATTGCTTTCGATGCGCACCCGCAGTTCGTTCCATTTCGATTTGTCCCAGAAAGTTTTCCAATCGGCGGGGGTTACCGGGCATTTGAAGCCGCCATCGGGTTGTTTGCTCGGCACCACGATCTCGGTTACGTCCTTGCCGAAATCGAAGTTGCGGATGTGCGGCTTGCCACCGAGGCCTTCCCCGTAGATACCCATGAGGTTGCCGCCTTTGTGGTAATCGATCATCGCTTGGTAGCATTTGCCTTCTTCGGTGCAGCGGAGGAACAGGCCGCTATCGGGGCCATCGTCGTTCTGCATTTCGAGGATGATTTCAAAGTTCGTGTACTTCTTATCGGTGATAACGATGCCGCCGTTGCCGGGGACATCTTGGCTTCCGAGGATCGCACCGTTTTCGACGACCCATTTGCCCCCGGTGGTGTTCTTGCTGGTGCGGCTGTGGCCGGTTTTACTCGAGACGTGCCAGCCTTCGAGATCTTTGCCGTTGAAGATGGGCACGAAGCCGGTGTCGTCGAACTTTTCCGGGGCGGGCGGTGCCGCGTACGTTGCGAAGGGAATGGTGATGCCGAGAACCGCGACGAGGGCGGTCGCCCCGAGGGAGAGTGGGATGCGCATGGATGAGATCCGGTGGAGAGTGGGAGTCCGGATAGTATCCGCGAGGGCGGGTGGCTTGTCCACCGAGAAAATTGCCGTTAGCCACCGGTGCGGCTCACCTGCGGTGACCCCTTTCAACGGGGGCTAACAAAACAACAGGCTTCAAGTGATCGTGCCGCCCATGAGGTAGCCGCGGAGTTCGATGAAGATGTCCGAACAGCGATTGCGCCAGTCTTTGTCGCCGAGGAGGTTCGGGTGGGACGGCCGGAAGAGAACGTGGATCGAAAGCTTATTCGGCTGGCTGGGATCGATGCGGTGGAGTTGCAATTCGAGATCGATCGGGCCGCTGCCGCGGCGGTTGAAGCTGAACCACGAGCCGGACATGTTCCCTTGTTTCGCCTTGTGCAATCGCACCCGAACCAAGCGGGGCGTACCTTCGAGAACTTCGCCGCCGTTATCTTGAACGAAGCCTTTGAGCTTAATCATGGCAATGGTATCCGGCATCCACGCTTCCATACTGAATGGGAGCGCGACGACATCCCGATTCCCCCGATCGCGCCACGATTGCACACCGCTGAGAGTGACCTCCGGGGCATCGGCGACCACGGGCGTCATTTCCGCCATCAACTCCGCCGCAGTTGCCGTTACAGCGCCAATTTTTCCAGCCGGAAGGTCCTTTGGCTTTCGGCTCGCCACCCCGACGGAAGGTTGCAACTCGATGACCACTTCCGCATCCGAGTCGCCTTCGCTCACGTCGTTCAAGCCGGGTAAGCCGGGCATGCGGTGCCGCGAATCGGCTTTGGCCACCTTCAGCGCCTTCTCGAACTCCACGGCGAATTCCCGCGCCGATTGTTGGCGGTCATCCGGATCTTTGGCCAAGCATTTGCGGATCACCGCTTCCACCGAAGCGGGAATCCAAGACGATAACCCGAGGGACGCGAACGTCGGCGGATCTTCCGTGGCGTGCGCCAAAAGCACATCCATACCCGAACTGCCTTGGAACGGCACGCGCCCGGAGAGGAGTTCGTAAGCGATCACCCCGACGCTGTACAAATCCCCGCGGTGATCCATCGCTTCGCCGCGAACTTGCTCCGGAGCGATGTACGAAGGGGTACCCACCGCGAAATCGACGCTGGTGTCGGTCACCTTCCGGCTCGATCCTTCGTCGATCAATTTGGCGAGGCCGAAGTCCATCACCTTGATGCGTTCCCTCGGCGTATCCGGATCGACCACCATGAGGTTCGCGGGCTTCAAATCCCGGTGGATGATCCCTTCCTCGTGCGCGGCCTGCAGCACCTCGCACAGTTGCGAAATGATCCGCCCGACCCGCGGGGCGGTCATCTTCTTCACCTTTTCCAGCAAGGCTTCGAGGTTCCCGCCCTTCACGTATTCCATCACGATGCACGGGCCATCGGGATCGTTCAAAGAGGCGTCGTAGAGCGTTACGGCGTAGGGATGGTGGAAGCGGGCCATCAACTTGGTTTCGCGGTGGAACCGCTCGCGGAACTTTTCGTCCGCCGCGATGTGGTCGTGCATGACCTTCACCACGACCACGCGACCGAGATCGCTTTGGCGCGCGAGGTACACCCGGCCCATCCCCCCCTCACCGAGGAGGCGTTGGACTTCGTATCTGCCGAGAAATGTGCGCCCGATTGTCACGAGTATGCCGCTCCGACGGAGAATCGTCGATATTCTCCCACGAAACATAGTTCGCAATTTTCATTGTGCGCGGTAACGGCAACACTTTTTCGACGCTCGCCCAAGTTTGAGGCGGGGGCTGAATTCAGGGGGTTCTGCACCGGTCGCTTCCGGCTCGCAAGTGTTGTTGGGTATTGGTGAGCCGGAAGCGTCAGCGACCGGTGGTAGGAAAAATACACCGGTCGCTTCCGGCTCGCAAGTGTTGGTCGGTATTGGTGAGCCGGGAGCGTCAGCAACCGGTGGTAGGAAAAATACACCGGTCGCTTCCGGCACGCAATTGTTGTTAGGTATTAGTGAGCCGGGAGCGTCAGCAAACGGTGGTAGGAAAAATACAACGGTCACTGACCC
>JBBQWA010000196.1:0-8529 GCA_038211045.1 Gemmatales bacterium
GTGATGCTCGCCGTGGCCGTCGAACTCACCACCATGATGATGACGCCGAGAATCCTCGGCGACTCCGGCATCTTCGGCAACCTCGCCCGCGGCTTCCTCGGCATGAAGCCAGCGACGCTTCCACCGGAAACGCTCGCCAAAATGTCTCCCCAGTTGCAGTACTTCTTCAACACCCCATTATCGGATCAATTGCCGGTGGCCATGGTGGAACACTGGCCGGTCGTGTTGCTCATCATGTACTTACTGGACATCGTGTTCTTGGCGTTCATCGGCCGGATTCCGCTCTCGTACAATCTGCGGAACGTTTTCGTGAGGTGGAAGGTCACGGGCCTCACGCTGGCCGCGTTCGCGTTCGTGATCGGCTTGCTCGTGTTCATGCTCGGTTTCGTGAAGGGGATGAACGATCTCACCGAGAACACCGGCATCCCCGGCAACGTCTTCGTGCTTTCCGAAGGTGCGCCGGACGAACTCTTCAGCAACCTCGGCTACGGGGACTTGGATAACGTTGATCGCGTGAAGGCGGAACTCGATGCGAACGACAATGCACTGAAGAAGCCCATCGGCGTGAAGACGTTCCAACGCGACGGCAAACCCGTGTTCCTCGCCAGCCGGGAAACCTACTACGTCATCAACCAACCGATCAAGGGATCGAACCCGCCGAAGCGGCGCTTCGTTCAGTTGCGCAGCCTAGAAGATGCCGAGGTCGGGGCGAAAGTCCACGAAATCAAGCTGCAATCGGGGGAGTGGTTCTCCCGCGTGGGCGTGGACAATTCCAGCCGCATTCAATGCGTGTTGGGCAACGGCGTGGCAGGAACGTTGGGTGCGGATGCCGGAAAGAAATCGTTGGAAGTGGGCGACGAATTCGAAATGGGCGACATGAAATGGATTGTCAGCGGAGTAATGGCCGCGGAGGGAACCACGTTCGGGTCGGAAATCTGGGTGCAACGCTTCGACCGCATCACGAAGCCCTTCGGCAAAGATCGTTACACCACCCTTGTGATGCGCGTGGACGACGACAACCCGAAGACGCAGAAGTTCTCGTCGCAAGCCCTCGCGGCCCACCTCAGCAAACGGTACACACAGCAGAAGTTGAAAGCGTTCAGCGAACCCGATTACTACGCCGAGTTGACGAAGACCAACAAGCAGTTCCTTTACGCCATCATCTTCATCGCCGCAGTGATGTCGATCGGCGGCGTCTTCGGCATGATGACGACGATGTTCGCCAGCATCAACCAACGCATCCGCGACATCGGCGTGCTGCGGTTGCTCGGCTTCAAGCGCTGGCAACTCCTCGTCAGCTTCATGCTGGAATCACTGGTAATCGCCCTCATCGGCGGTGGCATCGGCACCCTCTCGATGTTCCTGTTCACGCAGATTTTTCGCCCCTCCGCGACGAGCACACTCAGTAGCGGCGGCGGCGGCGGCGGCAAGAACTTCTCGGTGGTCGTGGACGTGAACTTCCAGATCGTGATCGTCGGCATCCTGCTCACGCTGGTGATGGGCCGCTTGGGCGGGCTTGTGCCCGCGCTCTCTGCAATGCGGATGAAGGTGCTCGATTCGCTGAGATGATCGGTGCAGTTGTATCCGTTCCGCTTACTTACGCTCTCAGTCCTCCGTTGAATTCTCGCAACCCACCCTGCGAGCCCGGGGCGTCAGCGACGGGAGGAATCGATGTAGAAGGGAGCAAACACACTGAAGCATAGTCTCCTTTGCGATCACTCCCGTCGCTGACGCTTCCGGCTCGGAACATCTGCGGTACCCGTCCGGCTCAAACTACAAGAACTCACCCGATCAAGACCCCCAACCTTGCGAGGTTGGCCAAGGCGTGCGGGAGCGATTCGGTGAGTGCGTTGCGGATTTCGCCCGGGTCGGTGAGGGGGTTGCCGTCGCGTTGCACTTTCAAAATGTCCGCGAGCGTATCTTTCGTGAGACGTTCCACAATGGTTGCGAAATCGTTCGCGCCGTCCAAGAGCGGGATCAATTGGCGATCGAGCGGGTTCAACCGCAACACTTCGTGGCGGCGGTTCGTGAAGTTGCCGCTTTCGACCGCGGTGATTCTCGCCCAGTGCATGGCGATGGGGCGTTCGCTCACCGGTGGCGATTGCGGCACGGGGATGCCGTGCAGGTCGATCATGTCTGAAGTCAGATAGCAATTGAGTAAGCCGAGGGCGAGGAGTTGGGTATCTTCCGCTTGCTGGCGGGCGTTTGCGGTATCGTACCCTCCGACGATTTCCCGCGATTTCTTCCGCAATGTGTCGAAGGGGATCGTGGCCGGGTAGAGCATCTGCATCAGGTGCATCGCGGCCTTCAACAGCGGGCGGTTGGTGCCGACTTGGAAGTTCGAGGGCGTTTGGTACATCTGGTTAGCATCCGATTGGATGTCGACGGTCGTTTGCCCTTCGGCGAGGATCGGTCGGGCACCGGAAGAAACGTGTAAGCCCTTGAGCGTTTCGGGTTGGACGGACCAGTTCGGCGCGAGTCGGTTGGAACAGAGGAGCGTTTCGCGGAACACGCGGTTGCGAAGGAAATCCATGTACTGTTCGACTTGGATTTGATCGGTGGCCAGCATCTTCAGCGTCTTTTCGATTTCCGGGCCGAAGTTGCCGGTCACCATGCTGCCGATGCGGGCTTCGCCGAGGTAGTTGAGTTTGTGCTTTTGGGCCTGTTCAATGAACTGGTGGAAGTACAGGGGATCGTTCACATCTTCCAAGTGTTCGTGGTAAAGGTAATGATCCGCCTGATGGCGGAGCGTTTCCACTTCCTGTTTCAGCAGCACGGAATAGGGGCTATCCTGCTTCGAGTTCGTAGCGAGGAAATCGAGGAGCGCCCGCGATTGTTGGGTTTTGAGCAGGGCGGTGTTGAATCGGGAAGCGTGGTAACGCATCATATCGCGGACCATGCCGCGCATGTGCCAACCGGGGTAAGTGTTGTAAGAAATGTAGGCGACGCCGCTGGCGGTGAGCATGGTTCCGCAGATGTGCAGGATCTTCTCGCGGACGTGCTCGGGAACCCACGAGAATACGCCGTGGACGATGATGTAATCAAATTGGCCGTACGCGGCATCGACATCAGTAATACTGGCGTGTTTGAGAATGATGTTGCGGAGGCCGAGTTGTTTCACATGCTCGAGGCCCGTGGCGATTTGCCGGGCCGAGAGATCGACGCCCACGAATTCGCTATCCGGGAGGAAATCGGCCATCGGAATGATGTTGCCGCCGCCGGCGCAGCCGAGTTCGAGCACCCGGCAGCGCGTCACGGGGGTGGGCCTCAACCCGAAAAGCGTGGCGATGGTGAATAAACGGCTGGGGTGCGTTTGCAGGAACGGATGGCTCTCGTAGGGAACGTCGTCGTACGAATCCTTGGTGGGGTTGGCGGCGTTGGGAGCAGAGTAGTTTACTGGTGCATCGGCCATGGGTTCGATCCATCGGGTTTCAAGGGAACTACGGTTCAACATATCGCGCCCGCCCTGAAAATGCCGGTGGAGTATTCGAGTAGAATGGTTAATGCGACAGAGAATGCACGGAGTTGGCGATGCACGAGCAAGAGATCGAAGCCGCGAACGAGTTGCTGGGCCACGCCCCGCCGCAGGAGGTGCTGCGCTGGGCGGTGAAGCGGTTCCACCCCCGTTTGCTGATGGCCACGGCGTTCGGCGCCGAGGGGTGCTGCATCATCCACATGCTCAGCGAGATCGAAAAGGGGGTGAAGCTCATCAACCTCGAAACCGGGTACCAGTTCCCGGAGACGCTCGCATTGCGGGAAACCCTCCGCGAAAAGTACGGCATGACGGTCGAATACATTCTCCCCGAAACCACCGTATCGGAGTACGAGAAGCAACACGCTGGGCCGCTCTACGAGGTGAACCCCGAGCAATGCTGCTTCGATCGCAAAGTGAAGCCTTTGAAAGTCGCGATGGAACGCATCCAACCGCTGGCTTGGATCAGCGCGATCCGCAAGGATCAAACCGTCAACCGTTCGACGAACGCCGGAGTGATCCAATGGGATGCCAAGTTCGGCGTGGTGAAAGTGAACCCGCTTTTGAACTGGAACAAAGGCCAAGTGTGGAAGCACATCCTCGACCACGGCGTGCCGTACAACGAAATGCACGATCGCGGCTTCCCGAGTATCGGTTGCTGGCCTTGCACCCGGGCCGTACGACCGGGTGAAGACGACCGCGCCGGCCGCTGGGCCGGGCAAGCGAAGAAGGAATGCGGCCTCCACGTGATCGACGAAAAGGAAGGCAGCGGAATATAATTCCGACACCCCCGGAAGTTTTGCCATGACGATTCAATTGGACTTGGCTCCGCATCAACCCAAATTCGTTGATGCGGAAGTGCGCAGCGGCCGCTTTCGCAACCAAGCGGAAGTCTTGAGCCTCGCCATCGACCGCATGGCGGAGCGCGACGAAGCCCGCAAACTCGCCGAGCTGCGCGAGACTATTCAAATCAGTCGGGACGAATCCGAACGCGAAGAGGGAATCGAAGTGGATCCCATCGAAATGTTGGCCCGGATACGGAAAGAATCATGAATGTTCGTTGGAACCGAACAGCATCAAGCGATCTCGAAGCAATTCTGAGAAATCTTTCCAGCGTCGATTCGCCGAACGCGGACCGATACGCACTCCGTTTCAAAAGGCGGAAGAATCTCTTGCGGCCAACCCCCGTCTGCTCCACGGTTCCCAAGACGCCGCATGCAAGTTGAATTGCTGAACCGAACTCGATTACAATGATTGGAAGAATCCCCCGGAGGAACGACTGTGGAAGTGACCCTACTCCCCAAGTACCAAGCGATCCTCGCGGATCAACTCTCCAGCGGGCGCTACCCCTCGGTGGATGAAGTATTCCAAGAAGCACTGGACGCATTGGCGAAGCGCGC
This sequence comes from Gemmatales bacterium, assembly GCA_038211045.1. Lineage (GTDB taxonomy): Bacteria > Planctomycetota > Planctomycetia > Gemmatales > Gemmataceae > JALHQU01. The sequence continues at coordinate 4,873 of JBBQWA010000196.1, forward strand.
CGAACGCGAGAAGAAAATGGAAGAATTCCGCGCCTACCTACAAGTCGGTATCGATGAAATTGAGCGTGGGGAAGGCATCGAAACGACCGTGGATGAAATCTATGCCGAAGTGGTTGCGGAAGGATGAAGATTTCATGGTCACCCACAGCCAGGCAAGAGTTGCGAACCGGATTAAAATACATCCGCCAACGCAACCGCTCTGTTGCGGATCGAATTGCTTTACAATTGCGTCGGGCGTTGGCACGTTTGGTGTGGTTTCCCGAATCCGGTAGCCACGGCGAGGCTCTTCCCGATGGTTTTCGCTTCATCTTGGTTGATCCATTCGTTCTCTACTACACCCTCGGTGGGTACGAAATTGTGATCGTTCGCGTCCGTCATAGCTCCCAAGACACGATCTCCAATTTCGATCATTGAGTCCCATATCATTTCCTTATGACCTCCGCCATCCGCGTCCGTAACCTCGTGAAGACCTACCCCGGCAAGCCGCCCGTCGAGGCGGTGCGCGGGTTGAACCTCGATGTGCCCATCGGCCAATGCTTCGGCTTGCTCGGCCCCAACGGAGCCGGGAAAACTACCACGCTCGAAATCATCGAAGGGTTACTCGACGCCACCTCCGGCGAGGTCGAAGTGTTGGGCCGCACCTGGGCCAAGGATGCCCGCAGTATCCGCGAACTCATCGGTATCTCCCTTCAGGAAACCCGGCTCTCCGATAAGCTCCGCGTGATTGAAACGCTCCAACTCTTCCGCAGTTTCTACGCGAAAGGGATCGAACCAGAAGCGGCGCTCGCCCTCGTGAGCCTGCAAGAAAAGGCGCAATCGCAGGTGGTGAAGCTCTCCGGCGGCCAACGCCAACGGCTCGCCGTGGCGTGCGCCCTGATCGGCGACCCCGAGTTGCTGTTCCTCGATGAGCCGACCACCGGCCTCGATCCGCAATCGCGGCGGGAACTCTGGAACGTCATCCGCGAGATTCAAACCCGCGGCCGAACCGTCATTCTCACCACCCATTACATGGACGAAGCCGAGCGCCTGTGCGACCGCGTGGCCATCGTCGACCACGGCCAAGTCATCGCCGAGGGCAGCCCGAAAGAACTCATATTGAAGCTCGGCGGCGAACACGTCGTCGATTTCGCCGTGAGCGGGGCGGCACTTGGGGAAGCGGAAATCGCGGGCTTACCTTCCGTACGTTCTGTCCGGGTCGAGAACGACGGGTTCAACCTCACCGTGGAGGAACCGGCGGTGGCACTCCCCGCAGTGATGGGCTTGGTTCAGAAGGTTGGGGCGAAACTCGAACGCCTCACGACTCGAACCGCCACGCTCGAAGATGTGTTCGTGAATCTCACCGGCCGCCATTTGAGAGACGATAAATAAACCCTCTCTCTTCTCTCCTTGGGGAGAGGGTAACTGGCGATTCAACAATCACAAGATCAAGATCAAAAATGAAATCCAACGCCCTCTGGCAACTGACGCTCGCCCGCTTCCGCGAGTTCTACCGCGAACCGGCCGCCGTGTTCTGGGTCTACGGCTTCCCACTCGTTCTCGCCGTCGTTTTGGGGCTTGCATTCCGCGATCGCCCGGTCGAGAAGATCGAAGTGGACATCGTTTCGGACAACGCGACGGAACACGCGGAGAAACTCGAGGAACGGCTCGCAGGCGATGAACGCCTCAAGATCACCCTCAACAGCGCTGCGGAAGCACGCAATCGATTGCGAACGGCGAAGACTTCGATCGTGGTGATCCCTTCCGAAACTGGTGCTTCGGAATACCTGTTCGATCCGAATCGGCCCGAATGCGTGCTGGCGAAGAATGCGGTCGATAACCGTTTGCTCCGCAGCGGGCCGAATCCGCCCGCGTTGCCCGCCGAATCCAAGATCGAGGAGCCGGGCGGGCGCTATATCGACTTCCTGCTCCCCGGCCTCATCGGTACGAACCTGATGGGCGGTGGCTTGTTCGGCGTCGGCTTCCTGATCGTGGATATGCGGGTGCGAAAACTCCTCAAGCGATTCCTCGCCACGCCGATGCGGCCCCGCGATTTTCTCCTCAGCCTCATGTTCAGCCGGTTGGTATTCGTCTTGGTCGAAATCGCGTTCCTACTCGCCTTCGGTTACTTCGCCTTCGGCGTGCGGGTTCAAGGGAATTGGCTCGCTCTGATCGCGATGATTCTGCTCTCTGCGGTCGCATTCGCCGGTCTCGGCTTGCTGATCGCGTGCCGGGCCAAGACGATCGAAACGGTTTCCGGATTGATGAATCTGGCGATGTTGCCGATGTACTTGTTCAGCGGCGTGTTCTTCCCCTCGGATCGTTTCCCGGGCGTCGTACAGCCGTTCATCCAGATTTTGCCGCTGACTGCCACCAACGAAGGATTACGCGCCATCATCAACGACGGCGCCGGCTTCGGTGCCATCATTCAACCGGCGCTCATTCTCATCGGTTGGACGGTTGTTTGTTTCGCGCTGGCGTTGAAGCTGTTCCGCTGGCGCTGAAGCGATACTTTGGTAGGTGTTTGATCACGCGGAGGTTACTTCGGCGTACCCGGCTCCTTCTTCGGGTCAACCGGCTCGGGCTTGTCGAACTTCTTCATGTACTCGGTAATCTTCGAACCTCGAATCTCAATATTTTTTGGATCGTTCAAGTACTTTTCTCCTTTCGCTTGATCTACCTCATCGAGCCTGTTACTCTCCGCCAAAATCATCTTCGCGTGTTTTAACAAAGACGGATCTTTTTTGAATGCGGACGAATACGACTCGATGACCTTTTCGTATTGTAAAATCGATGCTTTCCACCTTGGAACACCGGCACGCAGTTCTGGGTTCGGATCGTTCTCAAATTCCTTGATGAGAATTTCATGCATTTCGATGCCCGATAACGCGAAAAAGAGTTGTTGCAGATCGACCAGACGCTTGAGCGCGTCCATTTTTTCTTGGTTGGGCATTCGCTTTTCTAAATATTCGAGGGTTTCACGCTGTTCTGGCGTGAGCTGGTTGGGTTGGTTTGGTATTTCACGATCTTTCGGTAGCGATTTTCGCTCAGGAGCTTCGAACTGTTTGCAGTACTCGGCGATCTTCTTGGCGTACTCTGACTTTCGTTCTTCACTTTCAAAGTATTCTTTTCCTTTCGCCATGTCGATTTTGTTGAGCCGATCTTCTTCGGCCATCATCATTTTGGCATGCTTGAGTAACGAGGGATCATTGACTAACTCCCCCTCCTCAAATTTCTTCATATTAGCCAGTTGAATCTTGAGCTTGTCTTGTTTGGACTTAACAAGACGCTGAACATCAGGGATTGGGGAGTTGGAAAATTCATTGATGATCGCAATACAATTTTCGATTTCCCATAATGCAAATGCTAATTTCTCGATTTGCAACAACCTTTGAGTTGCCTTTAACTTCTCTCCAACGTTGTCTTTATCTTCATGTCTGTCCGGTTTGGGTGGTTGAGTCGCGTAGCAAAATAACACGAAATGCGACTGGGCCAATATAATCGCTATAATTTGTATTTTTGCAAACACGGTGTACTCCATTTCCCATTGAGGCATTTTGCGATGATGCGTGAATAGGCGACTGATACATTTTGTGCCCGAGACCCCGCAAGTTACTAATCGTCTAGAATGTGTTTCCTGTAACTTTCTTCAGAGAAAATATTGCCTGATCGCACACTCCG
>JBBQWA010000197.1:0-8468 GCA_038211045.1 Gemmatales bacterium
TTTTGAGTACGAAAGCCATCCGCTAATCTTTCACCTTGGACACTTCCACCTTCGGCGAGGCGCCGAGGATGTTCAACACCGGCAACAGCGGCGTGAACGACTTCTCTTCGAACCACGAAGCGTCGGTGATCTTGATGTGACCGGGACCGATGGAACCTTGGCCGAGGGTGCCATCGAGCGCGAGCCATTGCCCCTCGGCCCACACCTCGAACCACATATGATACGCGAGCGTCGGCAAGTTATCTTTGTTCGGAGCATACACGACGCCGATGCAAGTGCGCGAGGGAATCCCGAGCGCCCGGCACACACCCGCCGCGAGCATCGAATACTCGGTGCAATCGCCGCTGAGTGTCTTCGATACGTTCGAGCAAGTCGCCATAGCTTGGGAGAATTCGGTCGCTTTGATGTTGCGCTGCACCCACGATTCAACCGCTCGGGCTTTCTGCCAATCGCTCGCGTTCAACGGCAACTGCGAGATTGCCGAGGCCGCATGCTTCTTCGTGAGGTCGTTATTCCAATCGATGTAGAAGCAATCGGCGAGGAACTCCTTGCCCGGTTCGAGCGGGGGCACATCGAGCTTCGCCGGTTGCCGCTTGGCCACCACCGCGAGTTCGATGATCCGCTCTTTGGCATCGAGCACTTTCACCGTTTGCCGATCGTCCGTAGGAAAAGCTTTCTCGATCGGGATTTCACTCTTCAGCGTCACCCGGTAGGTCACGCCGGCCTTCTCGTGAACCTTCGGAATCGAACGATCGAGCTTGATCGATTGCGCCTCGGCCAGATCGAGGAGTTTCGTGGGCGCCCGAATCGCCGCTTCGCGAGTGGTGCGAATCACCGTGAGCTTTCCGCCGAGCGTCGGCATGTCGGTTTCCATCTTCAACGGTTCGAAGGTTTCCGCATCGCACCAGATCGTGGCCGGGGGGAGTTTGAAATCGCCGATGGCTTCCATCTGCTGTACGACGGGCACCAACTTCTGCGGTTGCCTACCATCGGCGATCACCGCCACTTCGGCCGCCCCGGCCGTGGCCTTGTACTTGATTACGCGGTTCAACCGCCCTTCGTAGGCAATGTACTCGATCACTTCGCCCCGTTTCGGCTTCCTATCCCGCATCATCGTGGCTTCCTTGGCGATGCCGACGACACCTTCGGGCCAAGGGATTTCCGATTTATCGTTGGTTTGACCTTCGATCACCACGCTGAGTTTCTTGTCTTCCACTTTGCCCGTGAGGGAAAGCATCTGATCCTTGCCCAAGCCTTGGCGCATCTTGGTGAGCAGGATTTCGCCTTCGGGCGTTTCCACGGTCGAATCCTCGGCCCACATTTCGACGGCCTGACCGAACCGGGCGATGTTCAATCGCATTGTCTTCACACCGTAAACCATCGGCTTGTTGTTCCGAACGAACTCCCTCACCACCACATGAAAGTAGCCGACCTTGTACCCCCGGCAGAACGCGGCGTCGTAACTCTCGAAGAGAATTTTCCCTTCCTCCGGGTTCTGCGCTTGCACCACGGGCACGGTTTCGGGCAACGGCAAACTCGGCAGGCCACTCGGCTTCACCGCCACGCCGCCGGTGGTCGGTTTCGGCCGAACGATTTCCAAATGCGGCACGCCTTCGCGCGGATTCGGCAACTGCTGCCCAGCGCCGACTCCGCCATTGCCTTGCGGTCGCACCACGAAGAAGCCGGGGCGGTTGATGTCGCTGCCGAAGATGACCCGTTCGCCGGGGGAAGCCACGGGCGCGGGCTCGTTCCCCTTCGGGCGGATCACGATCATGCCGGGCGGATCGGCGGGCCGCGGCGGTTGCTGGGCGAACACCGCCAAGGCACACGTGGAGACGATGAGAAGGGCGGGAAGGCGAGAATGGAACATCGTTGGCTTCCCGATAGAGGAATGAACCGCGTTGAGCATTCTATCGACCGCACGGGCCGCCAACTCGCCGGGGAAGGATTGCAGCGGTCGGAGAATTCGCATCGGAGGCGGCGGTGCCGCCGGGTTCCGAAAAATCGGCAAAACCCTCGAATTCGCGCTACGCTTCGGCATGCCGCGCTAGAATACGGCACCGGGAAGCGACCCGCACCCGAATCGCCGGTTATGGTTCACTACCGGAACGGCCCACATAAAACACACCCTCTGATTCGACCCCTCGGCCGTCGAGCGTAACTGGCAGAATGTTAACACGCAGAGGTGATGCCGTGAATACGGGTTGGAACGCCACGCACCTGAATTGCGATCGCTTCGGGGATTTCTTCCTCACCGATGCGATCCGCCCCGGCCCCGCGGCCTCGAACATGCCACGCCAAGGCTACCGGGTTCAAATCTATCGGGATCGCAAGGCTGGTCTGCGGATGCCCATGCTCACGGCGTCGGTTTCCAAAGAGAAACTTTTCGATGCCTTCCTCGCGCTGATGGAACCGCTCGGCAATTCCCTCCACGTGGTACTCGAATCGAGCCACCAGAGCCGCCACGGGGGAACCGTTTCCGAATTCCGCCGCCACGGAATGGATAAGCCGGTACTCCTGAGCCACTTCTGCGAATTCGAAGACCTCCTGATGAACGACGGTTGCACCGGCATCGCGGTGATGAGCCGAAAGAAGTTCGTAGAAGTGCAATTCGATGAACACAAACTGTTGCACGTCTACGCGGAGAATTTGAAGCCGTTCCGCCGGGCGCTCAGGGATCTGGGCGTTCGCAAGCGCGAACTGCTGCCGTTGATCTCCGAAGCGGAGCATTTGCACCACACGACCGACGAATACACGGATACGTTTCAACAACTTTGCACATGGGTCGGCGTCGAAGATTTTGAAGGTGTAATGAGCGACGAAATGGAGTGATTCACCGGAACGGCCCGATTTTTTTCTCCCTCAACATCGGGATGCCGAGGATCGCACGATCCCCTTGCCCCGTTTCTTCGATTTGTTCCTTCACGATCACCGCATCGGGCACACCGTTGAGCAGCATCGTTTCGATGCTGCCGAGCCATTGGTTGTGGTACCAGCCGCGAGCCACTCCGTAGGCCGTGTTAACCGGGTACAGAATCAGCGATGCGAGTACGAATGCAGTCGGAATGAACTTCAACTTCGGCCCACCCCACGCAACTGCCGAGAAATAAAGCACCGCCAACAACGGCCACGTCAGGATCGAGTACCTCGGCCACAGCCCGAAATCGGGGCCGAAGCCGCTTCGACCTGCACCGATGGCGAGCGCCAATCCGCACACGCCCACGCACACCGCGACCCAACCGAACACTCGCGGCCCTTCAACGGGGATATTTCGGAATCGGTGGATTCCTTCCGCGGCCACGAGGTAGGAAGCGTAAAGGATGCCGAAGAAAACCGGAACCCAAAGGTATCCGCGTTGCAAATCAAACGAGCGGGCAATCTCTCCCCAGAGATCGACCCCGATCCCGAAGCCGATAGCAAGCACCTCCATCGTCACTTGGGCCGCGGCGAACCAATTCTTCCACTCGAATGGCGGATGCGCTTCCGGGCGGTGGTAATCTTGGAAGTAAAAGCCGAGGTACACCAGGGGGAACAACGAGAAGATTGCAATTGCAAACTTTGCACACCGCTGTTTTGCTTCCGGCTGGGGAGGGGCAGGGGGTGAAGTGGGAATATCTGGAAATACCCCCTCACCCTTAACCCCACTCCCGCCGGGGGAGAGGGGAACCAGAGTCAAATACCAAATCCACACCATCGCGGGGAGCGAGAACACCGCCCCGAACCCACCGCAGAGGCAGAGTGCCGCCGAGAGGATCGAAGCGAAGAACGCGGTGCGGATTCGATTCTCCGGCTTCGCCCGCATCGCTAATCGGGCCAAGCCGATCACGAACAGGCACGCGAAGGCGAAGCAGAGTTGGTACCCCATCAGCAGGTTCTCCGAATGCCCCACATGCAGGAGCGAGAGCGGAAAGAACAGATCGGTCCAACTCGGTTCGCCCCGCAGTTCGGCGGCCCAACGCAACCCGGCGAAGGCCAACGCGCTGTAAATGGCCACTTGCAGAATCGCCCCGGCCCGAAAATCGTGGGTCAGGTGGAATAGGGCCAACCAGATTCCCCTCGGCAGCGGCATCCGGTGTTCGTTGTGCTGTGCCCAAAGATATTTCCCCACCGATTCTTGCCCGCAGAGGGTGGGAATGAACTCCCATTCGTCCGCCCAAGGTTGGTTGTGGGTGAATACCAGAACGTAGGCGAGTTGCAGGATCGCGGATACCGCCGTGATCCCCAATAAGATTTGGCCGAGGCGCCTTGCCTTCGCGGGGGTTCGGGAATATCTATTACCTTCTGGCATTTTGTCGGCTCAATCCGGAGTGCAGGTTATGGTCGAGCGTAAGATGGAGTTGAAGCGGCGTTACCACCGCAAGAAGAAGGTTAGGGAATTGAAGGTCAAACTGGCCACCGCCGCCGGCCCGGATCGCGAAAAGATCATCTACAAGATCAAACGCCTCAGTCCGTTCTGGACGGAAGCGAGCCTAACGCAAATCAAGACCACCGCAGCCACGGCCGGTTCGGGGGATCGCAAACCCTCACGCCCCCGAGCCGCCCCGAAGGGGCCGCCTCAGAAAGGCGCACCCCGGCCGAGATCCGATAAGAACTAGCACCAATCGAAAACCGGGCGTTCGCCCGGTTTTTTTGTTAGTGCAGGCTTCAAATTCTTGTGGCGGAAGTCGCCAGACTTCCGGCTGAGCTGGTTCCGGAAGCCTGGCGACTTTCGCCACAAGAATTGTAAACCGCCCTACCCCGAAACAGCCGCGATGCGGGTGAGAATATCGGTGGTGGAAACGCCGGGCACAATCGGCAGATACTCGATGCGCCCGCCATAAGATTCCACAAACGCCCGTTCGGGAACCGGCCTGCCGTTAGGCGGAGCGTACTCGGCCCCTTTGCAATGGATATCGGGCTTCAGCTTCGCCAGTGCCGCTTCCGGCGTATCCTCATCGAAGATCGTCACGAAATCGACGCATTCCAACCCGGCGAGAATCGTCACACGTTCGTTCTCGTTCAAGATTGGCCGCGATGGGCCTTTGTAGGCTTTCACGGAACGATCCGAGTTCACCCCCACCACGAGTATGTCGCCGAGGGCGCGGGCCTGTTGCAGGCTTTGCAAATGGCCAGGATGGAGTAAATCGAAGGTTCCGTTCGTCCACACGACGATTTGACCATCGGTGCGCGCATCGTGGCGCACGGCCAGCAGTTCGGGCCAATCGAGGCGTTTGAATCGCGGCATCCATTTCATGCCGAGTAGTTTACCGAATATTGGGCTTGCACGGCGAATGCAGACACTGAATAATCCGGGTTGCCCTGACCCGAACAAGGAGGTTCTGGAAATGCGCTTAGCCACGTTCTCATCGAATTCGTCGGCCCTTACCGCCCCGGATGCGATTGACCCCGTTGAAGCCCGTTGGGCCGCGGATGCCATCGCCAGTTTGGCCCGCCAACTCGATCCCGAATCGATCGTCGGCGTGATTCTGAAACGCAGCCAACGCGAATTGGCCAGCTTGGTGAATTCCAAAAACGGTACGGCCGATGGGAAGCCGCGGATGAAATTTGCGGCCTGAGTTGATCTGGCGAGCCGGGCAGCGTGAGCACCCGGTGAAGTTTTGGATAGACTCTGGGCGCTCACGCTGCCCGGCTCGAGAAAATCCGAGGGATTCGCCATGCGAAACCGATGGTTCGTGTTCGGCGTTCTCGCGTTCGGGGGTTGCAGTAATGCGATTCTTCCACCGTCGAGCGAAGCTACGTCTAAATCCTTGAACCCGGAAGCGATAGATTTCAGCAATTGGCCGAAGGCGACGAAGAATCCCTATTTAGTTGCCCCGGCAGTTGCGGCGGCTTGTAGTTCCGGCGCAACGACAGTGACAGCCAGATCGCTCAACTTGAGTCCCCATTCATCGCCGTTCATCGTCGTTCGAGTGAATCCGGAAGCGTTCGCGGACTTCCTGGCGAAACGTCCACTGGCTGTCGGTTCGATCATCATCAAAGAGAAACATCCCGACGCGAATGGCGATAATCCGCCTCAAGCATACACGATGATGATCAAACGGGAACCGGGCTACGATTCCGGCCACGGCGATTGGGAATATGCCGATGTGCGATTGGAACCCGAGAAGAAAGTCTCCCGCGGCAAAATCGCCTCGTGCATTGCTTGCCACGATGGAAAGAAGAACGACGACTACCTGTTCCGCGATTACCTGAAATGATTGGTTCGCGGCGAGCTTGCGAGCCGTCCTCAGTAGGGGGTCGGCTCGCAAGCTGGCCGCGAACGGTTATTCGCCCTTTTGTTCAAGCAATTTCACTGTGAACCCGCCGGCCATCGGTTCGCCCGCTTTCACGAAGAACCAATCGTTCAACAAATTCCGCGGCACCTTTACTCGCTGCCCCCGGCGAACCGCCTTCACGCAGGCCGGATCGTTATCCAGCAAACCGTGGAAGAATTCCTCGTCCACTTGCGAGAGCGTCAGCCACATATATTCCTTGCCGAAGTCGTCGCGGAAGGGGGCCTTCACTGCGAACACGTCGGCCGGGCCGCGATCGGCGAAGGCATCCAGAAATTCGTCCAAACGCAGATTGGCCTCGGCCACGGCCGCCACGAATCGGGGATCGTCGTCCGAGACTTGCACGATGGGCACCGGCGGGTGCTCCGGCACCGGTGGATCATCGACGTGTTTGAGGTGCTGCTTTTCGAGCGAGGCGTTGAACCGCGTGTTCCCGGCCGATCGCTTGTTCTTATCCTCGTCGTCCATTGTCGCCCGATCCTCCGAATGTTGCACACCGGCATTTTACACGTTCCGCCGCCGCGCATCAACCGCCCTTGTTCGCCGCGAATGCCTTCGGTATATCCCCGACGAAACTTGAGGATATTTCCCTTGGGAGTTCGCATGATGCGCAGCATTCGCCATTCGTTGTTCGTGGCCGGGTTGGCCGCTGGAATCTCGGTGTACGTCGGAACATCGGTCGGCCAGCAAGGGAATCCGCGGCCCGCTTCCGCACAGCCGCTGGCCTATCTCCACGGCAACACGCCGATCACCACCGAGGAGTTCGGCAAGTTCCTCATGGATCGCGGCGGCGCCGACAAACTCGAAACGTATGTGAACATCCGCATCATCGAAGCCGAGGCTACCCGGCGGAATATCACCGTGACGAAGCTCGAAATGGAGGCCGCCCTATTGGATGACCTCGCCGGGTTGAATAACGTGCCGAAGAACGACTTCATCAAAGTGGTACTGCCGAAGTACGGCAAGACGTACTACGAATGGATGGAAGATGTAATCCGCCCGCGTTTGCTGCTCACCAAGATGTGCCGGGATCGCGTGGTGGTGAGCGAAGAGAATTTGCAGATCGAATTCGAGCGTCGCTATGGCGAGAAGCGCCGTTGCCAGATGATCATGTGGCCCTTGGGCGATGCGAAATATGTGACCGAGCGATTCGATAAAGCCCGCAAGAGCCAAGAAGAATTCGATCGCGAAGCCGTGGCGATGGCAAACCCGGCGCTCGCCTCGGTGAAGGGGCACATGAAGCCGATCTCCAAGCATTTGATCGCCGAAGATAAACAAGTGGAAAATGCCGCGTTCGCACTGAAGCCCGGTGAAATCAGCCACGTGATGAAGACGCCGCAAGGTTACATCGTGCTGAAACTGCACGAAATCATGCCGCCCGATTCGACCGTGAAGTTTGCCGATGTGCGACCGCAATTGGAGAAAGCTGCGTTCGATGAACTGCTGGCCAAGGCGATTCCGGTTTGCTTCACCGAGTTAAAAAAAGCGGCGAACCCGACGATGCACTATTCCCCGCCCGCCGATTGGCGAACCGGGAGCAGCTTCCTCGATAACGTACAAGACATCATTAAACCACTGGCGAACACGACCCCGGCGACACCGAACACTCCGGTGAATCAAACTCCGCAAGGGCTTCCGCCCGTGCAGAAGTGAAGATCGAAGCCCACCCCTCGCAACGGGTGGGCTTTATTTCTTTCCGTTCCACAAAACGCGACCCGCCGTGGCGGTGCGGATGCTATACAGGACGCCGCCGCCGGTGATGTATAGCGTTTTGAGATCGTCACCGCCGAACGCGCAGTTGGTCACTTCATCCGTAGGCACGGCCACGAACGCGATCTTCTCGCCAGCGGGCGAGAAGACGTAGATGCCACCCTTTTGTTCGTCGGTTTCATGTTTGTTCGGCTTGTTCACGCCCCCGGCTACGAACAAACGCCCTTCGGAATCTTGCTTCATGCCGTCCGGCCCCCGGCTCTTGCCCCAATCGTAGAGGAGCTTCTTGCTCTTCGCATCCACTTCGCCATCCTTCAAATCGAAACGCCAAAGGCAACGCTTGCCGCCTTCGGTATCGTTGTTGTTGTCGCACACGAACAGATACTTGTCGTCGGCACTCACCAACACTCCGTTGGCCCGTTCGACTTCGCGGCCCAACACTCGCGTCACTTTCCCATCGGTGTCGATACGGTAGACGCCTTCGAT
>JBBQWA010000198.1:0-8450 GCA_038211045.1 Gemmatales bacterium
GAGGCTGAAGCGTTAGCGAAGCAGTGCAACCCTCAGATTTTGGCCGAACACTGCTTCGCTGACGCTTCAGCCTCAGTTGGTTTGGACAATGCTTCGCTGACAGCCTCAGTTGGTTTGGACTGAAGCGAAGCATGATTGTCGGAGGCTGAAGCGTTAGCGAAGCAGTGCAACCCTCAGATTTTGGCCGAACACTGCTTCGCTGACGCTTCAGCCTCAGTTGGTTTGGACAATGCTTCGCTGACAGCCTCAGTTGGTTTGTATACTGCTTCGCTGACGCTTCAGCCTCAGTTGGTTTGGACAATGCTTCGCTGACGCTTCAGCCTCGGATTAAATTTCAATCCCGCAGCTTGATGCTCAAGTACTTCGTTTCCAAGTAGGCTTCCAAGCCTTCGTGGCCGAGTTCGCGGCCGTAGCCCGATTCCTTCATGCCGCCGAAGGGGCACTGTGGGGTCGCGGGCACCGGGTCGTTCAAGCCGATGATGCCCGCTTCCAACCCTTCCGCCATCTTGAAGCCGATGCTTAGATCGTTGGTGAAGATGTAGGCCGCGAGGCCGTACTTGGTGTTGTTCGCTTGGGCGATCACGTCGTCGATCTTGCTGAAATCGAGGATCGGCATGACGGGGGCGAATGGTTCATCGGTCAGGATCTTCGCATCGGCGCTGAGGCCGCGGAGCACGGTCGGCTCGAAGAAGTAGCCCTTCTCGAATTTGTCCGAACGCTTGCCGCCGGTGAGGAGTTTGGCCCCTTTGCCGGTAGCGTCGCCGATGAGTGCGGCGGTGTTGTCCATCGCCTTCTTCTCGAACATCGGGCCGACCACTACGCCCTCATCCAACCCGTTGCCGAACTTCAGCTTCTTCGTTTCTTCCACGGCCACTTCGGTGAACTTCTTTTCGATGTCTTTGTGAACGAAGAACCGGCTGGGGCTGATGCACACTTGGCCGTTGTTTCGGAACTTGCCCAGCACCGCCGCCTTGGCCACCACTTCCGGGTCGGCATCGGGGAAGACGATGAACGGGGCGTGGCCGCCGAGTTCGAGGCTCAATCGTTTCACTTGATCCGCGGCGCCACGCATGATCTGTTTGCCCACCTCGGTGGAACCGGTGAAGCTGATCTTCCGCACCGCCGGATTGCGCAGGAATTCCTCGGAGATTTCCGAAGCCGAACCCATCACGAGGTTGGCCACGCCCGCAGGCAGGCCCGCATCGATCATGCACTCGAACACGGCGATCAGACAGAGCGGCGTTTGACTCGCCGGTTTGCACACGATCGTACAGCCCGCCGCGAGAGCCGGGGCGATCTTGCGAGCTTGTAGCGTAATCGGGAAGTTCCACGGGCCGATGGCCCCGACAACGCCGACGGGGTGCTTCAGCGTGAGGTGCCGTTTGCCGGGGGCGCTGTTAGGGATCACTTGGCCGTAAGCACGTTTGCCTTCCTCGGCGAACCATTCGAACGTATCGGCGGAGTGCAGCACTTCGCCTTTGGCTTCGGCGAGTGGCTTGCCTTGTTCCATCGTGAGAATGCGGGCGATGGCGTCGGCACGCTCCCGCATCAGGTCGGCGGTCTTCTTGAGTACCTTGGCACGGTCGTAGGCGGTGAGCCTCATCCACGCGGGCATCGCCTTGGATGCCGCATCGATGGCCTTGGCACAATCGGCGGTGCCGCCGAAGGCGACCTCGGCGATCACTTCCTCCGTAGCGGGGTTGATGACGCCGTAGCGCTTGCCGCCGATGGCGTCGATCCATTTTCCGTCGATGAACATTTGGGTATTGGGCATGGTGCAGGCTCCGAAAGATAGATGTTGTGATTGTAGAAGTTGTTGATGCTGAGTTTGCGAGCGAGGTATTCTCAGTTCACCACGTTCCGCAACGGTTCACCGAGTAAGGCCCGGCGGCAGGCTTGCGAACCCTTCACCCGCATATCGAGCAACCCTTCCTCGGAATAAAACGCGGCGTGCGGATTCAGGATTAAACGGTGGAACGCGGGATGTTCCGGGTTCCGCCATGCCACGAGCAGCGGGTGATCTTCCGTTGGCGGTTCGTGTTCCAACACATCGATGCCGGCCCCGGCGAGGTGCCCCGATTCAAGTGCGGCGGGTAACGCGGTGAGATCGACGCAACCGCCACGGGCGGTGTTCACGAGGAATGAACCCCGCGGCATCATTTGAATCGTCTTCGCGTTGATGATGTGCCGAGTTTCCGGGGTGAGCGGTGTGTGGACGCTCACGATGAGTGCGTTCGAGATCAGCGACTCCAGCGATTCGGCGCGTTCGAGGCCCAAGGCTTTCTCGTAGCCATCCTGTTTGTGCGGATCGTAGAAGACCACCCGCATGCCGAGGGCTTTGGCTCGCAATGCCGTGGCGGTACCGATTCTGCCCAAACCGATCACGGCGAAGGTTCGCCCCCGCAATCGGTGGATCGGCGCGGCCGAAGTATACGACCACGGGCCGACGCCGCGTTGCAGTTGGCTGTTGTAAAGGTGGGTGCCGCGGGTGAGCGAAAGTGCAAGGGCGATGGCGGAATCGGCCACTTCCTCCGTGCCGTAGTCCGGAACGTTGCCGACCGGGATGCCACAGTTCCGGGCGAACTCCCAATCGACGTTATCGAAGCCGACTCCGCAACGGACGATGAGCTTGCACTGCTTCAACCGCGAGATCGTCGCTCGTGTCAGGCTCAGATTGTGGTAGAGCATGACCGCATCGGCGGCTTCGATTTTGCCTTCGAGTTCCGTCTCGGAGTTGGCATTGAGCGCGGCGACTTCCGCGATGTCGCCGAGAACTTCCCGTTCCGGTCGCAATGCGTCCGCAATGAAATCGGCGATGAATACTCGAAACTTCGGCATGGGGGGATTCTTGCGGGGTGAGGCGGATACAACAATAACTTACGAACTCGTTCATCGGAAGGTTTTGCATGTCTCGTCGTTCGCGTGCCCGGGAAGTGGCGTTGCAGTTGCTGTTTCAACAGGATGTGAATATCAGGCCAGTGCCGCGACCGGCGATCGAGAAGTTCGCCCAAGATCGGGTGCGCGAACCGGAACTGGTCGCGTTCGCCCTTTCCCTTTTTGATGGAGTTCTCGCCCACCGTACCGCAATCGACGAGCGCATCGTGAAGACGGCCGAGAATTGGCGGCTGAGCCGCATCAACCCTTCGGATCGCAACGTACTCCGCTTGGGTATTTTTGAACTTTGCCACGCCGAAACCTTGGAACCCAAGGCCGCGATTCTGAACGAAGCCATCGAACTCGCCCGGCGCTACGGCAGCGAAGATTCCCCCAAGTTCGTGAACGGTATCCTCGATTCCGTGGCGAAAACCCAAGGTGAAACGGTGGCGAGCGTTACCAGTGTTGCGAATGAAAAGACACCGGGCGCTGACGCTTCCGGCTCGCCGGGAAAACTTTGATGCCCCGCGGCGATCCCTTCTCGCAACTCTGCCAACTCACCGCCGCATTGGCCCAACCCATCGCCGCGGACTTGCATACGCACACCCTCGCCAGCGATGGCGGTTACACTCCTTCGCAAGTTCTCGCCTTCGCCCAGCAAGCGAAGCTGAAAGCCGTGGCGATTACCGATCACGACACGCTCGCCGGGTACGACGACGCGGCGAAACTCGATTCGCCGGTGAAGCTCATCCCCGGCGTGGAACTGACCACGATGTGGGCAGGCCGCGAAACGCATCTGCTCGCCTACGCATTCGACCCGGCCGACGACGACCTGCGAAAGCTCCTGCGACATCAATGCGAACTCCGCCGAGAACGATTCCGAACGATGGTGGAGGCGTTGCGTGCGAAGGGGATCGAACTAGAACTCGGCGAACTTCTTCACCGCACTCCGAGTGTCGGCCGCGGCCACTTGGCGAAGCTCTTAACGCAAGCCGGGCGTTCGGCTCGCGAATTGTTCGGCGGGATCGCCATTCCCAACACGCCCTTCATCGAGATCTCCATGGCCATTGGAATGATCCACCACGCCGGGGGCATCGCTTCACTGGCCCACCCCCGGGATGAAATGACACTCGGCGAACTGGAGGAGTTGAAACTCTTCGGCATCGACGCAATCGAAATCGATCATCCGAGGATTGGCTCCGCACGCCGGGGAGAATTATCATCTTGGGCCGAACGACTCGGCTTGCTTGCTACTGGCGGCAGCGATTGCCATGGGCAGGGGAGCAATGCCATCGGTTCTCACGGTGTACGTACGGTGGAATGGCAAAAGTTGGAACGTCGATAATCTCCAAGCTCCGTCATTCCTGAGAAGGCGGGAATCCAGATCTTTCAATCGAGATTCAAGCACTGGATTCCCGCCTTCGCGGGAATGACGGGAGAATCCAGCGATTCCTAACCCAATCGCTTCTTGGTGCTCGTGGCCGTGGGCACATACTTGGCCGGTTCCGGCTCGCCGATCACTTTCAAAAGTTCACTCACGATATCGTCGCTCGACTTGCCCTCGGCTTGGGCTTGGAAGTTGGCCGCGATGCGGTGGCGGAGCACCGGCGGTGCCGCTTTGCGAATGTCGTCGATGGCCACGGTGAAACGGCCGTCCATCGCGGCGAAAGCTTGCCCGGCCCGCACGAGGTACTGCCCCGCTCGCACCCCGGCACCGAAATCGACCATCCGCTTCACGAAATCCGGTGCGGTCGGATCCTTGGGCCGCGTCGCCCGCACCAACTTCACAACATACTCCGTCACGAAATCGCCGACGGGAACGCTTCGCACGAGCTTTTGAAGGTTCACGATCGCCTTGCCGGTGAGCACCTTCGTGAGTTCCGCCGTTTCATCTTTGGCCGTCTGCGAGATGATTCGCTTCTCTTCTTCCACGCTCGGATAATCGACCTTCACGTTGAACATGAAGCGATCCATCTGCGCTTCGGGAAGCGGGTAAGTGCCTTCCTGTTCAATGGGATTCTGCGTGGCGATCACGAAGAACGGATCGGGCAGCTTGTGTGTATCTTGCCCGACGGTCACTTCGCGTTCCTGCATCGCCTGCAACAGTGCCGCTTGCGTTTTCGGCGGCGTTCGGTTGATTTCGTCCGCGAGGAGAATGTTCGTGAAGATCGGGCCTTTCACGAAGCGGAACTCGCGTTTGCCTTGATCGTTCTCGTCGAGGATCGTGGTTCCGGTGATGTCTGAGGGCATCAAATCGGGGGTGAACTGTACCCGTTTGAATTGCACATCGAGAATCTGGGCCATGCTGCTCACGATCAGCGTCTTCGCCAAGCCGGGCACACCGACGAGCAAGCAGTGGCCTCGCGTGAAGATCGCCGCGAGAATCTGTTCCACGACCTCGGCTTGACCGATGACGACGCGGCCGAGTTGTTCGGTCATTTGGGCGCGGGCGTGGGCGAACTGCGTGAGATATTCGCTGATGCGGTCTTGGGACACGGGGGAATCCTGAAATGGAAACGAAGCGGTGATATTCTAGGGAAAGACCAACCCCATGAAGCGGGGCGACATCGTCACCCTGAGTTGAAAAACGCGTTGGCAGGGCGACGATGTCGCCCCGCTTACGTGATTAATCCTTTACCCATTCTGCCACATTCCAAATCTTGGTGCCCAACTCACGATCCAATGAAAGCGTGCGCGTGCCACTGGGCAGAAACACGGCCCCGGCGACGCCGCTGGAATGCTTGCGGAACGTGGCGACATCCTTCTTGGCGGGAAGATCCCACAATTTCACGGTGCCATCGCTCGATGCGGAGAGCAACCAGCGCCCACCCGGTTTCAGGGCCACGCTGCGGATGCTCCCTTCGTGCCCGGCGAGTTCGTACAGCGGTTTACCTTTCGCGTTCCACACCTTCAAGGTGCGGTCGTCGCTGCCGGTGATAATCCATTTGCCATCTTCGGCGAAAGTGATGGCCGTGACTGCGGAACCGTGGGCTTTCCACTTCGCAAGCACTTCTCCCGTGGCTAAGTTCCAGAGGATCACGTTGGTATCCGCTGCGATGGCCGCGAGTTTTTCCGTGGGGTGGATGGCCAGGGCGTGGATCGCCTTGGCTTCGTTCTCCATCCGCCGCAATGCCTTCCCGCTCGCGGCATCCCACCAGATCGCGGCACCATCGAAGCCGCCGGTGAGAATCTTCGTGCCATCGTTGCTGAAAGCTACGGCGCTCACGAGGCCGATGTGGCCGGTGAACTTTTGCAGTTCTTGCCCCGTGGCCAAATCCCAAGTGCGGGCGGTGCCATCGATACTGCCGCTAATCGCTTGGGTATTCGTTCGATTGAACGCGACGGCCCACACGCTCGCGGTGTGGCCGATCAAACGCTTGGAATCCCGGCCCGCTTCGACATCCCACACCCGCACGCTGCGATCGGCACTCGCCACGAGTGCCCGCTTGCCATCCGTGGCGAACGCCACGGCGTTGGCGACGTTCCCTTGGGCTTCGAGCGGATCGAGTTCGCCGGTGTTATCCGCCGTGGCCGGGCCATTCACGTTCGCTCGAAAGAGCGTTCCGATTTTCAACGTTCGCACGAGTTCGCCAAAGTTCTGCACCCAGATTTGCCTGGAGATGGTGCCGCCGGGAACGCGCAACGCCCCGAGGCTTTGGCGAAGGGCATCGCTCGATTCGATTTGGATGCGGAATGCCTCGGGGGGCAACCCTGCTTCCGCCGCGGCGAGTGCGAGATCGAGATCGGCTTCGTGGCGTAGCGTCATCGTGCTAACCGCTTCGTACTTGCTCACCTTCGCCCCGGTTTTGGCCACGGCGGCGGTGTAGGCATCGGCATCCGCTTGCATCACTTTCAAAAGCCCATCCGAAGGCGGATAGAGCGCTTTCACCAGTTCGAGTTCCACCCGGCTGAACGCCTTGGCGTTCTTCTCCGCGTGGGCACGCACTTGATCCGCCTTGGGGAGAATGCCCGTCACGTGGCAGCCCATGCAACTCACTCCCGCTTCCACGGCGCGATCGGGCCGTTTCGGATCGCTCACGATGGCGACCGGCCCTTTATCGATTCGCCCGTTGATCGCATTGACGAGAATGTAACCGTGCAGGCCATTCGGCAAAGCGAAGATCGCCTCGCCCCCAACGTGGGTGAAGGTGTTCTCGACCTGCCCTGGCCCCAACGGGAACGCGAAGATATTACGGCGATCCGCGGGTTGCGTGCCCACGCGTTCGAGGAGATTTTGCGGTGGTTCGTCGAAATCGTAGGTACGCCAGTAGGCACCGTGAACGGAATCGTGGCGTTCGAGGATGCGGTTGAAGCGGCTGATTCCGGAACCGTTGAAGCCGGTGCGTTGCACCCGCTCTTGTTGGATATTCAAGGCGGCGTCGATGCGAAGCTGCTTTTCGAGTTCGGCGAGGTTGCCGGGGAGTTGCAGCAGGTCGTAGTAGAGCGGCGCCCGGCTGGCGGTGGCCGTGAACCAGTCACCGCGAATGATCGGCATCTTCGTGCCGGTGTTCACCATGATGGCACGGGCCGTGGCGGTGTCGTCGAGGATGCCGTAGGGGTAATCGTTCAAAATGCGGTTCCACAGTTGCGCATCCCACATATACCAACGCAGGTCGATCCGGAAGATGGTGCGGGCGGGATCGACCGCTTCCGGGTTGCGAATCTTTGGGTGCCAACTCAGCGAGTTCACGAGCTTGTTCAAGGCGTTGCGATGGGTTTGGAGTTCGTCGCTGCCGAGGCCCGCATTGGCGAAGTGCGCCAGTGTGAAGTAGCGTTGAAACCTCCGGCTACGGCGGTCGAGGGTTTCGAGGTCGTTCAGAACGATTTGCTGAAGGTCGGCAGTCGAAACGACTTTCGCAGGCTTGGGTGTGTCGAATCCTTTTCCGGCGGCGATCCATTTCTTCAAAGCGGCGATCTCGTCGGGGTTCAATTTCGGTTCACCCGGCGGCGGCATGGTGCCTTTCACGATCCGTTGCATCAGCGGGGAGTTGAGCGGTTCGCCGGGCACGATTTTCCCTCGGGTTGCAAGCTTGGGGAAATCGAGGATGAAATTAAAACCGCCCTCGTTGGCCCCGGCTTCCCCGTGGCAGCGGTGGCAATGGGCATCGAGAATCGCCTCGGGTTCTTGGGCAAACGCGATCGATGGTACGATGAGTAGAATGGCGATTCGCAGCATTCGAATTTCCCCGGCCTTCGGAATCCATCATACCGACGAGTTCGCCACCCCGCGCGATTGATTACCGCATACGAGATCTGGATGCCAAAGCCGAAGGGATTCGTTATCGTAGGGAAAGGTTAACGAATGGAGGGGGCATCGAAGTGCCGATGCCGGTATTCGGCTACTGCCGGATGCCCAGCCACTTCCACCTCGTGGTGCAACCGGAGCGGGCACGTCTGGCAGGGGCGGTTCAAATCGTTCCCGATCCAATCGGACGAACACCTGCTCACGGTGCTGAAATACGTGGAACGCAATCCGGTGCGGGCGAAGCTGGTGCGGAAGGCGGAACAGTGGCTGTGGTCGAGTGCGCGGATGTGGGCAAACCCGGGCGAACGCCCGGCATGGCTGGCCGACGGTC
>JBBQWA010000199.1:0-8447 GCA_038211045.1 Gemmatales bacterium
GTTCGGCATGGGCGGCTTGGGCTTGGTGCTCTCGAACGAAGAGAAAGATAGCGGCATCCGCGTCAGCAACATCTACCCCGGCGAGATCGATACGCCGATTCTCGCAGCCCGGCCCAAACCGGTGAGCGAGGAACAACGGGCAACGATTCTGAAAGCGGAGGATGTGGCCGAGGCGATCCTGTTCGTTGCCAGCCTGCCCGCCCGAGTGAGCGTTCCGGAGTTGGTCATCAAGCCCAGCGTGCAGATGTACTGGTGAGTATGCTTGCGTTTTCGGATCGGGATCGGATATGATTCAACCACGGAAATGGAGGCAACGCATGGCAACCGGAACGCTCGCACCACCGCCCACCAAACTGCTCACGGCTGACGAGTTCATGGAACGGCACGGCGATGAAAGCCGTGTCGATTTGGTCGATGGTCACGTGGTGAGGTATCCCATGCCGTTCGCCGAACACGGCTACGTTGGCAACAAATTGTGTGTCCGACTCACAGTGTTTGTCGAGGATCGCAAGCTAGGTCGTGTGTTCAACAACGACACTTTCATCCGCGTGAAGGCGAACAAGGTTCGGGGTGCTGATTGCGCGTTCCTGAGTTACACGAAACTGCCGGTCGAAGCCGAGGTTCCCCAAACATATTTGGCGGCACCAATGATGCCCGAGTTGGTCGCCGAAGTGAAATCGCCGAGCGATTCTTGGCCCGAGGTGTTGGTGAAGGTTCAAGATTATTTGGATGCGGGCGTCGAAGTGGTACTCGTTCTCGACCCGGCCACGAAATCGATCAAACGCTACCATGCGGAAGGCGAAATCGAAACGATCCCGGAATCGGGCACACTCACGCTGCCCGAGGTATTCCCCGATTTCAGCTGTTCGGTCGCCGGCTTGTTCGCATGACGTTTACTTCTTCTTCGGTTCCGATTTCTTCGCCGTGTCCGTCACTTTCACATCCACCGGCAACGCCACGGCACTCTGCTCCTTCCCTTTGACCTTGCTGGTGCCGCGGACGATAATGCTGCTCGCTCCGATGCTCACTCCGGCGGGGAATGTCAATTCTACTTCCGCCTCGGACTTTCCCTTGGGGATCGGATTGAACTTCGCGGTCACGGCCGCGGGCAAGCTCACCGCCGCGAGAACGATTTCACCATCGACCTCGTCGGAGCGTTTCGCACGAATTTTACCTTTCAACGAGCCACCCACAGAGACTTCGGGTTTCTCGATGACGAGTTCCAACTGAAATTTCGCGGCAGGAACAATCGCCACTGCGATGGCGGAGGCGAATTCCACAGGCGGGCTCGGCATGTTCCCCAACGCGGCTTTGGCGATATCGAGCGTACTCGCGGGGTGGGAAACGACTTTGCCATCGATCGTCGCTGTGGCGGTCACAGTTCCGAATTCCATCCCGAGTTCGGCGTTCTTATCGGCGAGTATCGGGAACCAAAACGGAGCGACGGCAGTAGGGGTAGCACCGGCGGGAATGGTGATCTTCGAGGTTCTATACGCCAATTCGATCGGGCCGTTGAAGCCGTTCGTTCGCGTGACTGCGGAAATCGGAATCGGCGCGACGCCGCCGAGGGGAAGATCGAAGCGATCCGAGCCGAGTGCAACGCTGAAATCGGGCGACGCCGGTTTCACACTCAAATGATAAATCTCGTTCGAGCCGAAGGCGTAGTTGTTCTGTTCGCATGCGATGAATAAGTCACCGTCCGCCGTGGGCGTGTATTCCAAGCGAACGCCCGCAGTTTGCGGGTCCGATTTCATCAGCTCTTTGCCTTGGGAATCGAGTATGCGAACGTAAACCTCCGTGGGCAGGTTCAATTCGTACGAAAGTGCCTGTACGATCACCTTCTGCCCTTTCTTCCCCGCGAACTTGAAGAAGTCGATATCGTTCTTTTCGGCGAACTTCGCGGAGATGCCACCGGGCAGCGTAAGCGTGTTCGCCTGTTTGGCAGTATTGTTCGGCTCTTGTTCTAGGAGTTCCGGGTGCTCCGAAACCCGCACCGGTAGTGGCCAACCGGGCAATTTCCCCGGCGGAATCGCGCAGATCACTTCCGCACTCGGGCCTGCTTTCATGGTTAACCGGCCGAGGGTTTCGGATTTCGGCCCGGCGAAACCGATCTCGGTTTTCTTGCCGCGTTCGATGGCCACTGGGAACGCCGAAGTCGGCCCGGCAAACTCGCCGATGCGAAGGCGGTAGGCGTAATCCGCCCCGCCTCGGTAGGTGGTATCGCGGATTTCCACGATGAATTCCCCGGCGATCGGGAAGGCATGCGTGATGCGGGCATCGGTTTGCAAGCCGGGGGTATCGTCGGCCCACAGCCCCGGTAGTTCATTCCCTTTGGCGTCGTAGACGATCAGCACCGGATCGATGGGCGAACCGATGCGGCGGCCCAACGATTCCAGCGTGAGGGTTTGCCCGGCATTCACTTGGAATTTGAAGAAGTCCCCGGCTTCCGCGCTGGCTGTGCCAGAAATGACGCAGGGGATTTTCACCGCCTGCGGCATATCCTTCTTGGTGTTGCCCTCTTTTTCAGCCACAATCGGCAGCGTATCGACGAGGAAAGGCCGCAAGTTCGATGGCCCGGCTTCGGTCGCGACGCGGAAGTAATACATGCCGATGGGCGTATCTTTAGGTACCTCGAACTTCACTTTAAGCTTGGTCGCGTCTTGGGTGGGTTCCACAATCGAAGCTTTGCACGGGAACGATGCCGCCACCGCCGTTGCATTCGTGAGATTCGCACCGGTGAGTACGATTTCGAGTGTGCTGCCGGGAGCGGCCCCCAGACTCGCGGGGGTCGTGAGTATCGGGTAGTTCGCGGGAACTGAGGGCGGCACGGCTTTAGGTTGGCTTCGGGCTTCGGGAATACACGCGGAGATGCAACCGACGATCAGAGCGTAACGGGGAATTCGGTTTAGGCGAAGCATCGCGAATCGGCCTCGGGAAGTTGCGAACGGCGGTGGATTCGAGCATACGGGAAACGCGTCGAGGAAGGTAGCCTTCCCACTCCGAGTGAAGAAATCCCCGCAGGAGGAGAAAATCGTGTTAAGATAGAGGAAGTGCGATGGCTTCTCTCGCCATTCACAATCTCCACTTCCTGGAGGGAAGCATGATGCTCACAAGGATGCGCAGCCTCGTTCTCATTGGTATCGCCGGTGTGGCCGGATGCAATTCGGAACCGCAATCGAATGCCACGGATCGTGGCCACGCCGATGCCCACACGGAAAGCCAACCGAGCGGTCGCACACCGAATCCGCGGGTTCGGGTCGGTCGACCGGAAGTATCAATGGTGAAGTACGATCAAGTGACGGGCAAGTTGAGCCTGTACGAACTCCAAGAGAACGGCGCCCGTTGGATGGTGAGTACCCCGAACGAGCCGAACGGAGTGCCGGTGCCACGGGTGTACCAATTCAAAGGCAAGCTCGACCCCCGGCAAGTCAGCGTCTTCTTCACCGTGCCGAGTGGCGGCGTGAGCGGCCAATTGACGTTGCAAGAAATCCTCGATGCCCAGAAGACCACGGCACAATGAGTGATTTGTGAGCTGGAAGCGTCAGCGACGGTGGGTGCAATCGTCGCTGACGCTTCCGGCTCGGATTTTCAACCTTCCTCGCTCAGGGTCTGGCAAATTTTTCTGGAACTCCCCCCAGCCGTTCTGGCCATGGGGCGGGTGGCTTTTGCAATTTGTCGATATTTCATGATTTGCCGTCGAATTGCTCGACAGTTGCTGCGATTGTGCCCGGGGAGGGGTAGGTGGGCGGAACTGAGGGCACAAAAGTCGGCTTGAGCGATGCATCTGCCGTAAAGTGTTACCAATAGGTTGGAAGCGTTCGATCTTTGGCTGGGGGTTTGTGCTCTGGGTGCGGGGGCACAAATGGGTTCAAATTCCCATTGGAATGACGGGGGGGACAACCGCCAGAAATTTTGCCGCACCCCTCGCTCATCACTTTGGATCCGCTTCCTTCTCCAACTCTTCATCCATTTCTATCATGTCGGCCGTTTCGTGTTTGGATTGCCACCACGCCCAAGCCACGGCCAAGCCCGACACGAGCGTGACGGCTAAACCGATTGGCCAGCCTTGCGAACCGTTCGTGAGCGTATCCTTTAGATTGTGCTGAATCACGAGCGGGAGAGCCAGCAGGCTCACCATGTTCATCACCTTGATGAGCGGGTTGATCGCCGGGCCGGCGGTATCCTTCAACGGATCGCCGACGGTGTCTCCCGTGACGGCCGCCTTGTGCTTCTCGGAACCTTTGCCACCGAGGGAGGTCTTCGGTTCATCTTCCACCATCTTCTTGGCGTTATCCCACGCGCCGCCCGCATTCGACATGAACACCGCGAGCAACTGCCCGCATACGATCATCCCGGCGAGGAAGCCACCCAAGGCGAACGGCCCCAGCAGGAAACCCACCACCAACGGAGTGCCGATGGCTAGCAACCCCGGCCCGATCAGTTCCTTCTGAGCCGTGGCCGTGCAGATCGCCACGACGCGACCGTAATCCGGCGCCTTTTCGTAGGCCATAATGGCGGGATCGCGGAATTGTTTGCGGCATTCGTTCACGATCAGGGATGCCGCACGGCCGACCGCCCGGATGGTCATGGCGCTGAACAGGAACGGAACTGCCCCGCCCAGTAACATGCCGATGAACACATACGGATCGGCGACCGTGAGTTTGGAGGAACCGCGAGCGAAGTCGTCCATCGTGAGTTGGCCAATCTTCTCCTCCGCACCCGTCACCAGCACCGCGATGAAACTGGCGAACAGGCTCACCGCCGCGATCACCGCCGAGCCGATGGCAATGCCCTTCGTGATGGCTTTGGTGGTGTTCCCCACGGCGTCGAGGTCGGCCAAGATCTGCCGGGTGTCTTTCGTGAGCTTCTCGGGCATGCGATCCGGGTGGCCTTCGGGTAACTCGCGGCCTTTGTCGTCGCGGTTGAAAGCCATTTCGCCGATGCCATTGGCGTTGTCGGCGATGGGGCCGAACACATCCATACTGATGGTGTCGCCGGTGAGGGTGAGCATGCCGATGCCGCACATCGCCACGCCGTAGGCGATGAAGAGGAGGTTGCCCGTGTGGGTGTAAACCATCACCGAACCGAGGATCGCCGTGGCGATGATGAGCACGGCCCAGACGGAACTTTCGAGGCCGAGTGCCAAGCCGCTGATGATGTTCGTGGCGTGCCCCGTGCGGCAGGCCTTCACAACATCCTTCACAGGCGAATAGTCGGTGCTCGTCCAGTATTCGGTGCAGCGATTGAGGGCCACGGCCAATAGGATGCCGATGAAGCAGCAGAAGGCTGCAGACATATCCAAACCTTCCTTCAATTGGGCGTACTTCCGACGAGCGACCTCAACTACGCTGGGCGAATCGCTTTGGCTGGATGTGACGTCCAACCGCTCCCGGCAAATCCGTTCTTTCTCTTCGCGGGTCATACTTCGCCACTTTTGTTGCGTTTGCGAACGGGCGGCATCGCGGATCGGTTCGTTCCTAACGCGGTCGGAAGAATCCGGCTTGCCCGCGGCTTCGGCCACAAATCCTTCGATCGGGGGCAAATCCAAGAGGGAGCGGAACCCCTTCTCCGAGTACATCCCTCTGTCAATCGCAACGCCGACGATGTAAGGGGCGTCGTAGCGAAGGTAAATGAAGCCGAGGAGCATGAAGCCGACGATGCTGATCGCCGCCGAACGCCAAAAGCCCATGTTGATGCTTTTCATCGCGATTGTGGCGTTGCCGGTGGTAATCCCCTTCCCCACCAGCGCCGTGCTAATCATGCTGCTGATGACGCCCACGGCCATCACGAGCAACGGGAAGACCATCCCCTTGTAGCCCATGGCGGCGAAACCCAAGATCACGGCGGCGACCATCGTGACGGCGTAGCTCTCGAATACGTCGGCCGCCATGCCGGCACAGTCACCGACGTTATCGCCGACGTTGTCGGCGATGGTCGCAGCGTTGCGGGGGTCGTCTTCGGGAATGTCCTTCTCGACTTTCCCCACGAGGTCGGCGCCGACGTCCGCCGCCTTGGTGTAGATGCCGCCGCCGACGCGCATGAAGAGTGCGAGCAGCGAACCGCCGAAGCCGAAACCGAGCAGTGTTTCGTAAGCGAGTTCGCCGAAGAACAAGAGAATGAGCGTGCCGCCGAGGAGGCCGAGGCCGCAAGTGAACATGCCGGTGACGGTGCCGGTACGGTAGGCCAATCGCATGGCATCGCCGAAGCTGGTTTTCGCCGCTTCCGCAACTCGCAGGTTCCCCGCCGTGGCGAGCCGCATGCCGATGAAACCGACCGACGCACTGAACACCGCGCCCATGAGGAAGGCCACACCGCGACCGATAGTCACGGCGATGCGCTCGGCCCGCGTTTCATGGGTGATGCCGAGTTGCCAAGGCCATTTCGAAACGATGATGAGCGTCGTGAGCACAATCAGAAGCACGAAGACCACTTTGAACTGGCGGTACAAATACGCGTTGGCCCCGTCGCGCACAGCTTTGGCCACGGCTTGCATCGCCGAGGTTCCGGTGGGGGCCGCGTACACCTGCTTCATCAAACGGAAAGCATACACCAATCCGACGATGGCGATCACGAGCGACACGATCAAGCCGATTTTCTCCGCCGCGTCGTACTGCGAACTGAGCAAGAACCCGAAGGGTTCCCACTCGTACCCTTTGGTTTCTCCGGCGGGTGCGGCCCCGAATAAGCCGAGCGTGGCCACCGCGGCAATCAACGGGAAGAATGGGAAGCCGCGCTTCTTGTGGGAAGGCGCCGGGAGGGGTGTTTGCATGGGACGCATAGGTTCCGGATTCCGGGATCGCTTGGAGGGGTGCGACGATTAGGCCATGAATCGCGGCGAATGTAAACGATTAAGATATGATGAAACGCAAAGTTGTAAGAGTGCTTCAACCCTGATTATAAGCCCCCGGTGAAGAGGGTCATTGAAGGAAGTTCTGCGAACACGATTCGCTCCAGATAGATGAAAGGTTTTACGCCACAGAGGCACTGAGCACTCAGAGAAGAAAACGAGACTAAATCAAATTCCTGTTATTCTTCTCTGAGTCCTCTGTGTCTCTGTGGCAAACACTTGTTCAAACCGTCTTCGTGAACTTCCGCACGCGGCCGTACGGCACCCATTCGAGAACGTATAGGTTGCCCTTCGAATCGACCGTGAGCGCGTGCGGGGCGGTGAACTTGTCGGCTTGCCCCTTCTCGAAGTCACGGAGTGCTCCTGCGAAAAGGTGGGTGGGGTGAATGGTACCAAAAGCGGTGGGACGGTGTCCCCTTGAAATTCGCACACGGAGGGATGATGTCCCTCCGCTTTCAAAATCCGGTAGACTTGCATCATGCACGAACACTTCGAACACACCGCCGACCTGGGGCTGCGAGCCACAGCAGCCGATCTCGATACGCTCTTCGCGGAGGCGGCGGAGTGCCTGTTCGAGGCCATCGTGGAATTATCGGCGGTGAAGCCGAACCAATCGGTCGAAGTTGCCCTCACTGGAAGCGACCGCGAATACCTGCTCTTCGATTGGTTGCGGGAACTTTTACGGCTGGCCGATCAGGATTGCATGCTGTTTTCCAAGTTCAAAGTTCATGTGAACGACGACGGCCTGATCGGTACCGCTTGGGGCGAACCGCTCGATGCCGGGAAGCACGAACTGATCCGCGAAGTGAAGGCGATCACTTACCACGAGTTGAAGGTCGAACCGCACGAAGGCGGTTGGCTCGCCGAAGTGATCGTGGATATTTGAACAGGATGTGGATTTAGCCCCCGATGAAAAGGGGCACCGAAGGTGAGCCGCACCGGGGGCTAAATGTGGCACAAGGAGAAACCATGGCGAAGGGTACTTTCAGCGGGCCGCTCGAAAAGGTCGATGCCTGCTGCTACCGGATTCCGAAGAGCTTCCGGCCGGATATGCGCGTCGATGGCCTCATCTTCGCCAGCGAGAAGATGATCGAGACGTTGCGCCACGACCAAGCGTGCGAACAGGTAGCGAACGTCGCCACGCTGCCCGGAATCCAGATGGCGAGCCTCGCCATGCCGGACATCCACTGGGGCTACGGTTTCTGCATCGGCGGCGTGTGCGCTACTGATCCCGCGGAAGGAGGAGTCATTTCCCCCGGCGGCGTCGGCTACGACATCAACTGCGGCGTCCGCCTCATCAAGACGAACCTGTTCCTCGACGATGTGTCGCCCCACCTTCGTGGACTCATCAAGGCGCTGTTCCACACTGTGCCCGCCGGGGTTGGCCGCACCGGGAAGTACAAGTTCGACGAAACCGAGACCAAGCGAATACTGGCGGAGGGGCCAAGTTTCGTGATCGAACGCGAACTCGGCGTGCTTCAGGATTTGGATCACACCGAAGCCAACGGCCGCATCGACGGAGCCGACCCGGACGAAGTGTCCAAGCACGCCATCCAGCGCGGAAGCCAGCAGTGCGGAACGCTCGGCTCAGGAAACCACT
>JBBQWA010000200.1:0-8282 GCA_038211045.1 Gemmatales bacterium
GGAGCACATTCCCATGACCGCACCTTCCCGGCGAGAATTCGCCGCCGCCACTGTTGGAGCACTTATTATGAGCACCGCCGAAGCCGCCGATCCGGCCAAGCCCGAAATCCGCAAACCGGTCGAAGCGCCGTTCACGGGCGATTACGAACGCCCCAAGTTTCAACCGGGTTGGAAGAAGCCGCAGATCAACCGCGAACTCGTCCAAGACTTCGTAATGTTCGGCCACGGCGACCTCGACATGGTCAAAAAGCTGTTGGAGATCGAACCGGCCCTATTGAACGCCGCGGTCGATTGGGGCGGCGGCGATTGGGAAACCGCCCTCGGCGGCGCCTCGCACATCGGCAGCCGAGACGTCGCGGAGTTCCTCATCGAGAAGGGCGCCCGTGCGGATATCTTCACCTTCACCATGCTCGGCCAACTCGAGATCGTTCAAGCGTTCTTGAAATTGCAACCCAAACTGATCGACGCCAAAGGCCCCCACGGTATCGGCCTGCACATGCACGCCCGCATGGGCGGCAAGGACTCTGAGAAGGTGCTGGAATACTTGCAGGGAATCAAAAAGGTCGAGTTTGCTGTTCCAAAGAAGTAAGATTGACTAACCGCCAAGGCGTCATTTCAAATCCTGTTCTTCTTGGCGTCTTGGCGCCTTGGCGGTCAAACTCATCAATCCCTGCTCGGTACTCACCAACGGCACATAGCCTAAATCGCGTTTCGCCGCCGAGATGTCGTACCAGTGGCTGGTGCTGAGTTGGTTCGCCACGAAGCGCGTCATCGACGGTTCGCCCGGCAACCACAGAATCTTGTACAGCGTCTCTAGCGCCCACCCGGCGAACTTCGCCAAGCCCACCGGCACACTCTTCGTCACGGGCGGTAGGCCATTGTCCTTCAAGATGCGGTTGAGGAAGTCCCAAAGCACGACCGGTTCGCCATCGCTGATGAAGTACGCTTTGCCTGCGATGGGCGAACCGATTTCCAACTTGTCCGCCGCGAGCATGTGCGCCTGGGCAGCGTTGTCGATGTAAGTCACGTCCACTTTCACATCTCGTTTGCCGATGCGTCGGAGTCGGCCTTCCTTGGCCCGGCGGAGCACACGCGGAATCAGGTGCGGATCGCCCGGCCCCCAGATCAGGTGCGGCCGCAGTGCGACCGTGGCGAGCTGCGGGCCGTTCGCGGCCAGCACCGCCTTCTCGGCGATCGCTTTCGTTTCCGGGTACGACGCCTCGAAGTGATCCGGGTACGGCGTGCTTTCGTTGACCCCTTCGAGATCGCCCCCACTGTGAACCACGCTGGGCGTACTGGTGAAGACGAGCTTCTTCACGCCGTGCTTCAAGCATGCCGCGATGATGTTCTCGGTTCCCGTGACGTTGGTCGCGTAGTAATCGGAATATCGCCCCCAGACGCCGGCCTTGGCCGCGACATGGAAGACGAGATCGACGCCTTCCATCGCCTTCGTCACGTCGTCCGGCTTGGAGAGATCGCCAAGGATTTGGGAAACGCCGAGGTCGTCGAGCCAGGGGTAGCGGAAACGGGTAGCGAACGTACGGTATTGCCGCGGACTAGCAACCGCCGCACGATGGCCCGCCGAGGAAGCCGCCTCCACCAGTCACGAGTGCGATCATCTATACTCCCGCCATCTTGGGCCGCACGATTCAAACGAATAAACACGATTGGAACAAAAATACTGTATTAATCGTGTTTCATCCTTTGCATCGTGGGGCAGGTTTATTGGAGTTGCTTCGCCGCCCACACGGCGAGCTTCTCGCGGAAGATTTTCGAGTTGTGCCGCACATCGACGGGGAACCCACCGGGGTGATACAAGAACACTTCGATTCGACGTGTATGTTCAGACTGCTGTGCTTGCTCAAGTAGTGCAAGCTTCATTTTGTTAGGCGTCGGGCTTTCGCGAAAATGTTCAAAACAAATCGCAGGCACGACAACGCCCGCTTGCTTTACGCCAACAAGTGCCGTTCTCGCCACACCTTCCACAGTATTAAACACAGGTTCGACCATGTCCGTGAACAGCGTCCCATCTTTGGTGACCACACGATGGCTCTTCCGTCCGCAGAACCACATGCGTCCCTTCTCATCGAAGTAGCCGACATCGCCCATGCGGTGCAGCACTTCGCCAGTGCGCGGATCGATGATCTTCGCCAGCTTGGTGGCGTCGTCGCGGTGGAAGTAACGCTTCGTGACCACCGGGCCGCGGACGACGAACTCGCCGATTTCGCCCGGCAGCACCTTCAACGAGTCGTCCCATTCCGCGATCGGTTCGTCGCTGATGCGAATGATCGAAACTTCGATTCTCGCCACCGGCCTGCCGATGCAGACGCCCTTGCCCTGTTCGGTCAGTGCCCGCGTTTCGTTCAGGATTTCATCGCTGCCGATGTTGGCGACGGGCAGCGCCTCGGTCGCACCGTAGGGGGTGAAGACCTTCACGCCGGGGGGGAGCAGCTTGACGAAGCGTTCCAGCACAGCCGCGTTCGCCGGCGCCCCCGCAGAGATGACGCGCTTTACGGTGGCGAAGCCCGATCCGTCGGCGAGTGTGGAAAGGTTCCGAATCACCGCGGGGCTGCCGAAGAGGTTCGTCACGCCGAATTGCTGGATCTGGCTGAGTGCTTTCTTCGGGTTGATAGTCGCCGGTTTGCTGGCGTCCATGTCGGGCACAACGCAGGTCATGCCGAGGGCCGGGCCGAACAGGGCAAAGAGAGGGAAGGTGCAGAAGTCGATTTCACCGGGTTGGATGCCGTAGGTTTGCTTCAACATCTCCACCTGCGCGGCGAAGATGCCGTGGGTATACTCGGCCCCCTTGGCGATGCCGGTGCTGCCGCTGGTGAAGAGGATCGCAGCGGGATCATCGGCTTGAACAATCCCACCCCCCGCAGGGGGTGGGCTTGGATTTTGAAATTGCTTCGTGCATGCGGTGCAGAAGAATCGCCAGCTTCCAACGTTCACCGTCGTTCGGATGGTGCGCTTGCCCCAGCCGAACAATCGCCGGGCGAGGTGGGCTTTGGGTATGCCGATGAACGCGGCGGGTTCCGCTTCCGCCAAACACTTCTTTAGGTTCTTGATGCCCATACCGGGGTCGATCAACACTGGCACGGCCATCACTTTGAACAAGGCGAACGTCAGCGCGAAGAACTCTTCGCCTGGCGGTACCATCAGCACTGTGCGAACGCCACGGGTGATCCCCAGCGATTCCAACCCCGCCGCGTAGGCGTCCGCCTTGGCGTTCAGTTCGGCGAATGTGAGGGTGCGGTGCGGTGATGGGCCGTTCGGATTCACGCTGCCGATGGGAAGGTGAACCGCCGGGGTCTCCGGTTGCTCCGCAGCCATGCGGGCCAAGTGCGAGGCGACGTTGAGGGAAGCACTCACGATGCGCTTCCAACGGATTGACGGGTATGGAACAGCTTGAGGCGCCCTTCAAGAAATGGCTTGGAAACCCGGAAATCGGTTTGTTTGAGCAATTCGAAAGCAGTTGCGAGATCGACAAGGCCATTGATTGCGGCGAGTTCCAAGACACCCACCGTTCCGATCGAACGTATACGAATTTCTTCCGCCGCTTTACGGCCCGCCCGATCGTCGATCAGGAGGAAAAAGGGGTGAACTTCCATTGCCAGCGCGATCCCAGCGATCTCGCCAGCTCCCAAGCTTCCCTCGCCGGGGTCAACGTGAGGGTCGCGGATCGTTATCCATGGATTCTCGGCGAGGAAGTCGATACCACCATCCTTATCGGTACCCCGTGCGAGTTCATTGGCGACCACGGAGGGTACGATCACCGTCTTGAAGAGTGCTGGAAGGACGGTCAGCGAGTCGATTTTTCTCAGGGCGATCAGGGGCGAAGTGTCGGAGACAACAATCATCGTCCACGCTCCGAAAACTGTCCGATCAGGTACTGGTAGTCGGATTCCATGTCTTCCATTGTGGCCGTCTGGGCATACTCCCCACGGCGGGCGAGAAATGCATCCGCAGCCATGCGGGTCATTCCCAGCATCGTACCGAACTCGTGGAGTGTGATCTTCTCCCGCCGGAACAAATCCAGAGCGAAAGAGATCATTGCCTCCCGCTCCAGGTCTGGCGTTTCATCCCGCAACCCTTTTTCCAGTTCAGGTGGCAGTTCCAGAGTGACGGCCATCGCATTTCCTCCGAGTATTCAATGATATTCTATCACACCTTCGCCAGAAATCCCTTCACTGCACCGATGACCGCGTTCGTCTCGTCTTCCAACAAATAGTGCCCGGCGTCCGGGAAGGTGCGTGTCTCGGCGTGCGGGAAGTGTCGCTGCCATTCCTTCAGGAAGTGTTCGTCGAAGACGAAATCCTTCATCCCCCAGAGCAACAGCGTCGGCACGTTCGCAAACTGCTTTAGCGATTCCTCGATGCCCACGACCACCTCATACCCGGCATCTTTGGGCGAGAGCGGGATCGTTTGCACGAACTTCAGTACAGCGAGCCGGTGGGCCGGGGTGTCGTACGGGGCGAGGTACATCGCTTTCACATCGGCCGGGAGCGGGGCTTTCTTCACGCACCACACCGCGGCCTTCTTGCAGAAGTAGTTCCGCTTCAGGATCAGCCAACGGCCGAGCCAGGTGTTTCGCCCCATCCGGAGGCTGGTTGGGAAGGGTTTCGATTTCGGCAGCCGGGTGCAACCGGTGTTCGTGGCCACGATCCGCTTGATGCGATCCGGGTGCCGGCTGGCGTAACCCATGCCGATCATTCCGCCCCAATCCTGCATTACCAGCGTGATGTTCTCGCGGACGCCGAGGTGTTCGAGGAGTGCTTCCAAGTCGTCGATCCGGCTTTTCAAGGAGAAATCGTATTGGTCGGCGGTCGGCTTGGCGGAATTGCCCATGCCAAGGTGATCGGGCACGATGCAGCGGTGGGTTTCCCGCAGGGCCAGCACGAGGTTGCGCCAGTAGAAGCTCCACGTGGGGTTGCCGTGGAGCATGACGATGGTTTCGCCTTGGCCCTCGTCGAGGTAGCTCATGGCGAGGCCGTGGCGGTCGAAGGTGCTGGGGGCGAACGGATAAAGCGGAGAGGTAAGCAAACCGGAGCTCGGCGAGGGATCGGGTAATGAACTCATTCTACGGCCCGGGTACCTGTACGAGCGACCACCAGCGGTGAAAAGAAATCCGCTTTCCGGTGGCAGTGCCCCCCGAAGAGTTCCTACCTTTGCAGTACGCCTCCCCCCGCTCCGCGAGTTTCGCATGTCTTTCTTGGATGCCGTCGGCCAACTGGGAACAGGCCCGTTAATCATGTTCGCGTTGGCGTTGGCCATCGCGTTCGCGTTCGAGTTCATCAACGGCTTCCACGATACCGCCAACGCCGTCACCACGGTGATCTACACGCGCACGCTCACGCCGACACCGGCTGTAATCTACAGCGGCATCATGAACTTCCTCGGCGCGTTAATTACGGTCACGGTGTTAGGGGGGGCGGTCGCCTTCGGCATTGTCGATCTACTGCCGGTCGATTTGCTCGTGAATGCGAACTCGCTGGAAGCGTTGGTGAGCGTGCTATCGCTGCTGATTGCGGGAGTCGCGTGGAATCTCGGCACTTGGTATATCGGGTTGCCCGTTTCCAGTTCGCACACGCTCATCGGCAGTATCCTCGGTGTCGGTTTGGCGAACAGCCTCCTCTCCGGGAATGGCATAGCCGGAGTGAACTGGTCGAAAGCGACTGAAACCTTCGTTTTCTTGTTCATCTCGCCGATCATCGGCTTCATCTTTTCCGGCGCACTGCTGCTCGCGTTGAAGAAAACGATCCGCGATCCCGAGTTGTACGTTCCCCCGCCGCCCGACGGCAAGCCGCCCCGCTGGATCCGCGGCGTGCTCATTGCGACCTGCGGCGGCGTGAGTTTCGCCCACGGGTCGAACGACGGCCAAAAAGGAATGGGGTTGCTGCTGCTCGTTCTCATCGGGTTCCTTCCCTTCCACTACGCGCTCGATGCTCACAGCACGGAGAAAGTCTCGAGGTTGCGCGAGACCCTGCCCAAGGTGCTGGAGCTCGACCTCAAGCCGACGGAACTGACGCCCGATCCGGCCGGAGACGTCGCGTTCCTCGGTACCGCACTCGAGGGCATCACGAAGTTTGAAGAGATCAACCCGCCCGACGAACGATGGAAGGTGCGGCAAGCGATTTTCCGGCTCAGCCGAAGCGCGAAAGCGCAGAAGGCGGACAAGGACATCCAAGGGGCGATGAACGCCCCCATCCAGCACATCCCACTGTGGGTCGTGATCGGAACCGCGCTCGCGCTCGGCATCGGCACGACCTACGGCTACAAGCGGATCATGTTCACCGTCGCGGAGAAGATCGGCAAGACGCATCTCACCTACGCCCAAGGGGCCGCCGCCGAGACGATCGCCGCGATTACAATCTTCTCCGCCGACCGGTTGCATGCGCCCGTGAGCACGACGCAAATCCTTTCCAGCGGTGTGGCCGGGACGATGGCGGCCAACGGATCGGGTGTGCAGATGGGTACCGCGCGGAAAATCCTACTGGCGTGGATCATCACCCTACCCGCAACCACGCTGCTCGCTGGACTGCTCTTCACCATCGGCAAACAGTTCGTGTGAACATGATTCAGGACTCAGAATGCGCCACAGAGAACACGGAAGTCACAGAGAAGATCAGAATACACTTCGTTCGAGATCGTCTTTCCCCCCTCTGTGTTCTCTGTGTTCTCTGTGGCTGAAATCTTCCCGCCCATTTCACTTCTTCGGCGCATCTTTCGGTTCGGGCATGCCGATCTTTTTGATTCCCTTCACGTAGTCGATGGCTTCCTTGGCCAAGTTCCGCAGCATCGGATCGGGCTTCCAATCCTTCGGGGCATCCTTGGGTTTGGGCGGATCTTTCGAGCCGTTCGCAATCGCCTCCAACTTCGGCAAGGCACGGACGGCCGCGGTGCCCATGGGCGCGAGGCAAGTGATCGCCGCGGCCACGAGGTACGGATCCTCGTAATCGAGGGCATCCAGAATCACGTCGAGTGCCCCGACCGCTTTGGTTCCCAATACGGACAACGAATTCAGCGCGTTCATTCGCAGGTTGGCCGCGTTCGGGCCTTCCGGGGTTTTCAAGTAGCTCGCTAGTCGGGCCACGTTCGCATCCAA
Source organism: Gemmatales bacterium (assembly GCA_038211045.1). Lineage (GTDB taxonomy): Bacteria > Planctomycetota > Planctomycetia > Gemmatales > Gemmataceae > JALHQU01. Next base: position 7,106 of record JBBQWA010000200.1, read on the forward strand.
TGTGCCGCCGTCGTACATCACTTGCAGCAGCAACAGCCAGCACAGCACGTTCCGATCTTTCTCACCGACTTTGCCCGTTTCCGGTTTGATCCGAGCGCCGACCGCTTTCAGGTACGGCTCGATGGCTTTGGCGTATTCCCCGGCGGTTTTCGATTTCGGCGGCCCGAGTGTGAGCAACGATTGAATCGTTTCCATCCGCACGGAAGCGCACACATCGACGATCATGAAATCTAAGAGCGCCATGGCCGCTTCTTTGTTGGCCTCGGCGTTATCGTCCGGCGCCATGCCGATGCGGCCCAAGGCATTCGCAATGGCGATGCGAGTTTCGTACGAAGAATCCCGGCAAATATCTTTCAAACTCTTCGCCGAACCGGCCGCATCGGAACCGAAGCTCGCCAAGGAACGCACGCAGGTGAGCCGTTCGGCGCTGCCCGAGGCCGTTTTCGCCAGCCGGGATTGGATCGACTTCACGGCGTCCCTCGCCATGAGCGTGCCCTTATCCTTGGCATCTTCTTCGTAACCCATGTTGCTGATGACCGTGATCGCCGCTTGGCGCACGCCCGGATCGGGGTCGAAATCGACGACGGTAATCAGCGGCTTCAATGCCGGCCTGCGGGCGCTCGGGCCGAAGCTCGGCAACACCTTGATGGCGATCTCCCGCGATTGGGGGTCGGCCAGATTGGGTTGCAAATTGGAAGAGTTGTATGTGATGTCTCGGATCCACGCATCAAGGTTCTTGCCATCGATCTGGGTGAGGTATTCGATCGGCTTCGCCGGGGTTTTCGGTTCGGGTGTCGTTTGGAGTGGCGTCGGCGCCGGTTCGGTCGGAGGCGGTGGAACTGGCTGGGGTACGGGTTGAGGAACCGGTTGTGGAACTGGCTGGGGTACGGGTTGAGGAACCGGGGCGGGGGCGGGGATCACTTCAGCCACCGGCATCGGTGGGGGCACGGTGCCAGCCGCGGGAAGGAACGAGGCACCGGCGTGCGGCACCTCGGGTACCGCTGCGGCGATCGTCGGAGCGGGCGTCGAAATCTCTGCCGCGGTCGTCGGCGCGGGGGCGGGCTTCGCAATGGCTTTCGTTTCCGAAGGCGATTTTCCGCAACCGGCCAAGCCCAACGCAGCCGCCAAGAACGCTTTTCGCGGGAGAGACGTCGAACGCATGAGGAAACTCCGAGGT
>JBBQWA010000201.1:0-8226 GCA_038211045.1 Gemmatales bacterium
CGCCGACCACCGCGACTACCAGCAGGGCTTGATGTGGACGCTCCAGAACCACGAACGCGTACCCAAGAGTGTGCGCGATGTGTACGCCAAGTGGGGCCTGACATTAGACGAGTTCACCGATAGCGGTAACTGGGGGCACCAAATCTACGTGCGGGAGGCCCGCCGCATGCTCGGCGAGTACGTGCACACCGAAGCCGATTGCCGGCGCAAGCGCGTAACGCCGGAATCGGTGGGCATGGGCAGCTACAACATGGATTCGCACAACACCACGCGCTATGTGACGGACAAAGGCTTCGTGCAGAACGAGGGGGATGTGCAAGTTTCACCCGGCGGCCCGTACATGATCTCGTACAAGAGCCTCGTGCCGAAGGAAGCCGAGTGCCCGAACCTGATCGTGCCGGTGTGCGTGAGCAGCTCGCACATCGCTTACGGTTCGATCCGCATGGAACCGGTGTTCATGGTGCTGGGGCAAAGTGCCGCGACCGCGGCCGCCTTCGCCATCGACGATAAGATTTCCGTGCAGAAGGTGGACTACGCCAAGCTTTCCAAGCGCTTGCTCGACGACAAGCAGGTGCTGGAAATCGCTAAAGGCGGCAAAGGGCAAAGTGGCGACGGGATCGACCCGAAGAAACTGAATGGCGTTGTCATCGACGACGACGACGCCGAACTGAAGGGCTTCGATTCGATCAGTATCAGCAACGGCCCATTCGTAGGCCGTGCATACCGGCACGATCAGTACACGGGAATCAATCCTGTTCCACAGAGTGCTAAGTTCAAACCCGATTTGCCGGCCGCAGGCACTTACGAAGTACGCATGAGCTACTCACCGAACGCCAACCGCGCCACGAACGTCGAAGTGACGATCGTTCACAGCGAGGGCACGAAGGTAGTGAAGGTGAACCAGCGGAAGAAGCCGGATGGCGAAAACGGCTTTGCATCGTTGGGTTCGTTCAAGTTCGCTGAGGGCAAGTCCGGCACCGTGACGATCTCGAACAAGAACGCCGACGGCTATGTGGTTGTCGATGCTGTGCAGTTCCTACCGGCGAAGTAATGCTGGCTCCCCTCTCCCCGCTGCGGGTGAGGGGTTGGGGGTGAGGGGGCACTTTCCCATCCCCATTCACTCGGTATCATCTTCCCCATGCATACTCTCGACGCCCTCCGCGAAATCTACAATCAACCCCTGCCGGAACTGATCCTCCGCGCCGCAGCCGTTCACAAAGAGCACCGCGGCGGCCACGGGGACGTTCAACGCTGTGCCCTGCTCAGCATCAAAACGGGCGGCTGCCCCGAGGATTGCACCTACTGCAGCCAGAGCGCCCACTACGATTCCCCCGTGGAACGGGTGCCGTTGCTCTCCGTGGCCGAGGTGAGGGAGAAGGCCGAGCAAGCCAAGGCTTCCGGGGCCACCCGCTTCTGCATGGGCGCCGCGTGGCGCTCGCCGAAGGACGGCCCGGAGTTCGACCGAGTGCTCGACATGGTGAAGGTGGTACGCGGCTTGGACATGGAAGCCTGCGTGACCCTCGGCATGGTGACAGATAGCCAAGCCAAGCGTTTGAAGGACGCCGGCCTCACCGCGTACAATCACAACCTCGATACCTCCCGCCGGCACTACCCCGAGATCGTGAGCACCCGCAATTACGACGACCGCATCAACACCCTGAAGGCCGTGGGTGCGGCGGGAATCAGCGTCTGCTCCGGTGGGATCGTCGGGCTGGGCGAAACCGTGGATGACCGTTTGAGTATGCTTTCGGAACTCTCGGCTTTGCCGATCCCTCCCGAGAGCGTGCCGATCAACTGCCTCATGCCGCAGAGCGGCACGCCGCTAGCGATGGCCCCGAAGGTCGATTCCTTCGAGTTGGTGCGGCTCGTCGCCACGACGCGAATCGCCTTCCCGACCGCGCGCGTGCGGCTCAGCGCCGGCCGCGACCGCATGAGCGGCGAGTTGCAATTGCTCTGCTTCCTCGCTGGGGCCGATTCGGTCTTCTACGGCGACACGCTCCTAACAGCCCCGAACCCGAGCGTGAGCGCCGATGCCGCATTCTTCCGCGCCATCGGATTGCCAGAGCCAGGGGTGTTGGTGGCGCCGTGAGCCTTCAAGAACGCTGGGAACGAACGCTTTCGCAACTGCGCGAGCAGGGCCGCTTCCGCCGGTTGCAGGCTCCCGCCGGGATCGACTTCGCCTCGAACGACTACCTCGGCTACGGGGGAGGCCGCGCCGTTGCCCTTCCGCCGTCCACACTCTCGACGAGCGGCGCCGCTTCTCGATTACTCCGCGGCAACCATCCGATCTGGGATGAAGTCGAAGCGCAACTCGCCCGTTGGCACGGTACCGAAGCCGCGTTGGTGTTCACATCAGGCTACGCCGCAAATGAAGGCTTGCTCTCGACGATCATCGGCCCACGCGACTGGGTTGCATCGGATCGGCTGAACCACGCCTGCATCGGCGATGGCCTCCGCCTCGCCGGGGTGAAGCCTTTCAAGTTCAAACACAATGACCTGAACCATCTCGAAGAAGGCCTGCGCGCCGCCGCAGCCAAGCGAAAAACCGAGCAGGAATTGTTCATCGTCACGGAAACGCTGTTCAGCATGGATGGGGATTCCCCCGACCTCGCGGGATTGAACGGACTCGCCGAACGTTACGGTGCCCATCTGATTCTCGATGAAGCCCACGCCACCGGGTGCTACGGCGAACGGGGAACGGGACTCACAGAAAGCCGCCGCACATCGTGCGGAGGGAGGCTCTTCGCCACGATGCACACCGGCGGCAAGGCCCTTGGCGTGCCGGGGGCGTACATCGTCGGTTCGCAAAAGTTGAAGGACTGGCTCGTGAATCGCTGTCGACATTTCATTTTCACAACAGCGTTGCCTCCTGCCGTCGGCGAATGGTGGCTGGCGATGTTGGATCGCGTGGCGGGGGATGTGGAAGGGCGTGCGAAGCTCCAAGCGAATTGCGAGCGATTTCGAGATTGCCTCCAAACCCCTCGCTCAAGCATCCACTCCCCAATCGTTCCCATCATCCTCGGTGATGATGCCAAAGCCACCGTAGCTGCGGAACGCCTGCAATCCAAGGGCTTCGACGTGCGTGCCGTGCGGCCGCCCACCGTACCCGAAAGCACCGCCCGCCTGCGCATCTCGATTCATGCGGATCATTCGCTCGAACAAATCGAAGCACTGGCATCCGCGATCCGCGAGGTGATGGCATGAACGGTTTCGTCGTCTGCGGTACCGATACCGATGCGGGCAAAACGTGGTTCTGCATCGAATGGCTGAAGGCCCATGCGGACGGTTACGCCTACTGGAAGCCTGTGGAAACGGGGGAATCCGATACCGCCAAGGTTCGGGCTGCGGTGCCGGGGGCCACGGTGTTCGATCCGCTGTTGCAATTGGGGGAAGCCATCGCTCCGACGTTGGCCGCGAAGAGGGCCGGCGTGGCGATGCCGAGCATCGCAGACGTTCTCGCCGCGATCCCGGTGTGCGAGAAGCCCATCGTGCTAGAAACCTTCGGCAGCCCACTTTCCCCGTTCGGCCCAAGCGTGCTTCAAGCGGAACTGCTCGTCGCGTTGGGTTGGCCCATTGTGCTCGTCACGCTATCGACTGTGGGGGCGATTGGCAGAACGTTGCAGGCCTGCGCCGGCCTGCGCGAGCACGGGTTGCAACCTGCGGCCATCGTTCTGATGGGCGAACGCGACGAATACGCGGAGCAGGAGATTGCGAAATTCAGCGGGTGCGATGTGATTTCGGAGGCTGAAGCGTTAGCGAAGAAGTGGCATCTCCTCGCTGGCGCTTCAGCCTCCGCCAATTCCATCGAGCGCGATCGCGCTGCAATTTGGCACCCCTACACGCCGCTCGTGGGGGCCGACGACCCCTTGGAAATCGTTGGAGCCCTGGCCGAATTTCTCGAACTCGCCGACGGCCGCCGCATCATCGACGGCATCTCCTCGTGGTGGACGATCCAACACGGGCACCGCCATCCGCCGTTGATGAACGCCCTCCGGCAAGCGATGGCGAAATTCGATCATGTGATGTTCGCCGGGATTACGCACGAGCCTGCGGTGGAAGCCGCCGAGCTTCTGTTGGAATCTTCGCCCATGCCCGCTGGAAAGGTCTTCTATTCCGATAACGGAAGTACGGCAGTCGAAGTTGCATTGAAGATGGCCTACCAAGTGTGGTGCCATCGCGGCGAACCGCAGCGTACGCTCTTCGTCGGCTTCGAGAACGGCTACCACGGCGACACCTTCGGGGCGATGGCCGCGGGCCGCGATCCGCTCTTCTTCGCCAAGTTCGATCCGCTGCTGTTCCGCACGCTGCGTGTCCCGGTTTCGGCAACGGCCCTCGCCGACGTGTTGGATCAACATCCGGATCAAGTCGCGGCGGTCATCCTCGAACCGCTGGTGCAAGGCGCGGGCGGAATGCGGATGCATTCTCCACAAGAATTACGGGCGATTTTTGACGTCTGCCACGAACGCGGCGTTTACTTCATTGCCGATGAAGTGATGACCGGCGGAGGCCGCACCGGCACATTCTGGGCACACGAACAGGCCGGGATCGCCCCCGATTTCCTCTGCGCCGGGAAGACCCTCACCGGGGGAATCATGCCTCTCGCGGCCACGCTGATTGCCCCGCACGTAGTCGATCACTTTCAAACTGCGGATCGAACGAAGACCTTCTTCCACGGGCATTCGTTCACCGCCTACCCGCTCGCTTGCGCCGTCGCGGCGAAGAATCTGAAGAATATGCGAACGGGAGAATGGAAACGCAACGTCGAACGGATCGAAACATTCTGGCTACGATCGTTGGGGCACCTGCCGGGCGTTCGCATCCTCGGGAGCATCGTTGCGATCGATGTGGAAGCCGAGGGCGGGTACTTGGCCGAGGTCGGCGCCGCCATGCGACGTTCCGCATTGGAAGAAGGCGTGTTGCTCAGGCCGTTGGGGAACGTGTTATACGCGATGCCGCCGTATTGCACGAGCGATCTTTCGTTGGAACGGATCGCCTCGGCGATTCGATCTACCATTCGATAACCATGCCCGCTTGGATCATCCCCGCGCCCGCAGCGGTGAGCAAAATTTTCTGACCGCGTTGCAAACGACCGTCGTCCGCGGCGATCGAAATAGCCGTGGGTATCGATGCTGCCGAGGAATTCCCCCACTCGGCAAGGATATTCACTGTGCGTTCGGGCGGGATGCCCAGCCGCTTCCCGGCTTCGGCAATCAACCGGGCATTCGCTTGGTGCGGGATCCACCAATCGATTTCTGCGATTTCCAATCCGGCCGAGTTCAATGCGCGTTCGCCGCTTTCCACCATTGCCAGAACCGCCGCGCGGAACACTTCCGGCCCGCGGGCCATTTGCATGAACTGTTGTCCTTCTGACATTAACTCGTTCGTTAAGGGCAAGCGGCTTCCCCCGGCGGGCACGCGAATCGCTTCGTAGCGACCACCATCGGAGCCTAGAAAAACACTGCGGATGGCGTTACCGCCCGGAGCCAGTCGCAGTGCCCCGGCCCCATCGGCGAAGAGCGCCGAGGTTCCCGCATCCTTCGGATTCACCCGTCGGCTCAGCACATTCGCTGCGATAACGAGTACCGGGCCGGGGAACGATCTCGCCAATGCCAGAGCGTACACGAAGCCGCTGCAAGCCCCGGCGAGATCGATCGCACCCCAATCGCCGAGGCCGAGGCGATGGGCGACCAGCGGTGCCGTGGGCGGCAGCGGATGATCGGGGGTACTCGTGGCGAGAATCAGCAGGCCATGTTGGGAACGAACCGGTTCGCAATGGCGAAGCGCGTTCTCGCCAGCTTCCACGGCGAGATCGGAAGTGGCTTGCTCCGCCCCGGCCAGCCTGCGTTGGCGCACGCCGAGCCGTTGGAGAACCCAGCCTTCCGCCAACCCGAGTCGGCGTTCCAACTCGGCACTCGATTCGATGGTCGGTGGAGTCGCGTGGCCCCATCCTGTGATTGCAAACACAACGTTTCCCCGAGCGGAACGGTTCGTGTTGGTGTAGGGAAACGAAGAAGCCCCCGACGGGGTCGGGGGCTTTCGAGGGAGAAAATCCATTTGGCGGCGATCGGTATCAACCCTCTCCCCTTGTTGAGGGAGAGGGGTGGTTCGCGCAGCGAACCGGGAGAGGGTGGAGGAATTCAATCGCCGTTCGCTTAGTTATTTTGCTGTTCCATCGGCGGTGGGCCTTTCGGGCCACCCTTGCCGGGGAAGCCGCGCTTGCCTTGGCCGTCGCCCTTCACTCCGCCGGGGCCGCCTTTGCCTTGGCCGTCGCCTTTCATTCCACCTGGGCCGCCCTTACCGTGGCCGTCGCCTTTCACTCCGCCGGGGCCGCCTTTGCCTTGGCCGTCGCCCTTCATTCCGCCGGGGCCTCGCTTGCCTTGGCCATCGCCTTTCATTCCGCCGGGGCCACCCTTGCCTTGGCCTTCACCTTGGGGTGGGCCGCCTTTTCCGCCGTCGCCTTGGGGTGGTGCCGCGAGGGCCACCGTCACGAACATTGCCAACCCGGCGACCATCAATGAGACCGCGATGCGACCGAACATGGGGAATCCTCCGAGACGTGAACCACTCGTGGAGAGTGAATGGGAAATGTTTCCGATACGCTCTGAGTAACGGGGGGCGGATGAAAACCGCCAAGCGATTCAAGAATCTTTTCGGCGGCGTTCGGCGAACTCGGAAATCGCCCGTTCTTGGCCCTGAGTTTCCACGGAACCGGGCCGCAATGAACGGATCTTGTGGATCGCCTCTTCGGCGGAAAGGCCTTCATTCACGAAGTAGGCCGCGAGCACCGTACCGGTGCGGCCGATCCCCGCCATGCAATGCACCGCCACCGCCATACCCGAGGCCTTGGCGTTCTCGATCGTTTCGATGGCCGCTTCCAATTGTTCCACGCTCGGGGCTTGCATATCCCGCACCGGCAGGTGCACCGCGAGAATGCCCGCTTCGTTCACCCACTGCCGGGGCAGCGGTTCTTCGGTCAGCGTCATTACGATGTCGATGCCATTGCGGCGCAGCCAACGCAAATCTTCCGCATCGGGGAAAGAAAGCGCTGCCAACCTCGGCGAATCGACCCAACTGAAACCGAACGGCATAATCGCCCTCGTAGGGAATTCCAATCATCATATCCACAATTCGCCCCCGTGCGAACCCTGTCGCGGCTCGCTCCGGCTTCTAGCATGGTGGCATCGTTCTCTTCCGGGGCTTCTCATGCGCGTACCGCTTTCATGGTTGAAGGAATATGTCGATCTCCCGGCGAACCCGGCAGAACTCGTGGAACGACTCACGCTCGCCGGGCTGGAATCTTCCGGGGTTCAACTTTTCGGGGTGAACTGCCCGATCGGATTGTCGGTGAAGCCGGCCGATGCCGGGCTTCATTGGGATGCGGATAAGATCGTTCTGGCGAAGGTGCTGAAGATCGAGAAGCACCCCGATGCGGACAAGTTGAAACTCGTAACGGTCGATTACGGAGCCGCCGAACCGAAAACGGTGGTGACCGGGGCGCCGAATATCGCCCCCGGCCAAAGCGGCATGAAAGTGATCCTCGGCCTCCGCGGCAGCCGCTACTACTACACCGATAAAGACGGCAACAAGGCCGTGTTCACCCTGGAGCCGAAGGCACTCCGCGGCATCATGAACGATGCCATGTGCATGTCCAACTTCGAACTCGGCATCGCCGACGACCACGACGGCATTATCATTCTGGACGACGCCGACCCCGCACCCGGCACACCGGCGCAAGATTTCCTCGGCGAAATCGTGGTCGAGTTCGATGTGCTGCCGAACATGGCCCGCTGCCTTTCCATGCTCGGCATCGCCCGCGAAGTGGCGGCGTTGACTGGGAACACTCTGTGTACCTCTCCCCTACGGGAAGAGGTCGGTTCGCGCAACGAACCGGGTGAGGGGGGCAATTCGGTTTCAGTTTCAATCGCCGATGCCAAGCTCTGCCCGCGCTACTCCGCCACGCTGTTCCGCAATGCGAAGGTCGGCCCGTCGCCTCGGGCCTTGCGTTCCCGCTTGCATTATGCCGGGATGCGGCCGAGCAATAACATCGTCGATGTGACGAACTTCGTGATGTTGGAACACGGCCAACCGCTCCACGCCTTCGATTACGATGCTTTGGTGAAACGCGCCGGGGGCAAAACGCCCGCAATCGCGGTGCGACCGGCGAAAGCGGGGGAGAAGCTCGTCACGCTCGATGGGCAAGAACGGGAGTTGAGCCCGGAGAATTTG
>JBBQWA010000202.1:0-8199 GCA_038211045.1 Gemmatales bacterium
ACGGTTTTCGTCGTACCGGCGCTGTCCAATGTCTCGTAGCCGTGCATGTGCAAAAGCCACAGGATCGGTTCCATCACGCCGAAGGGGACGGGCGTTGGGCGGTGACCACTTTCGCTTTTCCACCCCGGAACAGAAGCCGCGAACCCGCGATCGGAGGTGGGGAAGAAGAGGAATTGTTTGCCGAAGTGTTCGCGCAGAATCTTGCCGAGATCGATCCCCGGCAGCATGAATGGCAGCATCTGTTCGACCGCGGCAGAACGCTCGCGCAGCAGTTCCAAACTCACCGGTCCCGGCGGGTTCAGATTCGTGCGGATGTGCTCCAAGAACGGCAGCGCCTGCCCGCCCATCGGCGAGTGCGTGGCCACTTTATCGAACTTCGACAGACAAACGGCCACTGGAACGTCGATCCGCGCGCCTTGCTCCAACTTCCGCCCGGCTTGCATATCGTGGGCGAAATCGGAAAGTGCCTTCAACTGGTCTTCGATGGAGAGTGTGGCTTCGCCATCTTGGGTATCGCCGTACATCTGCGTGGGGTCGAAGAAGAACAGGAATCCATCCATCAACACGGCCCGGCGGCGGAGCAACCCGACGTCGAGGCTTTCACTCATCATCTCGCCGGAGTAATCGAAGAGGTTCAGCATCACGCTGTTGTTGCCGAGGCGGTCGGTATCGGTGGTGTTGAAGAGGATGGGGTAGGGCATATCCTCGGCGCGTTGGCCGTGGACGGTCGCCCCGGCGGTACCGCGTTGCTTGAGGATCAGTTCGATGTACACGCTGAAACGTTCGTCTCCGAGTGAGGGGGCGGGGAGCATTCGTGCGGTCGTGCGGGTTTGGCCCTTTTTCGCGGCGGCGTAGGCCGTGGCCAGCATGTGCGTCTTCCCGCTGGAACGAATGCCGACGGTGGGAAAGCAGAGCCGCGGTTCCCCGGGAAACGCTTCGCGGAAGCGGTATTCGCACGCCTTACATTCGACGATGCGAGCTTCGGTATAACGATCGTCTTTCAATGGGGAGGGTTGTTCGGAGAGCTTGCCGAGGGCCAAACAGCGCGGGCACGTGGAAGCGGCCAGCTCCTGCTGCCGGAACTTGCGGCGATGCGAACGAACGCAGGGGGAAATCGCCAGCGCCCCGAGGGCCAGCCCCACTGCGATCCGCAAACCGGTGAATGCGATGGTCTGCCAGCGGTTCGAGGAACGCAGCGCTGCGAGGGCCGCCGCATCGGCTTCGAGGGCGGTGCGTTCTTCCTCGGCGGCGATGGCCATGCGCTCGGCGGTTTTCGCACGGATCAATGTCTCGCGTACTTTCATCAGCGCATCGCGCTCCTGCGTTTTCAGGCTCTCCGCGTTCGCTACTGGCATCGTTGCGATCCATCGTTCGATCAGCTTTTCTCTCGCGGCATCGGCGGAAGCCATCGTAGCATCGGCGTGCGCCTTCGCCTTTTGAAGCTCCGCGTCCAATTCCTGCCTTTGCATCCGAGCGTGCGATTCGATCCTGCGATCGCCGCAACCGCTCGCCGGAATCAATGTCATTCCGATAAGCATTGAAGCGATTAGCCCGCGTGCCCGCCGTGCCCGACGGCGTTCCAACCGCGATTCCTTCGCGGCGATCCGCAAGCAAATCCCACCGACGATGAAGCACGCGGCGAGAACCAACCCACCGGCGATGCCGAATTGAAACGGCGCTTCCGATTTCGTGGCCCAGTTGAAGCCTTCGGCTTCCTCGCGGATTTCGATTTCCTTCTCGAAGGCGATCCGACGATTCCACATCGCTTCGTACCGGGCTTGGGCGACTTGCCAATCTTTGCCGGTGGTGGTGTCCGGCGCGCCGGGGGCACTGGTGCGAATCACGGCGTATTGCCGTTCAAGCTCCGCCGCGATGGCTTTCGCCAACTCTTCGGGTGGACGATTCGAGGTAGTAGTTGGGGTGTTGGCCCGGGCGTAAAGTTGAAACTCGAATTCCGCGACTTCGCCGCGAACCTTTTCCTTTAAGAGTTGGCTTTGCAACGCGACGAGTTCGGCGGGCGCTTGAGCGCGAAGTGAAACAGACGAGAGAAAGACGCACAAACACACGCTCAACCACCTTGCGGGCCGGGAGCGTAAGCGACCGGAGCAATTCAAACTGCGGTCGCTTATGCTCCCGGCTCGCCAGTACGGTTTCCATATCCAACGAGCGATCATAGCTTCGGCCCCACGCCGAATTCCCTGCGAACGTCCACGCCGAACATGCCCGCACGGCGGGCCGCTTCCATGCCGAGGTCGGTGTCTTCGAACACAACGCACTTCGCCGGATCGATGTTCAACCGCCGGGCCGCTTCGAGGAACACGTCCGGCTCCGGCTTGTGCTTCTCGGTATCCTCGGCGCACACGAGCGCATCGAACCAGTCGGCGATCCCGACCTGCTGCAATGTCTGTTGGATCACGGCGCGGTAGCCGCCGCTGGCCACGGCTTGCGGCAGCTTGCCGCGGTTCTCGCGGGCGATGGCCGCGACCGGTTCGATGATCGTCACTTCGTGCATGAATTCCACGTACGAGGCTTCTTTCGCCTGCACCAACGCTTCGAGATCGTGAACGACAATGCCGAGTTCGTCGCTGAGGAGTTGGATAATCTTCGACGTGGGCATACCGCCGAGGGAGTAGAAGCGATCCTCGGGGAAGGGGATGCCGTGCTCGCCGAGGATTTTCACCCACGCGAGGTAGTGGATCGGCATGGTGTCCGCGAGGGTGCCGTCGCAATCGAAGATGAGCCCGACGGTGCCGGGCGGTGCGATCCAAGGTTTCATGGGGAAAGGCTACGGACGAGTACGCATAGATGCAACGGAGCGGGCGCTGTAGAATCCCATCAACGACGGAGGATGACCAATGAGCCTAGCGACGATGCCCCGGAAGCGGACGATGACGATCGAGGAATTCCTCGCCCTGCCCGACGATGGAGTCGAGCGGATGTTGCTCGACGATGTCCTTTGGGAAGAAGGAGACGAAATGACAAGGCGGAGCAAATACCACGCTGGCACAGAAGCGCGGGTGGCCAAGATCCTAGGCAATTGGCTCGACACGCGGCCGGAGCCGCGCGGGGAAGTCTCCTCGGGCGAAGCGGGATTCATCCTCTCGGAGAAGCCGCGGTGCGTTGTCGGCATCGACGTGGCCGTGGTGCCGCCGGACGTGGCGGACGCCGAAACGGAAAGCCGGATGTATATCGGCGCTCCCACGCTCGCGGTCGAAATCTTGTCTCCGTACACCTCGAACGAAGCGCGCCGGGCGAAATTGAAGAGCTACCTGAAATACGGCGTGCCAGTGGTCTGGAGCATCGATCCGGAAGAGCACACAGTTACGGTGTACAAGCCGGGTGCCGATCCGGTCATGTTCAATCGTTCGCACGGGATTTCCGGGGAACCTGAATTGCCCGGGTTTCAGTGCGCCGTAGCGGATTTGTTCCGCTGAGTCTGTTGGGAATTCGCTCCCGCCTGCGTCCGATTTCTGCCATAATCTCCCTAGCCCCCCTCACCACCGTCGAGAGCACTTCGCCATGATTCTCCGCCGACTCACCGCCGGTTTCTTCGCAACCTCGCTTTTATTCGCCAGTGCCACGGCAGCCGATTGGGCCAGGTTCCGCGGCAGCAACGGCAGCGGCGTCGCGGAATCCGGAACTCCGCTCCAGTTCACCCTCAAAGAGAACCTCGCCTGGAAACTGAAGATCCCCGGCGTCGGCCACGGCTCGCCCATCGTAGTGAAAGATAAGATCTTCCTGCAAACGTCCACGCCCGATGAAACCGGTCGGTTGCTCCTGTGTATCGACGCCAAGACTGGCAAAGAACTCTGGTCGAAGCAAGTGGCCGGGCAGAAGCAGAAGATGCACAAGAAGAATAGCGGCGCTTCCAGCACCCCGGCCAGCGACGGCGAACGCGTGTTCGTTTCCGTGTGGGACGGCACCGCGATTTCCCTAATGGCCTTCGATTTCACCGGCAAGGAACTCTGGTCGAAGCCGATCAACAAATTCAGCGGCCAGCACGGAGCCGGGCACTCGCCGATGGTGTTCGACGGCATGGTGTACCTGAACTTCGACGACGACGTGAGTGCAAAACTCGTCGCCTTCGACGCCAAGACCGGCGAACAAAAATGGAGCCAACCCCGCAAGATCGAACGCGCCAGCTACACCACCCCGTTCGTTCTCGGCGCACCCGGACAAGGCGCCAGCTTGATCCTCGGCACCACCACGACCGTCGATAGTTACGACCCCAAAACCGGGAAGGTGATTTGGAGCTACGCCGTGAAGTGGACGGCGGGCAAGCCGCTGCGGGCCATCGGTCAGCCGATCCTCGCGGGCGGCAACATCGTGACCTACTTCGGCGAAGGGGGCAGCGGCCGCTACATGGTAGCGGTGAAAGCCGAAGGCAAAGGGGACATGAGCGCGAAGAACACCGCGTGGGAACTCCGGGAAAAGGATAAGACCCCCTACGTTCCCAGCATGCTCGCGAAGGATAGCCACATCTACTGGGTGAACGATACCGGCTTCGCCGGGTGCCAAGACGCGAAGACCGGCAAGATCGTGTGGTACGAACGCCTCTTTTCCAAGGGCGTGAGCGCTTCGCCGATGCTCGTGGGGGATACGATCTTTGCCATCGCGGAAGATGGAACCGCCAAGGCGTTCAAAGCCAGCCCGAGCGGCTTGGAAGAAGCGAGCGCCTCGCAACTCGGCGAAGGCGTGTACGCCAGCCCCGCCGCCAGCGACGGCAAGCTGTACATCCGCGGGATGGAACACCTGTTCTGTTTCGTCGGCAAAGGCTCGTGAACGTCGGCATCGCTGGGGTTACCCACCCCGCTTCGCGGCGTTCTCCACGAGTGCGGCCACGAACCGGTTGTAGCTCACGCCGATGGCGGGCAAGCCAGAATCGAGCATCACGCTCGTGATCGACGGGTTGGGGTTCAACTCGAGCACGTACACTTCGCCGGACTCGGCCACGCGCAGATCGATGCGGGCGAAATCGCGGGCATCGAGGATTTTGTACACACGCTGGCACGTGCGTTCGACCTCGGCGGCGATGGCCGGGGGAAGTTCGACCCCCACGTTCACCGGCGCCGCCTCGTACTCTTCGCTCTTTTCATCCCACTTGGCGGTGTAGGTGTACACGGGCCAAAACGTTTTGCCCCCCGGCGGTGCCTTGAAGGCGATCTCGGCGAGTGGCAAGGCGACGGGCTTTCCGGTGCCCGCGGCATCGACCATCGATACTTGAATTTCTCGGCCCGCGATGAACCGTTCCACGAGCGCCGAGCCACCGTATTTTTCGATCACGAACCGCACCCGTTCCCGCAAGGCTTCGTCGTTCGTAACCACCGAGCCTTGATCGATGCCGATACTGGCATCTTCGCTCGCCGGTTTGATGATGATCGGCCAAGTGCCGAGCGGGTTCGTTTCCACGTTCGCATCTTCGACGACCACGAACTCCGGGGTGCGAATGCCCGACCCGGCGAACAATCGCTTCGCCATCACTTTGTTGCGGGCTAAGGCCAGCGTGCCGGAGGAGCATCCCGTGTACGGAATCCGCAACCATTCGAGTAACCCGGTGCAATACACCTCGGTGATCGAACGATCGGCGGAGCCTTCGTACAGGTTGAAAACGACATCGAAATCCCTGCGTTCCAAGCGGGCGAGCAGCTTCGCCACATCGTGGACGAAGCCGTATTCTTCGTTGGGTATCCCTTCGGCCGTGAGGCTTTCGCGGACGATCTTCACGGAGTACAGAACGTCCGTTTCGGCCCCGGAATCGGGGTGATCGAGCGGGAGAACCGGTTCGTTGAACAGTACGAGGACGCGGGGCGTGTTAGGCATGCCATCATGTTACTCGATTCCGCGCGATTCGGGAGAATCATCGAAGGCACCCGCCCCGGCGGTTCGATACTAGGAAAGCACCGGTGGGTGAATCGGGCGGCGCCGCTTGCGCCGTTTGCCCATCTTCCCGGTTCGAGAATTCATGGGGTGGCCGTGGCCGCTGAAGCCTCGGAACTGGTGGTGGAAACTTCGCACCTGACGAAGATCTACCAGAACCGACAAATCGCTCTGAACGATGTCTCCGTGAGTGTGGAGCGCGGGCAAGTCCTCGGCTTGCTCGGCCCCAACGGTGCGGGCAAAACCACGTTCCTGCGGCTGGTGCTGGGCTTGCATTCCCCCACCGCCGGTTGGGCGAAAGTCTTCGGCAAGGTGATGCACCCCAACGCCGCCGACCTTCGCCGTCGCATCGGATATATCCCCACGAACCCGCAGTTCCCCAAAGGGATGACGCCGATCTCGTACCTCGATTACATCGGCCGGCTTTTCGGCATGCCGGCGAACGAGCGGAAGCCCAAGCTGGCCAGCTTGATCCGGGCCGTGGAACTGCTTCACCATTCCGGCGATCCGATCGCCAACTTCACCCCCGGCCAGAACGCCCGCCTCGCCGTGGCCGCCAGCCTCATCAACGAACCGGATCTCTTGATCTGGGACGAACCGACCCACGGCTTGGATATCGAAGCTCGCCGCAGTGTGCTAGAATTGATCAAACAGTTGGCCGCGGATAAATCGCTGATCCTCTGCAGTCACAACCTGACCGACGTGGATGAAGTGTGCAACCACGCCGCCGTGCTGAACAAAGGGCACCTGATCTTCCACGATAGCCTTCAAGAGTTGAAGGGGCGCATCCGCAAGAACCACTACGAACTCGATCTCGACGGCGATCAAAAGAGCATCGCCAAGAGTATCCAACAAGTGCGCACAATGAAGGAAGTGCTTTCCGCGACGCTCCGACAACGGCGTTTGGAAATGAAACTCTCGGACGATGTTTCCAACACCGGCGTGATGGCGATGGTGTTCCAAACGCTCTGCGATAACAAGGTGTCGCTCATCAGCGTCCGCAGTATCGGGATGCAGACGGAGCAGGCGTACCTCGATTTGATGGAGAAGGAAGACCAGAAGGGCTTCACGCGGCTCTACCAACCGGCCGAAGCGGCGTAACAATCCGAGGCTGAAGCGTCAGCGACGGGTGCTTCTTGCCCGACCGTCGCTGACGCTTCCGGCTCTGAAAGATTGAACCATGGATGCCACCGCCACCCGCAAGATTCGCTTCAACCGGCTGCTGCCGTACTGGGCGGTGCTGCAAACCGACCTGCGCCAAACCACCACCAGTTGGGTCTTCCGGCTCTGGGTCATCCTCACGCTGGCCGCAGCCACCGGTTACGGCTTGTACAAGGTCGGCATCCACCGCGAAGCCGGGCTCGTGCAATCGGCCTCGATGCAAACCGGCGACCTATTCCGCGGCGTGGCCGTGGCCACACTCGCCCTCGTGGCATTGCTTTCCGTGAGCGCAGTGAGTTCCGAACGCAACACCGTCGCCGATGCGATCCACTGCCGGGGCATCAGCCGCTACCAGTATTTCTTGGCGAAGTGGCACGCCCGCACCGTAGCGATCTCCCTGGCCTTCGCCGGACTCTGCGCCATCATCTTGGCGAGTTACCACTACTTGCTCGATCCCGATCTCACTTTGGCCGGGGGTGCCGCCGTCACGGTGATTGCCGTGGCCGCACTCGCGGCAGTCATCGCTTGGGGCGTCACGGTCGGGGCACTCGCCAACGGCACCGTGCTGGCGATCACCCTATTCTGGTTGCTTCTCTACGGCATCATCTTGCTTTCGAGCTTCCTCCCCGATCCGTTCCCCACGCCGAACTTCGTGTTCGCCCGCATGCGTTCGATGCTCCGGGGCAACTACGACACTTGGCAGGTGGCGAAAGTCTCGGGCATGCTCCTCGGCATCGCCGTACTCGGTGCGACCATCGGTTTGATCGGTTATCGCAAGAAAGATGTGTGAATCAAGAAGCCCACCCGCGGCGTCGGGTGGGTTGAGGTTGCGTACAACAACCCGATGAACCTCCCCGAAATTGTCCGCACGACCCTGCTCCATCCCGGCTTCCGCCGGGCCACCTTCGGCGGAACGCCACGGTCGAAAATCCCCTGCTCGTGGGTGCGCGTGCTCGTGCGACCGCTGATGCTCCGCGGTGAGCCACACTGGCAATTCAGCTACTACGACACCAAGAAGCACATCGCCAAGAACTTCGCGGCCGCGGAACTCGATGCGAAGATCAACCAACTCCTCGTGTATCAATTCGCAGGGATCCACCTCGAAACGACCGAAGAAAGCATCGACGTCCGCACGACCAAGAAAGGGCAGGTGAGCCTCGG
>JBBQWA010000203.1:0-8183 GCA_038211045.1 Gemmatales bacterium
AAGCGATCCAAACGGCGTCCGCGATGATGGAGCGGCAGGTCGACCAGATGGTACGGTTGGTGGACGACCTTCTCGATGTGAGCCGCATCAGCCGCGGAAAGATCGAGCTTCGCAGGGAGCGGATCGAATTGTCCTCCGCGATCCACCACGCTGTCGAAGCCATCCGGCCGCAATGCAACAGTATGAAACATGAACTGACCGTCTCGTTGCCGCCGGAACCGATATTCGTGAACGCCGACCCCACCCGGCTCGCTCAAGTGTTGGGCAATCTCCTCAATAACGCCTGTAAGTACACCGACAATGGCGGCCAGATGTCCCTCACCCTACAGCGCGAGGGCAACCGAGCGGTGATCCGACTGCGGGACAACGGCATCGGCATCGCCATCGATCAACTTCCTTGCATCTTCGAGATGTTCGTGCAGATCGATACTTCGCTGGAGCGTTCGGTCAGTGGGTTGGGGATCGGCCTGACGCTCGTGAAAAGCCTGGTGGAGATGCACGACGGCACGGTGGAAGCCCACAGTGCCGGTGTCGGCAAGGGCAGTGAATTCGTAGTGCGTTTGCCGATCATAGTTGAACCGCCTGAACCGCTGCCGGCGGAGCCGATGATCAGCAAACCGAAGACCTCATTCTCCCGTCGCATCCTCGTGGTCGATGACAACAAGGACTCGGCCACCTCGTTGGCGGCGTTATTGGAACTGACCGGCCACAAGACGCACACAGCCTTCGACGGGTTAGAGGCAGTCGAAGCGGCGGCGGCGTTCAAGCCCGATGTGGTACTGCTCGACATCGGCTTGCCGAAGTTGAACGGCTACGACGCTTGCCGCAAGATCCGGGAACAGCCCTGTGGAAATGGGATGGTGCTGATCGCCCTGACCGGGTGGGGACAGGAAGAAGATCGCCAAAAGTCCCATGCAGCCGGGTTCGACGCTCACATGGTTAAGCCGGTGGACTACGAAGCCCTCATGATGCTTTTGGCCGGATTACGGCTAGGCCCGGCTCGATTGCAATCGTAGCACAAAGCGGCGAATCCAGAGAAGGAACCGGCACTCACGCTCACTTTTTCGCAGGGGGCGTCACCGCGGTCATGCTGCCGTAACCCGGCTTCCACGCCGACTGCACCTCGATCTGCCCTGCAAACTCCTTCTCGGTGAGAACTGCCTTCCAATCCTTCGCCAACTTCTCCTCGGCATCGACGTACATCTTCACCAGGTACTTCCCTTCCGGTAGCGCGGCCCCCTTCCGAAATTCCTCGGCTCGTTCGAGGTTCTTCGCCGAGAGCAGCGTGAGGTTGTGCTGCCACAGCTTCATCTTTCCGTTCACGGGTCGATCGGACACCGCGATGGGGAAATCTTCCCACATGCTGCGGTTGGCGTCCCACGGGTAGATGCGGGCTTGCAGGAGTTTGCCGTGCCATTCCGGCGGGCAATCGGTGATTTTCAGCCAGATGTCGCTGCCGAATCTCAGCGGTTGGCTGTCGTTGGCCGGGGGAAGATCTTTTGCCGTGAGGTACTTGTTCTTGCGAATCGCGGCGACATCTTCGATCCAAGTGCGGAAGCCTTTGTAAGCGTCGTCGCCGACGACGAACTTGATGCCGCCGCCGTGCTTCTCGCCGAGGGGTTTGGTGAGAAGTAGGCTCTTTTCGGGGTTCTCGATGTCGATCAATTTGGTGGCCATGAGATAATCCATCGTCTCGGCGGCCCCGGCTTTCTTCACCCAACTCACGCGGTCGCCGTGTTCCTTCCGCAGTTTGTCCGATTGCGGCGTGCCTTCGGTGTGGCAGTTCATGCAGCGGAACCTCCAGGCCCATACGTTCTTCTCGAACGATTCCAACACGTTGTCCTTGCGGGCGTGCCAGATCACATCCACGGGGCGTTCCGGCTTGGCGAGTTCCTTCGGGTCGAGCTTCGGGGCTTCCTTCAATTTGGGGTCGGCGGCGCAAGCGGTGATCCACGCTACGAACGCATCGCGTTCGAGCTTGCGAATCTTGGCGCTCACGGCATTCGCCGCTTTCGCATCGGCTTTGCCCTTCTCGATCAGCTTAATGATCTTGGATTTGTCCGGGCGTTCCAAGTCGATGAGTTTTTGATCGCGGAGGCTGCGGAAGGTTTTCTCGGCGTCCGGCAGGATGTAATTCTTGAGATCGACCCCGGCGAGGTGGCACTGCACGCAGCTCGAAGGGTTCGGGCTTTTGAAGATCGGCATGATCCGTTGTTCGAAGATTTCCGCGGCGGTCGGCCCCGCGGCCGATACGGAGGATACCGGGATTAAGAATGCACTTAGCAGGATGGCACGCATGCGGGGAACTTCTTTATAATGCGATTCCGATTCTCAGACTCTGCAATCGAAGCTGGCAATTACTACTCCCCGCGACTCGCTTTTTTCTGCTGGTCTTCCAGCATTTTGATCGAATTCGGATCGGTCGGTACCGGTGTCGGTTTCGTTTCCCCGCAACCGGCGATGAGCACCAAAACCGGAACGAACAGTACCATTGCACGAATCATGAATCACCCGGGGTTAGAGATCGTTGGGATTGAAGGTTTGGCCATCCATGCGATTGCAGACCCGCATGAACGTGCGCGGATCGACGCTGTACCGGATGAACCGCACCGAGCCGTCGCCGAATACGGCATTCATGCCGGAGGTATGGTTCGAGCCGAAGCGGTAGTTCTCGTCGTTTGGCACACTGGCATCGCGGAAATCCTTGGCCGGAGTCCACCACGATGAGCCATTGGCTCTCGAACCGCGGATGATGTCGGCATCAATGCCCGGCCCCGCCCAGGATTCGTTATCCGAACAGCAGGTCTTGTCCGCGTTGATGATCTTCTCCCCGACGAAGATCGTGTTCGAAAGACCGTCGGTAATGTTGCCGAACTTGAGTACGCCCGGTTCGTTGCCGGTGTCCGAACCACGGCTGCGCACCACAGCGCCAGTACAACGCGCCCCTGGTGCGGCATTCGGATTGGTGCCACCGTTGCCGGCGTAATCGCTGTGGGCGCTGCCGCCGAAGATCCGCGGGCCGTTGCGGGCCGGGCAGGAATATACTTGCAATGGCGTCGCCCGCACCACGGCATTGCTCGTCACGGTCTGGAGATTCGCCTGCTCGATGTAAGGCAGGATTTCGTATGTCCAACCCCAATCGAGGCGGTTCTTCGGGGCATTGTCGGTACCCCCTGTGGGTACTTCCGTTCCTGCTGTCGGGATGTAACCCATCGCATCGTAATAGGCTTGGAAGGCGATACCCATCTGCTTCAGATTATTCTGGCACTTCAGCCGTGCGGCCGCCTCTCGAACCTTTTGCACCGCGGGCAACAACAGCCCGATGAGGATCGCGATGATGGCGATCACCACGAGCAATTCGATGAGCGTGAAACCGCGTTTGGGAGAGTTTGCCATTTCAATCCGCCGGGAGTGGTTTGCGGGTAAGGCCCCCAGAGTTTACCATATCCGAGCTAAAGGCGAACCGGAATCAAGGCGATTCGGAAACAACGGTCAATCCGGTGATGCCGGCGAAATCCGCTGGGTTGTGCGTGACGAGTTCGAGTTGGTAAGCGAGTGCGGTCGCGGCGATCCAACAGTCCGCGACGCCGATGGGTTGATTCTTGCATTCGGCGCGGATACGTGCCCAGAGGTTTACAATCAGATCGTCGGAATGAATGACGGTAAACCGACGCAGAAATTCCTTCATCCTCCGTCGTTTCTGGGTTCCCCACCGTTTTTGATCGGCACCCTCTTCCAGCTCGCCGAGGCTTTGAAAGGAAATCGCCCAATCGAACCCTTCAACGTGCCATCGATACTTGGCCGCGAGGGAATGTTCGTTGAACATGTAAGAAACGATGTTCGTATCGAGAAGTCTCATCTCGCTGTTCATCCCGGTTCCGTCCGTGTTTTCCGAATGATGCGGAGGAAGTCTTCGAAGTCTTCATCGCTATCAAAACATTCCTTGCCAAAGCCTAGCATTTCATCGAAGGTCGATTCGATAACCCCTTGGTTTCGCTTCATTTCTTGGAGGCGAGCTTCCAACTCGGGAGATCGTCTCCCTTGGGTCGTGTTAGTTTCCAATGTTTCTGCTGGCATGATTGAAACCCTCCTTGGGGCTGCGGGTTTATTGTACCATTCCGAATCCCCGAACGAAAGCAGGGCCTGTTCCAGCATTATGCGTTGTAGGTGCTGCTGCTGGTGGTGCCGCCGCGGCCGGTCCAGTTGGTGTGGAAGAATTCGCCGCGGGGTTTGTCGATGCGTTCGTAAGTGTGGGCGCCGAAGTAATCGCGCTGGGCTTGCAGCAGGTTCGCCGGGAGGCGCTCCGTGCGGAAGCCGTCGTAATACGCCAGTGCGCTCGAAATCGCCGGCAACGGAATGCCGTTCATCGCCGCCGCGGCGACCACGCGCCGCCAGCCGTCCTGGCACCCGGCGATCTCTTCCGCGAAGAAGGGATCCATCAGCAGGTTCGGCAGTTCCGGGTTTTTATCGAACGCTTCCTTGATCTTGCCGAGGAACTTGCTGCGGATGATGCAGCCGCCGCGCCACATCAGGGCGATGCCGCCGTTGTTGAGCTTCCACTTGCTCGCGGCGGCCTGCGCCGCCATGAGATCGTAGCCCTGGGCGTAGCTGATGATCTTGCTGGCGTACAACGCCGCTTCGAGGTCGGCGGCGAGTTGGGCCTTGTCTCCGGTGAAGTTCGCGCTCGGCCCCTTCAGTACCTTGCTGGCGGCGACACGGTGGGCCTTCTGCGCACTGAGGCAGCGGCTGAACACGGCCTCCGCGATCAGCGTCAGAGGGATGCCGTGTTCGGTGGCGCTATCGACGGTCCATTTCCCGGTGCCCTTCTGCCCCGCGGTGTCGAGGATCAGATCGACCATCGGCTTCTTCGTTTCCGGGTCGGTGAAGGCGAGGATGTCCGCGGTGATCTCGATGAGATAGCTGTCGAGCCGGCCCTTGTTCCAGGTATCGAATACCTTGGCGAGCTCCGGGGCGGTGTGACCCAACAGCGAACTCAGCATGTGGTAGGTTTCGCAGATCAATTGAATGTCGCCGTATTCGATGCCGTTGTGAACCATCTTCACGAAGTGCCCGGCCCCTTCCGGCCCGACCCAGTCGCAGCAAGGGGCTTCTTTGCCGTCGGTATCTTTCACCTTCGCCGAGATGCTTTGGAAGATCTCTTTCACCAGCGGCCACGCTTCCGTGTTACCGCCGGGCATGATGCTCGGGCCTTTCAGCGCCCCTTCTTCCCCGCCGCTCACGCCGGTGCCGATGTACAGCAACCCCTTGGCGTTCGCTTCCTTCAACCGGCGGGTAGTATCGGGGAAGTGCGTATTGCCGCCATCGACGATGAGATCGCCGACATCGAGCAGCGGTGCGATTTGGGCGATAACCTGATCCACGGCGTTGCCGGCCTTCACGAGGATCATCACCTTGCGGGGCCGCTTCAGCGAAGCCACGAATTCTTCGGGCGTCTTCGCTCCGACGAACTTCTTCCCCTTGCCGCGGCCTTCCACGAACTTCTCGACCTTATCGACGGTACGGTTGTACACGGCCACGGTGTAACCGCGGCTTTCCATGTTGAGCACGAGGTTTTCGCCCATCACGGCGAGGCCAATCAAACCGATATCGGCGGTGGGTGCGGGCATCGAACGGTTCCTATCGAAGGTGGGTATGCGAAGGGGAATTGTAAGGCGCAAGAATGTGAAAGCCCACCCGTTGCAACGGGTGGGGTTATCGGCGAAACTATTCAAAAGCCACCCGTTGCAACTGGTGGGGCTTGAACGAGGAGTGAGCATGGTAGCGGAAGCACACTGGTTCCACATGACCGCCCATACTTACGGCGCTTGGCTCCACGGTGACCCACGCGGCTTTCGCACCCGCCATCACCGCGAACATATCGAAGGCGATTACAAGAACCCGCCGCCACCGGGCACCTACGATGATGAATTAGAACACAGCCGGGCATCCATGACCCAAGCGACGGTGATTCTCTCGGAAGCATGGCGAAAAATCGTGGGGGAAGCAGTGCGTGATCGTTTGTTGCAACTCGGCGCCGAAGTGATCGCCGTGGCGATGTCGGCAACGCACGCCCACGTTCTGGCGAAACTCCCGGAGGATTCGCCCCGCAATTGGATGGGATACGCGAAACGGCACGCGTGGTTCGTGGCCCGCGATCTCGGTTGGAAAGCGAAACTCTGGGCGACCCGGAGCCACGCGTTGCCGATTGAGGATCGCGGGCATCAAGAGAATACGTTCTTCTACATTGCGAGGCACCGCAAGGAAGGGGCTTGGGTGTGGACCTTCCGGGACGGGTTGCCATCGCCCCCACCCGTTGCAACGGGTGGGCTTTCGACAACTCCTCGTAAAGAATCATCCCCCCAAAGCCCACCCCCTGCGGGGGTTGGGTCTTCCGCAAACCAATCCCCGAATCCAAGCCCACCCGCGGCGTCGGGTGGGTCTTAGCCATGCGCGAACTCACGCTGTTGCGCGTCTCGCGTCGGGCCATGGCCACGACCTTCGAGATCGCCATTCCTTCGGGTACGCCGCACGCGCTCGCCGCCGCCCACGACGCCCTCGACCTCATCGAAGCCCTCGAAGATCAACTCACCGTCTACCGCGAAAGCGAAGTCACCCGATTGAACGAGACCGCCTTCGAGGAACCGGTCGCTGTGGAACCCCAGCTATTCGAGTTGCTTCAACATTGTGCGATCCTCACCAACGACACCGCCGGGGCGTTCGATGCGGCCGCCGGTCGCTTGAGCCGATGCTGGGGCTTCACCCAACGCGAAGGGCGAATTCCCACCCCCGGCGAACTCGCGGAAGCCATCGCCGCGACCGGCTTCAAACACGTGATCTTGAACGAACGCGATCGCACGGTGCGGTTCCGCCGGCCCGGCCTCGAAATCAACCTCGGGGCCATCGGCAAAGGCTATGCGCTGGATCGCGCCGCGGAACTCTTGCAATCCCGTTGGAATATCGGCAGCGCACTCCTCGCCGGGGGCGGCAGCAGCGTGCGGGCTATCGGCAGACCCGAGAACGAACTGCGCGGCTGGGGCGTGAGCATTCGGCACCCTTCCGGCGACGCCCGCACTCTCGGTACCGTCTATCTCAAAGATTCCGCGCTCGGCACCTCCGCTGCCACCTATCAATCTTTCGAGTACAACGGTAGAAGCTACGGTCACGTGATCGACCCGCGTTCCGGCCAACCGGCGGACACCATGCGGAGCGCTTCCTGCGTCGCACCGAGTGCCGCCGAGGCCGATGCGATTTCCACGGCGTTCTTCGTCGCGGGTACAATGTGGGCGGTGGAGCATTGCCGGAGCCGGACGCATCTGGGTGCTGTGTTGCTCCCGGAGAATGCGGAAACGCCGGAAACGTTGAACCTCGATTGCTACGACCCGCCCGCGACTCTCCCGACTTGAGGACTTTATGCTCGCTCTCCCTCAATCCATCATTTACGCGGGCCTCGTCGGCGTGCTCATCTCGCTGATCGTGGCCACGGCCCAACAGCGTTGGCAGCTCCGCGTCTTCTTCTTGCTCACGTTGCGGATCGCCATCGGCTGGCACTTCCTTTTCGAGGGTTTGCACAAGGTGCATTCCCGCTACATCGGTGTGACTGAAACCAACCGCGTGTTCACCAGCGAGCCGTACTTCGCTGCCGGTGAAGGCCCGCTCGCCGAGCAGATGCGCAAGGATTACCTCGGCGACCCGGTGGCCATTTACACCGCCCGCCTCACGCAATCGAAGCCGATGACGCCCGAGGAATTCAAGAAGTTGCCCGTCGAGGAACAGGCGAAATTGTGCCCGGAATTTGTGGCGAAAGAACTGCAATCGGAAGATCCGAAGCAACGGCTCAATACCCATTCCGCCTTCGCCGGTTGGGTGTACGGCACCACTGGCCGCGACACCAAGGTGAAGTACGTCTCTGGCGATGTCGCCATGACCGGTCCGCAGCGGTTGAAACACATTGAAATCCTGGAGAAGGAATTCAAAGGCTTGGAAGAGCGCCAGTCGGCCCACATGGGGCGCGGCGACGGCGTCGAACTCGGCAAAACCAAGACCGCCCGCACGGAACTTCTGGCCGCGAAGAACGACCTCGCCAAGGACACCGATGCGTTCATCAACGAACTTCGCAAAGACCTCGGTTTAGAGCCGATGAAAGCCGACGGCAAAGAAAAGATGAAAGATCTCGACAAGATGAC
>JBBQWA010000204.1:0-8178 GCA_038211045.1 Gemmatales bacterium
TGGGCGATGTTCAAGGGTAAACTCGGAGGAAGCAAAAAGGTGTTCCGGCCGCCCGCACGCCACGGTTACTATTTTACATATGCCAAGGGTGAGTTCACAATTCGAGGTGATCGCATGTTCCGATTCCTTCTCCCACTCATGATCCTCACTTCCGTGGCTGCCGAGCCGGCCAAGCGCACCCCGGCACCGCCCCCGCCGGAAGGTTTTCCCAAGTTCGAGGTCGAGGAGATCGATTCCGGTTTGAAGATCGGCTATGCCGTCATCGCAGCGGATGTTGATGGCGACAAGAAGCCGGACATCGTGGTGGTCGATCAGTTGCAGATCGTGTGGTATCAGAACCCGACATGGAAGAAGCGGATCATCCTCGACGGCAAGACGAAGCCGGACAACGTCTGCATCACGGCGATGGATATCGACGGCGACGGCCTACCCGAGTTCGTGGTCGGCGCCGGGTGGAAGCCCTTCGACACCAAGACCCCCGGCACGCTGCAATGGCTGAAGCGCGGCAAGACGCTCGACGAGGAATGGTCAATGCACGCGATCCCCTGCGACGAGCCGACGGTGCATCGCATCCGAGCGATCGACTTGGACGGCGATGGCAAACCGGAACTCGTGAGTGTACCCCTGATGGGCCGCGAGGCGACCAAGGACAAGAATTGGATGGACGGCCGCCCAGTGCGAATCACGATGTACAAGGTTCCAACGAAGGAACCGGAGAAGCCGGAGAGTTGGAAGGCGGAGGTGTTGAATGAAGATCTGCACGTCGTTCACAACTTCGCAGCATTCACCCCGTTAGGGGCGACCTCACCCATGAGCATCATGACTGCGAGTTACGAAGGCTATTCCGCGATCATCCTGGGTAAGAACGGGAACAAGCACCAACTCTCAAACACTCACCCCGCGAACCAAGCCAATCCCAATGGCAGCCGTGGGGCGAGTGAAATTCGGTATGGCTTCTCAAAGATGGAAGCGAACTCATTGGATCGAGCCGCTGGCGTTATCGTCGGGACGGTCGAACCGTGGCACGGCAACGAAATCGTCGCCTATACGGGCCAAATTGCCGCCAAGCCGAACCGCACGGTCGTGGATGACCACTTGCGTTGGGGGCACGCGATCAACTTCGCCGATTTGAATGGCGATGGAAGCGATCTGATGATTGCCGGCGTGCGCGACAACCCCACTAAAGACGACAAGTTCACCGAGAAGCGTGGCGTGCGCCTCTACCGCAACGATTCGAAGACCAAGAAATGGGAACGCTACATCCTCGAAGATGGTGGCGTCGCCGTGGAAGATCTCACCGTGGCTGACCTGAACGGCGACGGCAAACCGGACATCGTCGCGGTCGGTCGGGCCACCGGCAACGCCCGCATCTACTGGAACATGGGGAAGTAGTTTTTCCGAGCCGGAAGCGTGAGCGACGATAATCGCATACTTGCAGAATCGTCGCTGACGCTTCCGGCTCGGATTGCTTTTCGGGGTTCGGCCTGCGGCGTCTGCCGAAATCCATTCGACGACTGCCGCGTGCTGGCCGTTCCCCGCATCCCTAACGCATGAGGATACGCCCATAGAGCGGGAACTTGTCAGCGGCGAACGCATTTTTTGAGGGATTTTGGCGTTTGACCCGGAGGGTTAAGCCGGTGGGCGAAGCCTGCGAAGATAGGGGGTTCCAAAATCTCGCTCAATCGATTGGGTCGGCTTGCTGGAACTTTCCCAATCGGATACCAATATCTAAACGGCGAGCCGGATGGCGTGAGCCCCCGGAGTGCTGAATTCTCCGGTCGCTCACGCTTCCGGCTCGCCAATCAGGAGTCTGCGGTGCCGTTGTTGAAAGCGACCCAACTCGTCAAATACTACGGCTCCCGCAAGGTCGTCGATGGCGTCAGCTACGATGTGAACCCCGGCGAGGTCGTCGGCTTGCTAGGCCCCAACGGGGCCGGGAAAACCACCAGCTTCCGCATGACCACCGGGCAGATCAACCCGAACGATGGCCAAGTTTTCTTCAACGGCGAAGAGATCACCCACCAACCGATGTTCCGCCGGGCACGCCTCGGCATGGGTTACCTTTCTCAAGAGCCCAGCATCTTCCGCAAGCTCACGGTCGAACAGAACCTCATGGCGATTCTCGAAGCGTTGCCCAAGAGTCGAACGCTGGGCCGCAGGCTCACGAAATCCGAACGCTGGGAACGCACCGAAGAGGCCCTCGCCCGCTTCCACCTCACCGAGGTTCGGCACAACAACTCGGCCCGCTGTTCCGGCGGCGAAAAGCGACGGCTCGAAATCGCCCGCTGCCTCGTCTGCGAACCGCTGCTCATTCTGCTCGATGAACCGTTGGCGGCCGTCGATCCGCTCACCAAGGAAGATATCCGCCATAACATCCGCGATCTCGCCAATCAGGGCATCGGCATTCTGCTGACGGATCACGATGTGCGCGAAGTGTTGAAGATCGCTGATCGGGCTTACCTCATCATCGGCGGTCGCGTCGTGGCCCACGGCACGCCGGAAGAACTGAAACGCAACAAAATCGCCATCGATGGCTACCTCGGCGACACCTTCGAAGATGAAGGCTACAGCCGCCAGAATCAATCGGGCAATGGTATCCGCTCGAAGCCGAAGGCGTACGAATCCCCTGCCACGATCAAGCCCCGCAGCTTCAAAGTGGATATTCCGGAGCCGGAAGCGATCATTCCGCTCTCGTCGGTGGAATCTCCGTCGTTCCCTTCCATCGCGCTTGCGGATCGCGGAACCAAGCAACAAACACCCGCGCGTTCGACGTACCTCGGTTCGACGCAACAGTTGCTCGATTACGAGAAGATGCGGCGCTGGGTGGAACAACTGCAAGACCGCGAACGCATGACCACCGCGTGGAGCGAGTTGAAAAGCCGGGGGCAAGACGCCGTGCCGGTGTTGATCGAAGCGCTCGAACGCCGCGAACTCGATCTGCGGCACCTCGCGCTGCGGCTGTTGGAAACCATCACCGGCGAGAAACTCAATTTCCAATCGGATGCAGCGGAAGATGTCCGCCTGCGCCAGATCGCCCAACTCCGTGCCAAGTTCGATCCGAGGTGAGTTTTTGGTGAGCGGCATAGCGTCAGCCCGCGGGTCTGGCAAATTTTTCTGGCTCTCCCCCCAGACGTTCTGGCTCCGCTCGACCGACGACCTCCCCTTCGTGGGGGCGGTTGGCTTTTGCAATTTGTCGATATTTCGTGATTTGTCGCCTAATTCCTCGACAGTCGATGGGATTGTGCCTGGGGAGGGGTAGGTGGGCGGAACTGAGGGCACAAAAGTCGGCTTGAGCGACGCTGCTGTGGTAAAGCATTGCCAATACGACGGAAGCGTTCGATCTTTTGGTGGGGGTTTGTGCTCTGGGTACGGGGGCACAAATGGGTTCAAATTCCCATTGGAATGACGCTGGGGGGTAGTCGAAACCGAAGGTTTCGGCGGGTGGGTGGGACAACCGCCAGAATTTTTGCCGCACCCTCAGCCCGCCGAGTTGAGATTTCCTCGGCGGGCTGACGCCACGCCGCTCACAATTGAAGTAACCAATACAACCCCCGCTTGAATTCCCGCCCGGCATTCCGAAAATAGAAGTTCCCGTCGTCCCGTATTACCGTTCGGAAGGAAATCCGCCATGCGTCCCGCTCGTACGCTCATCGCAGCGACACTCGTCGGCTTACTCGCAACAGTCGTGGGGCTGAGTCAAACTAAACCCGCAGAGGTTCCCTTGCCCGAAGGCATCACCAAGCTCAGCACCGTCGAAGGCCTCACCGAGTACAAGCTCGCAAACGGCCTGCGCATTCTTCTCATGGCGGACGATTCGCAACCGAAGGTTACGGTCAACTGCACAATCTTCGTCGGTAGCCGCCACGAGGGCTACGGCGAAACCGGCATGGCCCACCTGCTCGAACACATGGTGTTCAAAGGTTGCCCCAAGTTCCCGGATGTGCCCAAGGCCCTCCGCGACCACGGCGCCAACTTCAACGGTACCACGTGGCTCGACCGCACCAACTATTACGAAACGATGCCCGCGACGGACGAGAACCTCGAATTCGGCATCGAACTCGAAGCCGACCGCATTGCGAACAGCTACATCGCCCGGGAAGAGTTGCTCAAGGAATTCAGCGTCGTCCGCAACGAATTCGAGCGCGGCGAGAACGACCCCGAACGCGTGCTTTCCCAACGTATGGTCGCCTCGGCCTTCGAATGGCACAACTACGGCAAGAGCACCATCGGTAACCGCACCGATATCGAACGCGTACCCATCGACAACTTGAAAGCCTTCTACAAGAAGTATTACCGCCCCGATAACGCCATGGTGATCGTGGCAGGGAAGTTCGATCAGGCCAAGGCGCTCGCGTTCATCGCCAAGTATTTCGGCCCACTCAAAAACCCCGCCGAGGCGGTTCCCACGACGTATACCGAAGAGCCGCCGCAAGATGGCGAACGCAACGTCACGCTCCGCCGCGTAGGCACCGTGGGTGCCACTGGGGTTGTGTACCACATCCCCGCCGCCGCGTCGGACGATTACCCGGCAGTCGATATTCTCACTCGCATCCTCGTGGATGAACCGGGCGGCCGCGTTTACAAGGCGCTGGTGGAATCCAAAATCGCCAGCAGCGTCAGCGGTGTGAGCTACGCCCTGCACGATCCGGGCATCCTCGAAATCACCGCCCAAACCGAACCGGGCAGCACCGAAGCGGCCCGCGAGGCCCTCGTGAACACGCTCGAAAATATGTCCAAGGCCCCGGTGACCGCCGAGGAAGTGGATCGTTCCAAACGCCAAATCCTCAAGGGCTACGAACGCCTGCTCTCGAACAGCCAAGCCTTCGCCATCCGTTTGAGCGAATCGGCCGCGTGCGGCGATTGGCGGCTCTTCTTCCTCAACCGGGATCGCATCGAAAAGGTTACTGCGGACGACGTGAACCGCGTCGCGGCCAAGTACCTCGTGCGTTCCAACCGCACCGTGGGCGTGTACATTCCGACCAAGCAAGCCGAGCGGGCCGAGATTCCCGCCTCTGCCAAAGTGACCGACCTCGTGAAGGATTATAAGGGCCGCGAGGCGGTCGTTTCCGGCGAAGCGTTCGACCCGACTCCTGCCAACGTGGAAGCCCGCGTCAAACGGGGAATGGTCGGGGAAGGAATCCAATTCGCGGTGCTTCCGAAGAAGACGCGCGGGGAAACCGTCAACCTCACGATGAGCTTGCGCGTCGGCAATGCCGAGGCGTTCATGGGTAAGAAGGATGCGTTCGACTTCCTCGGTGAAATGCTGAGTCGCGGTACCAAGAACAAGACCCGCCAACAGATCAAAGACGAATTCGACAAGCTCAACGCCTCCGTGAGTATCGGCACCGATGCCGATCGCGGCCTCGGATTGGTGAGTATCGGCGTGCAAACCAAACGGGCGAACCTCGCCGCGGTGCTCACTCTCTTGAAGGAAGTGCTCCGCGAACCGAGCTTCCCGCAAACCGAATTCGACATCCTCAAACGGGAAGCGATCGACGGCTTGGAGAAAGCCAAGACCGAACCGCAGACGCTCGCCGTGCAAGCGCTGCGTCGCAAGATGAACAGCTACCCCGCGACCGACATCCGCTACGTTCCTACGATCGACGAAGCGATTGCGAGCTTGAAAGCCTGTACCCTCGACCAAGTGAAGCAACTCTACGAAGATCTCATGGGCAGCGGCACCGGCGAACTCGCCATCGTCGGCGATTTCGATGCGGAACCTACGTTGAAGGTGATCGACGAGGCATTGAAAGGCTGGAAAGCGAAGGTTCCGTACACGCGCATCGACCGACCGGTTCAACCGGTGAAGGCGGGTAGCATTGAGAAGATTCTCACCCCGGATAAAGCGAACGCCCTGTACGTGGCGGGCCAAACTTTTGAACTCACCGATAACGATCCGGAATACGCCCCGCTCGTGATTGGCAACTACTTGTTTGGTGCGGCCCCGCTCGCCAGCAAACTCAGCAACCGCGTTCGCGGCAAGGATGGTTTGAGCTACGGCGTCGGTTCGCAGGTTTCCGCTTCGCCGGTCGATAAATCGGGGATGTTCATGATCTTCGCGATCACCAACCCGGCCAACATCGATAAAGTCGATGCCGCGATTGCCGAGGAAGTGGCGAAGTTCCTGAAGGAGGGCGTGAGCGCCACGGAACTGGAAGAAGCCAAAAAGGCTTACCTCGCTTCTCAAAAGGGCGCACGGGCCAACGATGCCACGCTTGCCGGGCAGCTCTCCGGAGCGCTGTTCGCCAAACGGACGTTCCAGTATTACGCCGACTTGGAAAAGAAGATCGAAGCGTTGCAACCCGCCGATATCAAAGCCGCGTTCGATAAATTGATCGATCAGAAGAAGCTGACGATCGTCGAAGCCGGCGACTTCAAGGCGAAGCCGGAAGAGAAGAAGTAAATCGAACTTTCTTGTTTAGCCGCGAGGCGCAGAAGAGCCTTAGATGTTTTCAGCCGCGCAGCGGCGACGGATCGTAGCCGGGGATGACCGAGCGGAGCGAGGGAATCCCCGGTTCACGTCGAAACGGAATGAGTCCTGAAGGGACGACGGAGTTGACCGATGGCGGGCACCTACTCACAACTCCATTACCACGTCATTTTCAGCACGAAGGATCGCGCCCCTGCGATTGATCCCTTCCGGCGCGAGCGGCTCTGGCAATACCTCGGCGGCATCGTGAGGGGCGAAGGGGGCATTCCGTTGCGGATCGGCGGGCTGGCCGACCACGTCCACCTGCTGATGACCCTCTTGCCCAAGCACGACGTTTCGACAATTGTGCAGAAGCTAAAGGCGGAGTCTTCGGGATGGGTTCACAGGGTGTTTCCGCAGGCCGGGATGTGGTGGCAAAGTGGGTACGGCGCGTTCACAGTCAGCCACTCTGGGTTGGCGGATGTCGAACGCTACATCACCCCCGGCTACGATCCGCCGCCGCTGCGCGGCTAAGAATGTCGCCACAATGCCCCCGTAGTTAGCTCTCAACGTATTCTGGCCAACCCATGCACGATCGCCCCGTCGATAATGCCCCGTACCAAAGCCTACACCACGGTGGCCTCACCATCGAAGGGTGGAGCCGGGCCGCCGTGCAGAGCTACTGGCGCATTCCCGAACTGAAGCTCGGCTTCGACCTCGGCGCCCACCCTTGGGATTTCATGGGCACGCCGACGTGGTTCGTCTCGCACACGCACCTCGATCACATCGCCGGCATCGCGGTGTACGTAGCACGCCGCCGCATGATGAAGATGGAACCGCCGACGATCTACCTTCCGGCGGAAAACCTCGAAGACGTTCGCAAACTCCTCGTATTGTTCCAGCGGTTGGATCGCGGCCGGCAAACCTGCAATCTCGTGCCCGTGGAAGCCGGGATGGAAATCGAGCTCTCGCGGGATCACGTGGTGAAGGTGTGGGATACCGTCCACACGATCCCGAGCCGGGGGTTCCTCGTGTACGAACGGCGCAACAAGTTGAAGGAAGAATTCGTCGGATTGCCCGGCGACAAGATCCGCGACATCCGCCTCTCCGGCGTACCCGTAACGCGAGAAGTTCGGCAACCGCTGCTCGCCTACACCGGCGACACCAGCCCCGCCGGTTTGGATGCCTGCCCGGAAGCCTACGATGCCAAGATTCTGATCACGGAATTGAGCTTCATTCGGGCCAGCCACCGCCGCGAGAAGATCCACAAGTTCGGCCATATGCACTTGGACGATTTCCTCGAACGCGAAACACGCTTCAAGAACGAGATCGTGATCGC
The DNA here is from genome assembly GCA_038211045.1 of Gemmatales bacterium. Classification (GTDB taxonomy): domain Bacteria; phylum Planctomycetota; class Planctomycetia; order Gemmatales; family Gemmataceae; genus JALHQU01. The sequence goes on from JBBQWA010000204.1 coordinate 7,749, forward strand.
GGCCCACTTCAGCACCCGCTACCACTCGAACGAAGTGCGCCGCGTGCTCGATGCCAAGCTCACTCCGGGGCTGAAACAGTTGCTCTATTTGTGGTTGTAGGATTCGCAGGTTGGGTCGAGCCGATCTCGTGATTCGTGATTCGGTAGTTTCAAGGATAAGGAGATGGATTTGCAACCACCGCGAGACCCGACATTCTTGGTTCAGCCGATGCGAAGAATGTCGGGTCTCGCGGTGGTAGGTCAGCAAAGCATTAATCATATTAATTTGCGTCAAAGCGATATCGGCTCGACCTAACCTACAAGAATAGCCCTCGCCCATTCCACCTCCCATTACGGCTTGTCGCGGTAAGGCGCTTTGTAAATCGCCACGGCATTCTTCCCGCTCAGATCGGGCGGCCACTGGTAGACCAATTCCCCCTTCGTCGCGTAT
>JBBQWA010000205.1:0-8175 GCA_038211045.1 Gemmatales bacterium
CAACCCGATTTGCTCTTGGTTCCGGAACATCCGGTTCACGTCGAATCCTTGGTCGAACGAATCAAAGAAATCTACGATCTCCAAAAGCACGTGGTGATTGTCTGCGGCGAAGGAGTGACCGACGAAAACGGCGTGGAACTCGGGGCCGAGCACCAATCGACCGATCCGGCCGGGAATAAACTGCTCAGCGGAGCCTCGGAATCCCTCCGAGCGATCCTGATTCAGAAGTTAGGGGATAGCTACTTCACGAGCAAACGGCGGAACGAAAGCGCCCGTGCCGCGGTCTTCACCCGGAAACTCGGCCACACCCAACGCGGCGGGCGGCCCATCTTGTTCGACCGCTTCTACGCGGCCCAACTCGGCGGCAACGCCGTGGATTTGCTGCTGCAGCGCGAAGCGAACGCCGTATCGATTTTGGAATGGACGAACGAACATGGGTTCCGGGTGGGCAAGGTGTACGCCAACGATTTCCGCGATCGTTGGGGCCTGATTCACGCCCGCAAGATGCACCCGAGCTTTTACGATCCGGAGCGGTTGAAGCCCTCGCAAACCGGCATCGATTACCTGCTCCCGATCTTCAACGGTGCCATCGGCAGCGACGATTCCGAAGCGTTGCGAACCGATCTGTTCCGCCCCAGCAACCTCCAATTGCCCTACCACTCGGTGAACGCGGACATCAACAAGCGCATCCGCTACCTCTCCGATCCGGCCGAAGGTGTGGTATGAACGACGATGAAGTTCCGCCGTGGGAACCCGAAGCGGCGCCGCGACCGATGGTGCATTCCCCGTTCAACGATCTGCCCAAGGTACGATTGAAGATCGATCGGAAGACGAACCATCCGTGGGTCTTCCAAAAGATGGTGGAGAAGCCCGCAGTCAAGGTGCCAAACGGTGCCATCGTCGATGTGATCGAACGCGGCGGATCGTGGGTTGGCCGCGGCATCTACAACAGCCATTCGCGGATATCGCTGCGCATTCTCACGGCGAAGCCGGACGAAGCGGTGGATGCCGCGTTCTTCACGGATCGCATCGGCACCGCGATCAAACTCCGCCGGGATGTTCTGAAGCTCGACGAAGTGACCGACGCCTACCGGGTTGTACATTCCGAAGCGGACGGACTCAGTGGCCTCGTGGTGGATCGTTTCAACGATCTGATCGTGATCGAATACTTCTCGGCGGGTATGTTCAAACAACGCGGCGCGATTCAGGAAGCCCTGCTGCGGCACTTCCCCGAATCCCGTTTCTACTATTTCGCCGAAGAGCACGTGGGGAAGCAGGAATCCTTCGATTGCCGGCCCCCGGCACCCCCGGCGCCCACCACGATCACCGAACACGGTTTGAAATTCCGCGTGCAACCCGGCAGCAAACACAAAACCGGCTTCTTCGTCGATCAGCGCGAGAACCGCAAATTCCTCGGCAGCTTCTGCGGCGGAAAGCGCGTGCTCGACATCTGCTGCAACAGCGGCGGCTTCTCGGTGTACGCCAAAGCCCAGGGCGGTGCGGGCGAAGTCATCGGCATCGATCTCGATGAAACCGTGTTGGAATTGGCGAAGCAAAACGCCAAGCTCAACCGGGCCGAGGTTCGCTACATCCAATCCGATTTGTTCCCGTGGCTCCGCGATGCGATCCCCAATGGCGAGCGCTTCGATGTGGTCATTCTCGACCCCGCGAAGATGACCCGCGACCGCGACGACGTAATGACCGCACTCCGCAAGTACGCCGACATGAACCGGCTCGCTATGCAAGTGGTCGCCCCCGGCGGGATCATCCTCACGTGTTCCTGCACGGGCTTGGTCAGCGAAGCCGATTACATGGAGATGCTCCGCCGCGCCTCGTGGCAAGCGGGACGGCAGTTGCAAATCTTCCGCATCAGCGGCGCCGCTTCCGATCATCCGTATTTCGTACATGTTCCCGAAGGACGCTACTTGAAGGCCGTATTCGCGCGCGTATTTTAGTTCGAAAATGATTCACCGCAGAGGGCACATGAGGGCACGAGAGAAAAACTGATTTGGTGTTTCTCATGTGTCCTCTCGTGCCCTCTGCGGTGAATCATCTGGAGATTATTTAGAATGATTGTTCGTCCGCGTTCCTCGGGTATCCTTCTCCACCCGACTAGTTTGCCCGGCCGCTTCGGCATCGGCGATCTCGGCCCCTCCGCCTTCCGTTGGGTCGATACGCTCGCGGCGATGAAGCAAACCTACTGGCAAATCCTGCCGCTCGGGCCGACCGGTTTCGGCGGTTCGCCGTACCAATCCTTCTCCGCGTTCGCCGCTAACACGAACCTCATCAGCCCGGAAGTGCTCGAATCGCAAGGCTTGCTTCCCCCCGGGTTCGGCCACGAGCAGCAGTACCGCGACGACGGAGTGGAATTCGATCGCGTCGAACAATTCAAAAAGGCGATGCTCCGCGAAGCCCGCGCCCGCTTCACGTCACTCGCGAGCAAAGAACTGAAAAACGAATACGAGATCTTCCGCACCGCCGAAGCGAGTTGGCTGAAGGATTACGCCGAGTTCATGGCGATCCGCGATGCGCTGGGCGGCCGGTCGCTCACCGAATGGCCCAAGGAATTGTTGCACCGCCAAGAACCGGCACTCGCGGCCACAGTTCGTTCCGCGTCGAAGGAGATCGAACTCCACACCTTCGGCCAATTCTTATTCGAGCAACAGTGGAACGCATTGAAAACCCACGCCATGCGGAAGGGCCTCCGCATCCTCGGCGACGCCCCCATCTTCGTGGCTGGGGATTCTTCAGACGTTTGGGCGCACCCCGAGTTGTTCTTGTTGGATCGGGATCGCAAGCCGACCGCCGTAGCCGGGGTACCCCCGGATTATTTTGCAGAAGATGGCCAGCATTGGGGTAATCCGCTGTACGATTGGAAGGCGATGAAAGCGACCGGCTATTCTTGGTGGGTCGCCCGGTTGAAACGGCAGTTGAAGCAGGTGGACGAAATCCGCCTCGATCACTTCCGCGGCTTCGCCGCAGCGTGGCACATCCCCGCCGGGGAAAAAACCGCCAAGAATGGCAAGTGGATCGATGGCCCCCGCGGCGATCTATTCATGGCTTTGCAACGCGAACTCGGCACGCTGCCGATCATCGCCGAGGATCTGGGCGTGATTACCGAAGATGTGGACGAACTGCGTACGCACTTCCAATTGCCGGGAATGAAGGTGGTTCAGTTTATGCTCGGCGGCCCGGAGAACCCCTACTGGCCACACAACTACGAGCCGAATTGCGTGGCCTATACCGGCACGCACGACAACGATACGACGGTCGGTTGGTTCAACCAGTTGAACGACCGTGACAAGAAAACGCTGATGGATTACACCGGCCATTGGTTCCACGAACCGCATTGGGAATGCATCCGCTTGGCTTGGGCGAGCGTGGCGGTATTGTCCGTGGCCCCGCTGCAAGATTTGCTGGGCTTGGGCAGCGAGGCCCGCATGAACACGCCCGGAGTCGCGGCCGGCAACTGGGGCTGGCGCTTCCGCCCGGAACAGTTCCAGCAAGGAATGATTGAACGCCTCGGCGAATGGACGGAACGGTATCGGAGAACGCCGGAAGCTGCTCCGTCCGAGCCGGAAGCGTGAGCGACGATTCAAAGTTCATATCGTCGCTGACACTTCCGGCTCGGATATTCACTTTCCGTATTCATCCTTCCATTCTTCGTACCACGCCATCTGGATGGCTTCGAGAATCTTCTCGCTTGAACCTTCGGGCTTGCCTTCGAATCCTTCGAGATCCATCACCCACTTGTGCATGTCGGTGAAGCGCACGGTGAGCGGGTCGAGCGTGTCGTAGCGCTCGAAGAGAAGCTCGCCGAGTTCGCGGAAATTGATCCAAATGAGCGGCATGGCAAACTCCGATTACGGTTTTTCCGAGCCGGAAGCGTCAGCGACGACGCAAACGATGAATCGTCGCTGACGCTTCCGGCTCGGAACGAATTACATATCCTCTTCGCGTTTGCCTTCGAGCATCTTCGTGGCCGCAGCGTTCATCAGCAACTCCGCCAAGGGCGTCGTCGCTTCGCCAAAAGAATCGACAGCCCGTTGCAAGCGGTTCACATCGTTTGATTGCATCGCGCCTTCCAGTTCCGCCTTGGCCGAGGCGAGGGCCGTGGATTGTTCCACGGTCAGACCGGCCGCCTTCGGCATGGCCTTCTCGGTGTGTCGGAGATCGGCATCGGCCTTGTTCTTCAGTTCGATGAATCGGCGGGCGTTGAAATCGGCATGGGCGTTATCCACGCTCTCCAATACTAAGCGTTCGACATCATCTTGGCTCAGGCCGTGCGCCGCCTTCACTTCCACAGAAGCTTCCTTGCCGCTGCGTTGTTCCTTGGCACTCACCTTGAGCATACCGTTGGCGTCGATGCGGAAGGTCACATCCACTTGGGCCATCTGCGCCGGCATCGGCGGGATGCCGCCGAGTTTGAAGGCACCGAGCAACCGGCAATCCTTCACCAGTTCGCGTTCGCCTTGGTAGATGTTGATGGTGATCGCGGTCTGGTTTTCGACGAACGTGGTGTACCGCGTCGTCGCTTGACAGGGGATAGTGCTGTTGCGGTCGATCACTTTATCGACCACGCCGCCGAGGGTTTCGATACCCAACGAAAGCGGCACCACATCGAGCAGCAATCGGTCACGCTTGCCACTGGTGAGGATGTCCGCTTGCACGGCGGCCCCCATCGCCACGACTTCATCCGGGTTCAAACTTGTGTGCGGCTCGCGGCCGAAGAATTCCCGCACGCGCCGTTGAACGTAGGGGATGCGCGTCGAACCGCCGACGAGCACGACCTCATCGATTTGATCCGGTTTGAGGTTCGCGTCTCGCAACGCGGATTTGCATTTCTCCAGCGATCGATCGATGAACGGGGCGAGGATCGATTCGAATTCGTCGCGCGAAATCGTGCGGCGGTAGAAGATGCCCCGCTCTGGCAGATCGACCGCCAACTCGGCGGAATCGAGAGTCGAAAGCAGGATCTTCGTGCGCTCCGCGGCATCGCGCAAGTGCTGGAGCAGTTCGACATCTCGAGTTGACAAATCGGTACGGAGGTCGCCGGCCATCTGTTCCATCAACGCCCGGTCTAAGTCGTCGCCGCCGAGGTAGGTATCGCCGTTGGTGCTGAGCACCTTGAAAACGCCTTCGGTGAGTTGCAAAATCGAACAATCGAAGGTGCCGCCGCCGAGATCGTACACGGCGATGGTACCGGTGCGATTGGTGTGCAAGCCGTAGGCGAGGGCCGCAGCCGTCGGCTCGTTCACGATCCGCAGTACATCCAACCCGGCGATGCGCCCGGCATCGCGCGTGGCTTGGCGTTGGGCATCGTCGAAGTACGCGGGAACGGTAATCACGGCTTTCGTCGGGTTCCCGGCACGCTGTCGCACTTCCTTGAGAATGAGTGCAGAGAGTTCCTCCGGCGTGTATTCCTTCCCGCCGATGTTCACCCTCAACACCTTGCGACCATCGGCCGCTTCGCGTTCGACAATCTGGTGCGGAATCAGTTTCAGTTCGCGTTCGAGGTCTTTGAGCGTTCGGCCCATCAACCGTTTCACGCTGAAGATGGTGTGTTCCGGATCGGAGAGGGCACGGTCGCGCGCGGCAGTGCCAACGAGCACAGTACCGTCATCGTGAAAGCTCAAGCACGAAGGGACGATCGCGATTCCTTTGACATCGCGCACGACTGCGGGCAACCCGTGGCGAATGTACGCTGCGAGGCTGTTCGTGGTGCCGAGGTCGATACCGACAACTTGGGGGGTGGTGGTCATAAAAAATGGTTCGCGGCGACCGTGGGAGCCGCCGGAATGTTGGCTCCCATGGTCGCCGCGAACAAAAAGCTGAGATTGGACGCTAAGGGAATCGAACCCCTGACCCGCTCGGTGTAAACAAGCCGCTCTACCGCTGAGCTAAGCGTCCCGGTGCTGACATTCTAGGGATTTCGAAGGTCGCGGAGGAGGCCCCGCAGATATTTGGCCGCATTCAAATCCCGGCGAATCCCCTCCAATAGTGCGGGCGGAGCCGGGGAAGGTTCGCATTCAGCGAACGATTTCTCGATCGCCGCAAATAGTGTCGTTTCCCGTTCCAGTAATTCCGATTCGATTTTGGCTTTGGTGGGGCCGGTCGCACCTTCGATTTGTTCGCGGAGTTCCAACATTTCAGTGAGGAAGGCCGGGGGCATCTCTTTTTGCTCCGAAGCGTTCGGCCCGCCGAGCAGTTTCAAAAGCGCTTCCGCACGGCGGAATGGATCTTTCAACGTTGCGTAGGCTTCATTGATCGCGGCCGACTCGGCCTCGGCGTGCGCTTGCACCTCGGCCGTGGCATCGCTGTGGAAATCGGGGTGCGCCCCGCGGCTGAGCGCAAGGTACTTCCGTTCCAGCTCGGAGGAATCCAAGGAAAAACGCCTCGGCAGGCCGAGGCGCTCGAAGGGAGACAAGATGTTTTCCAACCCCCTCACCCCTCTCCCGCCGCGGGGAGAGGGGAGCAAGAATTTACCTGGAGTACGAGCTGCCGCAACCGCAGGTGCCCTTGGCGGTCGGGTTGGTGACGCTGAACCCGCGCTTGTTGAGGTCGTCGTGGAAGTCGACCGTGGCGCCTTGCAAGTACAACATGCTGCGCTTGTCGATGACAACTTGCACGCCATAGGCGTCGAACAGTTGATCGATCTTGTCGTTGAAGGTCGGATCGAGATCGAGCTTATTTTGGAAGCCCGAACAGCCACCGCCTTGAACGCGGAGGCGGAGGTACAGCGGCTTCCCGGCGAGTTCTTCGTCCGATTGCATGTCGGCGACATGTCGGCGGACTTCGGAAGCGGCCCGTTCCGTGACGATCACGGGGCAGGGCATGTTACTCACGGTTGGGGTGGCCATCTCGGCCACGGCGGAACCCCCGCAGCAACCACCGGCGTCTTGCGACTTCGCGGCGGGAGCGGTGCTGCAGCAACCGCCACCTTGGCTTTGGGTATCTTCTTGCGGTTGATCGTGGGCGTGGGTACGGGCCTTGGTTGGGGCTTCGGCAACGGCGGTGGACATATCGAACTCCGAGTTAGTGGTGTAAGGCTTGCTTTCAATCTATCAGATCGGTCAACCGGATAGAAGGATTCATTTAGTGAGCAGTGGCGAGTTCGCCCGCGTCGGCTTCGACGCCGCTCTTTTCGTTGTAGTTCTTGATCGCCGCCTTGATCGCATCTTCGGCGAGCACCGAACAGTGAACTTTTACCGGGGGCAGGGCGAGTTCTTCCACGATCTCCGTGTTTTTGATCGTCATGGCTTCGTCCAGGGTCTTGCCCTTCAACCATTCCGTGGCGAGCGAACTGCTGGCGATGGCCGAGCCGCAGCCGAAGGTTTTGAACCTGGCGTCTTCGATGACGCCAGTGGCCGGGTTGACGCGGATTTGAAGCCGCATGACGTCGCCGCATTCGGGAGCGCCGACGAGGCCGGTGCCGATCTCGGCGGCTTTGGCGTCGAAGCTGCCGACGTTGCGCGGGTTGTTGTAGTGTTCGAGAATTTGGTCGCTGTAAGGCATGATATTGCTCCTATAGGGTGTTAGTGGATGTCTTGGTTTTGGATCGTCGGTCGGCCGAATTCGTCGAGGCCATAGCTGGCAAAAATCTCGGTGGGCGAGACCCACACGACCTTTCCATCGCGTTCGGTGGGCACGGATCGACCCATGCGTGCATGTTCCAATAACGCAGTGCGATTGGCTCGTTCATGGGCGGCGTTGGTGGCGGCCCGCCTGCTCATGATGTTCTGAAGATGAACTTGTGCTCGTTCATTCATGGCTTCCACTTTCCTGAAACTGTGTCCAGATTTCCTGTGATTCATAGGCTTCGTTTCTATTTGATCCCATTCCAATCAATCGACGCTGGCCATCGGTATTGTCAAATACTTCCCATTCATCCGCAACAGGTCGATAAAGTTCGAGAAAGTTACGCACACTCCGTCCATAACGGCGTCGGATATCTTGTTCGGGAATGTTGTGTCCACCGCTTTGAACCCTGAGGCCAACACGACCGATCGCCACTTCCCGGCCCCGTTGATCCCGCCAATCACAACGACCCGTGGCATCGCTGTTCCCTTCTCAGTGGGCCGCCCAGGCGATCGACTTCAAATCGATGCCCGCTTGGGCCATCTCGTACAGGGGCGACATTTCCCGCAGGCGGTTCACTTCCCGCACCACGAGATC
>JBBQWA010000206.1:0-8147 GCA_038211045.1 Gemmatales bacterium
GTGTGTGGTGTTGTTTCTCCCCGTCCTTCGGGGGTGGGTTGTGTGGGTGGCTGACCTATCGGGGGGGGGGGGGGTGGGCCCATTGGGATAGCTTCGAAATCCCCTCTCCCCGCATCTCGCTTCGCTCGATGCGACCCTCTCCCCAGTGGGGAGAGGGCAAGACAAGAACTGCCGCTCGCCTACGCACGCAATCGGCGGAATTCCAACGAACGCACCGTGAGGAACAGGCACACCGCACTCACACTCAGGTAAAGCACCAACGGCCGGGTATCGACGATGCCCCGGGTGAAATCCCGGCGGAAATGCTCCGGCACGCTGATGAAATACACCAACCGATTGAAGAGCGACCCCGAGTCGGCATCGGGCCGCCAGAACGCGGCCAGCACGAACACCAAACCCACCACCATCGCCAGCATCGCCGCGACGAGTTGGCTCTTCACCAGACTGCTCACGAGCAAACCGAGGGCCAGGAACATCCCCCCGGCCAGCATCACGCCCAAATACGAGGTGAGCACCGGTCGCGGATCGATGCCGAAGTTCCATTTGCCATCGGCGATGGTGAGATCGGTGAGGATCGGCAGGTACGCGAGGGTGGGGAGCCAAAGCACCACGTAGAACATCATCGCGCCGATGTACTTCCCGGCCACCACCTGCCAATCGCGGATCGGCGCCGTGAGCAGCGTTTCGAGGGTGCCGGTGCCCCGTTCCTCGGCGAACAAGCGCATGGTGAGAAGCGGTGGAATGAACAGGAATACGAGCCAGAACTTTTCGTCGCCGAGCCACGCTTGGTACGGATACTCGATGCCCGCGGAGCCGGGAGTGGTGAGGCCGGCGAGAACTTTGCCGAACGCGGCCCCGGTGACGGCGAGAAACACCGCCAACGTGACGTAAGCCACGGGCGAAAGGAAGTACGCGGAGAATTCGCGTTTGATCAGGGCGAAGAGCGGTCGCATGGTGTTCCTTTGCTGACTCCCCTCTCCACTTGGGGAGAGGGGGATAAAACCGTCAAATCCCATCTTGGCCCGTGAGCCGCACGAAGATGTCTTCGAGGCTGTGGTTGTTGTGTTTCTGCCGCACTTCTTCCAAGGTGCCGTTCTCGATCACTTTGCCTTGGTAAATGATGATCACCGTATCGGCGGCCATCTCCACTTCGCTGAGGATGTGGGTGCAAAGCAGCATCGTGTGTTCGCGGCCGAGTTCGCGGATCAGTTTGCGGGTCTCGCGGATTTGCGTGGGGTCGAGCCCGGCCGTCGGTTCGTCGAGGATCAACACCGGCGGATCGGCGAGGAGCGCATCGGCCAACCCGACCCGTTGGCGATAGCCCTTCGAGAGCGTGCCGATGAGTTGGTTCTTTTCGTCCTTCAACCAGCAGCGTTCCAGCACGTAATCGATGCGTTTGCGGCGTTCGCCCCACCCGAGGCCTTTCAGCCCGGCACGGAACTTCAAGTATTCCTTCACCCGCATTTCCGGGTAGAGCGGGCAACTCTCGGGCATGTAGCCGATTTGCTTCCGCGCTCGGATCGGATCGCGGAAGACGTCGAACCCAGCGATGCTCGCCTTGCCGCTGGTGGCGGTGAGGAAACCGGCCAGTACGCGCATGGTCGTCGATTTCCCTGCCCCGTTGGGCCCGAGGAAGCCAACCACCCTGCCCTTCGGCACGGAGAAGCTCACGCCGCGGACGGCGGGATAGTCTCCGTAGTACTTCACCAAGTTTTCCACTTCGATCATGGTGCCGCTCGCAATCGATGTTCGGTTAACGAATGGAATAGGAGGGCGGGCGAACTGCGACAACCCGGCGAATCGGTTTGCTCCCATCGCCGACGCTCGGAATTGGCCACAGAAAGGTTCAACAGAGCCGCGAGCATGAGCGAGCGAAGCCGTTCGCCCTTCTGCAAGAATGCCTCATTGGATTGCCACAGCGTAGGCCGTCGTGTCGCTCGCTCACGCTCGCGGCTCCGTTGAATTGCAATTTCAACATCCCGACTCCCGGAAACTGGGCTTTCCTTTTTCGCCCATTTTGGCATAAGCCCGCGTTACGACGACGTACCATTTGCGGGGGATCAGGCGATGGCCGAACGGGAACCGGGGCCGGAACAACTTCAGCAACTCGCGGCGCAACTCGCTGCGGCCCGCGATGAATTTCGCCGGGACGTGGCCAGCCACTCCGCGGAGAAGGCGAAGCTCGACCGCCGCGAGAAGCAAATCGGCCGCTTGCACACCGCCGCCCGCGCCGAGAAACTGCGGATTCGCAACTTGTACCGCCGATTCCTCAAGCATATGAAGCGAAAATGGGCGGCCGAGCGCACGGGGTTGGAAGCCGAACGCCGCAACGTGGCCCGCGAACGCGCCGAGGCGGATCGCACCGCTGCGGATGCCGAGGCCTACCAAGATCGATTGCGAAATTCGTGGGAACACTTGAACGAAAGCCAACGCCGCTTTCTCGTGGAACGCCAGCAAGCGGAACATTGGCTCGCGGTGCAAACGGACACTTTGGATCACCGCGCCCAAACGCTTTCGCAGCAAGAAAAGCAATTCGCGGCGTCCATCGAGGAACTCGAATCCAAACGGCAGATGTTGAAGGATGAAATCGCGGGGTTGGATTCCCGCGCCGCGAACGCCCGCACCACCATCGAACAACTGGAATTGAAGCAGAGCCGGTTGCTGGTTCCCGCCGATGGGTACGCCGAACCCTTCGCGACCGGTCTCGTGCCGTTGAACGGCGGTTCCGGTTCACACGTCGGCACCGATGCCGAGGGGCTTCTCGACGATCTGCATTCGCGTCGGCAGGATCTGGATCGCGTGCGGCGAAAAATCTTCTCGGCCCGCGATGAACTCGAACGCCAAACCACCACGCTGGACGATCAACGCGCCATCCTCACCGAACAGGTTGCGGCGTTGGTCGCCGCCCGCGAACTCTGGAACTCCGCCGAGCTCGCCACGATGGCCGAGATGGAATCCCTCGCCAAGGCCCTTCGCGGCAAGGAACGCGGGATGGATCTGCGCGAGCAGCAATTGATCGAAGCCGAGAAACTGAGCCGGGATCGCGAAGGTGAACTTTGGAATCTCCGCGAGCAATTGGAAGCGTGGCGGAAAACGCTCGCGGCCCTCGAAACCGCGAACCTCGCGGCCCGCGATCAGAGATGGGCCGCACTCGGAACCTCACAAAAGCAACAGGCCGAACGCGAGAATGCGCTCGCCGGGATCATCGGTACTTGGAGCGACATCCGCGAGAAAGAACGGGAACAGTACACAGCGGTACTCGAATATCTCGAAGCCGAGACCGAGGCGAACGCGAATACCATTGCGAAATGCGAAGTGGATCGCCGCGAGTACGCGGTAGAACTCGCCCGTTTGGCTTCGCTCCATCTCGCGTTAGAAGAACAAAGTGCCGGGGTTGGCCCGGCGGCTCAACGCAAGATGCGGATACTCACGGCCCATTGGGAGAAGCATTTCAAGCGTTGGCAGAAGCGAATCGAAACGGGCAAAGCCGAGTTGGAACGCACCGCGGCGGAAACCCGCCGGTTGCGCGAGGGGCTTCAAGCAGGGATGAACCGTTGGCTCGACGAACGAACCCCGGCAATCGATCTGCGCTTGCACCGGGATCGTTTGCGGTTCGCTTCCGAGATGGCGGAAAGTACCGCGATTCAACTGCCGGAGCCTGCGAACGACGAATTGGTAAGCTTGAACACCGAGAGCGACCGTTTCTCAGAAATGTTGGGTACGAAGATGGCAACACCGGAACCGGCGATGAACGAAGGTTAACGCCGGCGCAGTTGAGGCGGAACGAAGTGAGGTTCAAGCAACTGTTGCAAGAGGCAGCGGCGGTGCGTCTTGGCGGAAGGAAGAATTGGGTGGCCCGAAGCTACACCGCTATTGGCGGATCGATTCGTCGTCGGACAATGGCTTGGCCTGTTAGCAGTAAGCAGGAAGAATATCCGGACATCAAGTGTTCGGGGCATTTCTTATTACTCGGAGCATTGATCGCATGCCCGAGAGTTTTACCCTTTCCGCCTATTCCTTATCCAAACCTACGGTTCCACACTTTCCGCCTCTTGCTCGTTAAAAAGACTTCAGCCACAGAGGTCACAGAGGGGATCAGAATATACTTTGTCCGAGATTGTCTTTTCTCTCTGTGTTCTCTGTGTTCTCTGTGGCTAAAGTCTTACATCGTGGCTTCGAGTTCGTTGATTGCAAATTGAAAACGGTGGGCAGTGTCCACCCTATGAATCTGTGTTCTCTGTGGCTGAATTCTTTCATAACATCGACAGGCGCTCGGGGGCGGTGGGTCTTGGCGGAAGGAAGAATTGGGTTTCCCGAAGCCACATCGCTATTGGCGGATCGATCCGTCGTCGGACAATAGCTTGGCCTGTTAGCAGTAAGCAGGAAGAATATCCGGACATCAATTGTTCGGGGATCAGAATATACTTTGTCCGAGATTGTCTTTTCTCTCTGTGTTCTCTGTGTTCTCTGTGGCTAAAGTCTTACATCGCGGCTTCGAGTTCGTTGATTGCAAATTGAAAACGGTGGGCAGTGCCCACCCTACGAATCTGTGTTCTCTGAGGCTGAAGTCTTTCACAACATCGACAGTCGCTCGGCGGCGGTGCGGCGACCGAACCGGAGGTACAGGGGCGGCAGCAAGAACAAGTTCAGAAGCGTCGAGGTCACAAGGCCGCCGAGGATGACGATGGCCAACGGGTACTCGACTTCGTGCCCGGGTTTCTGGCCGCCGAGCACCAGCGGAAGCAAGGCGAGACCGGTCGCGAGCGCGGTCATCAAGATTGGGGCCAGCCGCTCTTCCGAACCTTGCCGCACCAGCCCCGGCCCGAACGCCACGCCTTCGCTATCTTCGAGATGGCGATAGTGGCTGACGAGCATGATGCCATTGCGGGCCGCGATCCCCAGCACCGTTACGAACCCGACCAGCGACCCGAGCGACACCACGCCGCCCGTGATGCCTACGCCGGCCAGCCCGCCGACCAAGGCGAACGGGAGGGTGAAGGCGACAATCGCGGTCAGCCGCCACGAGGCGAAGTCGGAGTAGATGACGAGGATCACGCCCAACAGAGCCAGCCCCGCGAGCAGGTACAACCGTCGGCTCGATTCGCGGCGGGCCGCTTCTTCGCCGAGGAACTCCGGATGGTAACCGGCCTCGAACTTCACTTCCCGCACCTTCCGCTCGACCTCGGAAGCCACCGCCCCCAAGTCGAGGCCCTTCACGTTGCAGGTGATGTCCAACCGGCGCGATGCCGCTTCCCGCTTGATCTCGTTGGGCATCGGCACCACGATCACATCGGCGACTTCGTGCAGGCGCACTTGCACCCCCGCAGGCGTATCGATGGGGAGCGATTGCAATGCGGTGAGGTCGTCGCGGCAGGCGGGCACGCCCCACACGATCACATCGAACCGCTTCTGCCCCTCGTACACTTCGCCCACCTTCGTTCCCCGCAAGAGTGTCGTCGTCGCCCTGCGAACGTGGCCGGGGGTCAGACCGTACCGTTCGGCCGCTTCGGGGCGCAGCCGCACTTCGATTTGGGGCAACAGTACCTGCGATTCGACCTTCAAGTCGGTCACGCCTTTGATCCCGGCCATCACCTTCTCGACCTCCTTGGCCTTCGCCCGCAGCCCATCCATCTCCGGGCCGAACAGCCGGACGACAATGCTGTAGCTGGTGCCCGAGAGCACTTCCTTGCTCCGCTCTTTGAGGTAGGTTTGAACGTCGCAGAACATGCCGGGATAGCCGTCCATCGCGGTTTGAATCTTCTTGAGCGTGGCCGGGTAATCCGCGTTCGGATCAATACTGATCCAAAGCTCGGTGAAGTTCGGCCCGTACACTTCGTCCGCGACTTCGGCGCGCCCGATGTGCGATCCGAAGTTCCGCACGCCGGGAATCGACTTCAACTCGCGGCTGGCCAACACGGTCATCCGATCCATTTCTTCGACCGATGTACCCGGCTTCGTGATGAAGTGCATGAGGAAGTCCGTCTCTTGGAATTCCGGCAGGAACTCGGAGCCAAACCGGGTGGCGAGGGCACCGCTCAAAACGAACGCGGCCGCGATGACTCCCAAGGCGGCGTAGGGCTTATCGATCAATCGCGGCAAGAGCGAGCCGTAAGCTCGCCGTAGTAGCCTTGCTAACGGAGCTTCCTGGGTACCGAGAGAAGCGAAGAATCTTGCCACAGAGGTCACAGAGAGCACAGAGCGGAAGTCGGGAGCATCGGAACCAGTTTTTGCAGTGTTTTCACCCTGTGTGCTCTGTGGCAAAGTTCTGTGCTTGCCAGTGAGCAGCATGTACGACAGGGCCGGTGTGACGGTGAGGGCGACGACCAACGAAGCGAGGATCGCCAGAATGTACGCAAGGGCCAGCGGACGGAAAAACGATCCGGCGATCCCGTCGAGGAAGAAGATCGGCAGGAACACGATGATGACGATACCGGTGGCGTAGACGACGGCGCTGCGAACCTCGTTCGAGGCGTCGATGACGACCTTGAACGCCGAATCGGGGTTCCCCGCCGCCCGGTTCAACCGCAGCCGACGGACGATATTTTCCACGTCGATGATGGCGTCGTCCACCACTTCCCCGAGGGCGATCACCAGCCCAGCGATCACCATCGTGTTGAGCGTGACACCGAAGGCCGTCAGAACTACCACTGCGGAGATCAAGGAAAGCGGGATGGCCGTGAGGCTGATGAGGGCCGTCCGCCAATCGAAAAGGAAGAGGATCAATATGACGATGACCAGCCCGCAGCCGACGAGGAGGGCGTGGGCGAGGTTCTCGACGGCCCGCTCGACGAAGGTTGCCGGGCGGAAGATGGTCGGATCCATCTCGACGCCGGTCAGCCCCGGTTCCAACTCCTTCAGTGCCGCCTCGACTCGGCGGGTCACTTCGAGGGTGTTGGCGTCCGGTTGTTTCTCCACGATCAACAGCAAGCCGGGGGCATCGTTGATGATCGCGTCGCCAATGGGGGGCGGCGAGCCGAAGCGCACGTCCGTCACGTCGCCGAGGCGAACCGGAGCGTTTCCCTGGAATGCGACCACCGTGCGGCCCAAATCGTCCGGGCTTTGGATCATGGAACGATGGCGGATAGCCAGCCGCTGATTCGGCTTGTCTACGAAGCCGCCGGATTCCAGCACGGTCGCGTCGCGTGCCGCCGCCGTGACCTGATCGAGCGTGACGCCCTCGACCCGCAGCCGGTCGGGATCGACCAGCACCTGATACTGTTTGTCCCGCTGCCCCCAGATCGCGACGTTGGCCACACCGGGAACGGACATCAACTTCGGGCGGATCGTCCACAGGGTGAGGACGGTCATATCTTGTTGGGACATCGTTTTGGAAGACATTCCGATCTTCATCACCCGGCTCAGGGACGAGAGCGGTTGCAAAATGATCGGCGGGCGGGCGACGGTGGGCAACCGCACGGCCTCGGCGGCGACCCGCTCCTGAACGTACTGCCGGGCCTTGTGGATGTCGGTGCCTTCCGCGAACAGCAGCACGACGGAAGACAACCCCAGCACCGACTTCGACCGGATCGTCTTCAAGCCGGGGGTGCCGTTGAGGGCGTTCTCGAGCGGCACGCTGATGAGCGCTTCGACCTCGTCGGTCGAGAGGCCGGGCGCTTCGGTTTGCACTTCGACCTTCGGCGGGGCGAACTCGGGGAACACATCCAGCGGCGCCGTGCGGACGGTGCGGAACCCGTAGGCGACGAGCAGCCCGCACAAGGCGAGCACGATGACCCGGCCTTTGACCGAAGATGAGATGAGCCTGGAAAGCATGAAGTTTCCGTGGAAGAGTGAAGAAAGACCTTAGCCACAGAGAACACAGAGGTCACAGAGAAGTTCAGAGAATACTTCGTTCGACAGTTCGAGAAATTGCCTTTATCTCTATTGATTTCATATTACTTCTCTCTGTGTTCTCTGTGACCTCTGTGTTCTCTGTGACCTCTGTGTTCTCTGTGGCCAATTCTGAAGAAGAAATATCAGCCACAGAGAACACAGAGGTCACAGAGAAAATTAGAGGATACTTTGTTCGACAGTTCGAGAAATTGCCTTTATCTCTATTGATTTCATATTACTTCTCTCTGTGTTCTCTGTGACCTCTGTGTTCTCTGTGACCTCTGTGTTCTCTGTGGCCAATTCTGAAGAAGAAATAT
>JBBQWA010000207.1:0-8054 GCA_038211045.1 Gemmatales bacterium
GCGATCCGTTGCCCAACCGCCAAAGATCGTGGCGAACGAAGCGAGGAACAATGGAATCGTCGTCATCAATCCGCGTTCCTCGACGGAGACATTGAACCGCTCGGCGAGGAACCGAGGCATCAGCGTGATAAGGAACACCCACCCCATGTTGGAATAGAACTGGTTGATCGAGAAGAGCCATTGGTTCGGGCTGAGTATCAGCAACCGCCAAGGGATCGAATTGCTCCCGGAGAATTCGCCGGGGGCTTGCCCGCCTTCGATCAATTGCCGTTCCTCCCGGTTCACCCACGGATGTTCCCGCGGCCAGTTCCGTGCCACGATGTAGAACAGCGCCCCGACGATCACACCTAGCAAACCGTACACGAACAGCGTCGGCCGCCAGCCATCGGTATGCAGTTGGCGGATCGCCCCAGGGAATGCGCGTTCGAGAACGAGGCGGTTCAATCGCTTCATTTCGAGAAGGGAACGCTCGGCCACCGGCTTGGTCGAAATGTTTCGGCCATCGCTCGATAGCCCCGCATTCGACCAATCCAATCCTTCGGTCAGTCTTGGCATCTCGAGGATTGCGTTGATCGACTGTTGCGGGTTCTTCGGATCAAATGATCGGCGAACCTCGGTACGGATTGAATCCAAGGCGGGCGAATTGGATTGTTCCTTCCTCTGGGAAGCGTTCGGATCGACGATGGGTGCGGGGTCGATCCAATGATCGTCGCTTGGCTTCAACAATGCATCAGTATTCATCGGCACGAAGGCGACGATCAGAATGCCGGTGAGCCAGTTGGCCCCGGCCCCGCCGAAGCGACCGCCGAAGGCGACGATACCGCTCGCCAATCCGCGGCTGCGATCGGGCACCCAACGCTTCACAAGCAGCGCGGCAGTGGGGTACGCCCCAGCTTGCGAAAGGCCCAGCAGAAACCGTGCGAGGATGAGCATCCAGAAGTTTTGAGCGAGGGCAATGAAGATCCCGAATACCGACCAACCGAGCATGTACAGTGCCATCATCAAACGCGGGCCGTAGCGTTGGCTCAGCCAACCGGCGGGCACCTGCCCGAGGGCGTAGGCGAAGAAGAATGCGCCGAGTATCCAGTTCATCTGCGATTTATCAAGGTGCAAATCTTCGCGGATGAACACCTCCGCCACGCTGAGGCAAACCCGTTCCAAATACAATAGAACTGCGGCGAGCATCGCCACGAGTACGA
The DNA here is from genome assembly GCA_038211045.1 of Gemmatales bacterium. GTDB lineage: Bacteria > Planctomycetota > Planctomycetia > Gemmatales > Gemmataceae > JALHQU01. The sequence goes on from JBBQWA010000207.1 coordinate 1,200, forward strand.
TGAGGTAACGAATTCGCGTGGGGCGGATGTTCATGGAAAAGTTGGGGCTTTTGAAAATTGGCAATGCTGTGTAAACTACCAATAGAGGTGAGTATGAGTACGGCAATTCTTCCATCGCTCGCCCGCCAAGGTTCAGCGCCCGGCGTTCCGCTGCTCACGGCCGAGGAATTCGTCGCGCGCTACGAAGGTCAGCGGGTCGAACTCGTCCGGGGGATCGTGGAGGAGTTGCCGATGCCTTGGAATAACCACGGTTTCGTTTGCGGTGAAATCACTTGGGCGATTTCCGCATTCGTCAAGGCTCGCGATTTGGGGCGCGTATCGACGAGCGATTCTTGGATGCGCACACGGAGAATGCCGGATACGGTGCGTGGCCCCGACGTGGGTTATTTCAGCTACGCCCGCCAACCCAAAGGGCCGGTGCCGGAAGGTTTTCTCGAACTGTCGCCGGAACTCGTGGTCGAAGTCAAATCCCCGTCCGATTCGTGGCCGAAGATTTTCGCCAAGGCGAACGAATACCTCACTGCAGATGTTCTGATAGTTGTCTTGCTCGATCCCGCCACACGGAGCGCAACGGTTTGCCGGGCCGGCGTGCCTCCCGAGAAACTTGCAGGCACAGAGGAATTGACGTTCCCGGATTTGCTTCCCGGATTCACCGTGACCATCGGGAGTCTGTTCGTGTGACTCCCCGGCGATTTCCCACTCACTTTGAACCGGAACTGCCTAAAATTCTTCTGTCGAACCGATTTCCCCACCATGCACCTCCAGGTGAGCCCATGCCGCGATGTTCCCTTCAGTTGGCCTCATTGCTCGTGCTCGCTTTGATATTGTTCACGGGTCGCGATTCTTCACCGGTAGCCCATGCCCAACCGAAGCCGGCGTCCGCGGCGAAAAGCCCGGAATTGCAGTACAATCGGGACGTTCGGCCGATCTTGGCGGAGAATTGTTTCGCCTGCCACGGGCCGGATAGCGCCGCGCGAAAAGGCAAACTCCGGCTCGATCAACGGGAAGCCGCGGCCGAGCGCGGAGCCATCGACGAAAAGAAGTTGGGCGAAAGCGAGATGCTGAACCGCATCGTTCTCGCCGACGACGACGAATTCCTGATGCCGCCGAAGGCGAGCCACAAGAAGTTGACCCCGACACAAAAAGCGACGATCAAATCTTGGGTGGAACAAGGCGCGAAATACGAATCGCACTGGGCGTTCATCGCCCCGAAGAAGCCGGTCGTTCCGGCGGTGAAGAACGCGGCGTGGGTTCGCAACCCCATCGATGCCTTCGTACTCGCCGACCTCGAAAAGAACGGATTGACACCCGCGCCGGAAGCAGATCGTCGAACGATCGCCCGGCGGTTGTCTCTCGATGTCACGGGCTTGCCGCCGACACCCGAGGACGTTGATGCGTTCGTGAACGACACCTCGAAGGACGCTTACGAGAAGCTGATCGAGAAGTTCATGGCGTCGCCGCAATGGGGCGAACACCGCGCCCGCTACTGGCTCGACGCGGCCCGTTACGCCGATACCCACGGTATTCATATCGATAACTACCGCGAGAATTGGGCCTACCGCGAATGGGTGATCAACGCGTTCAACAAGAACATGAAGTTCGATCAATTCACCACGGAGCAACTCTCCGGGGATTTACTGCCGAACCCGACGACCGAACAACTCGTCGCCACCGGCTTCAATCGCTGCAATATCACCACCAGCGAAGGCGGCGCAATCGCGGAAGAATACCTCGTTCTCTACACGCGCGACCGCACCGAAACCGTGAATTTGGTGTGGATGGGTCTGACCGCCGGTTGCGCCGTTTGCCACGACCACAAGTTCGATCCGATCAGCGCCAAAGATTTTTACAGCATGGCGGCGTTCTTCAACAACACCACGCAAGCGGCGATGGATGGCAACGTTCACAACACGCCGCCGGTGATCGCGGTGCCCCGCATGGAAGATCGCCCCAAGTTTGTAGCGATTACCGAAGCCCTCGCCGCGATCAAGGCCAAGATAGACGCCCGCAAAACCGGGGCGAAATCGGAATTCGAGGCGTGGCTGAAATCCGCCAAGCCGGATGAGTTCGCCGCGAAGGAACCGGGGAATCAAGTGTTCCGGGCCAAGTTGGACGAAACGAAAGCCAAGGAGATCGCCGTCGAAGGCGGCAAGACGTCGAAGTTCGCGCTGCCCGAAGGTCACACTTGGTTCACCGATAAAGAGAAGCCGGGCCGCAATGGGTTGATGATTCAACCGACCGGCAAAGTGCTCGAATTCCCCGACGTCGGCGATTTCGATTTCAAAGATCCGTTCACCGTGAGCGTGTGGGTCCACAATGGCAAACGGAATCAAACCGGGGCGATCCTCGGCCGTATGGAAGGGCCGGGCGCCGGGCACCGCGGTTGGGATCTCGGGCTGCAAGCAGATCGCATCAACTTCCACCTCATCAATAAATACCCGGGTAATTATCTGAAGGTCGTTGCCAAAGCTCAAGTCCCATTGAACAAATGGCAACACGTTACGCTCAGCTACGACGGCTCCGGTAAAGCCGCGGGCGTCAAACTGTATTTGAACGGCGAACCGCAAGCGTTCGACATCGAAAAAGACACCCTGCAAGCGACTTCCCGAACGAAGGTGCCGTTGAAGATCGGGCAACGCAACGTCGATTCCCGCCTCGGCAACGTGGCCATCAGCGATCTCCGAATCTTCGGCCAAAGCTTGGGTTCGTTGGAAGCCGGCCACGTCGCCGGTTCGCAACGCCTCGCCGAACTCGTGGCCAAGCCGAAACGCACTCCGCAAGAAACCGAAGAACTCTTCCAATGGTGGTTGAACACGCACGACGAAAAATCCCGCGAGATCCTCGCGGAGCAGCGCAAACTTCAAGCCGAGGAAACTGCCCTCCGTGGCAAGGGCACCATCGCCCACATCGCCGTGGAAAAGAAAACCCCGCCCGAAGCCTACATCCTCATTCGCGGCGAGTACGACCGACGGGGCGAGAAGGTTGGCCCAGGTACACCCAAGGCCCTTCCCGGCTTCGACGACGCTCTCCCTCGGAACCGCCTCGGGTTCGCCAAGTGGCTCTTGAGTAAGGATCATCCACTGACGGCCCGCGTTAACGTCAACCGCTTCTGGCAGGAAGTGTTCGGCCAAGGCATCGTTCGCACCAGCGGCGACTTCGGTATCACCGGCGATCAGCCGAGCCACACGGAACTGCTCGATTGGCTGGCCGAGGAATTCGAGAGCGATTGGGACGTTCAACGCTGCTTCAAAATGATCTTCATGAGTTCCACCTACCGTCAAGCGGCCATCACCACGCCCGAGAAGATCGAGAAGGATCAATTCAATCGCCTGCTCTCACGCGGCCCGCGCTTCCGCATGGATGCCGAGATGGTGCGCGATTATGCACTCGCGGCGAGTGGTATCCTCGTGCCCAAGATAGGCGGGCCGAGCGTGAAGCCTTACCAGCCCGAAGGCGTTTGGGAAGCCGTGGCAATGACCGGCAGCAACACTCGCAACTACAAAGCCGACACCGGCGAGAACCTCTACCGCCGCAGCATGTACACCTTCTGGAAGCGGGCCGCCCCTCCCGCCAGCATGGAAGTATTCAACGCGCCCAACCGCGAAACCTGCTCCGTGAAACGCGAACGTACCAACACCCCGTTGCAGGCTTTGGTCACTCTGAACGACATCCAATTCGTAGAAGCTGCCCGGAATTTGGCACAAGCCGCGATGACTGCGAAGGTATCGACCGGGGATCGCATCGATTTCCTTGCCCGGCGGTTGCTCGCCCGGCCGTTCCGCTCGGAGGAAACCAAGATTGTTGCTGCGAGCATCGAGAAGCTCTGGGCGGAGTTTCGCAATAAACCCGACGAGGCGAAGAAGCTGATCGCCGTCGGCGATAGTAAGGCCGATGTGAAACTGGATGCGAGCGAACTCGCCGCTTGGACGATGCTCTGCAACGAGTTGTTGAACCTCGACGAGGTGCTGAATAAGTAATTGTGTCAAAAGGAGGTACGAAATGATTCTGACCGCTGAACAATCGGAGGCATTGGAACAATCCAAAACCGAAGCGATCGAAATGGTCGATCCCCGCACGCACCGGCACTATGTCCTGATCGCTGCCGATATATTGAACTCCCTGAACGACGAATTGGAGGACGCAAGGCACGCTGCGGGTTGGCAAAAACTGGGATTTCGCGGCGCTGCTCTTGCGCTCGGAGATGAAGCATGAGACCCGGCGACCTTTACTGGGCGGAAATTCCCGATGCAGGCCGGCACTTGATTCTTGTCGTATCTCGTGAGGAACTCAACCGGGGTAATAGGGTTCAAGCCGTCCCTTTGACATCCAAACGTTTCGAGGTGCGTTCAAAGCTTGCGACATGTGTCCCGTTTCTGCGAGGTGAAAACGGCTTTCGGGAAAACTGCGTGGCTCAATGCGATGCCATGATTCCAATCCCAATTCAGGCAATCCTCGACCGTGACGGCGGTCCAATTGGTCGGATATCGGATGAGCTGTTCCGGGAGATCATCGTTGCAATCGGTTACTACATGGATTCGAGTTGCGAGCCGAATTGAGTTGTTGAACCTGGACGAGGTGTTGAATAAGTAATAAACGAAAGTCCCGGCACGGCGTGCCGGGGTTGCAATCTTGAGGTCACAAATTGTGACCTCAAGTTCGGGTTACGGTGGTGCGAGATACTTGCCTCGCGTGTTTACAGAACATGGGATCGCAATGCTCTCCAGCGTGCTGCGTTCGCCCAAAGCTGTTAAGGTGAACGTCGAGATCATCCGGGCGTTCGTACGACTCCGAAAGTTGCTCGCTACTCCCGGTGAATTACTCGCAATCGTACAGCAACTCTCGGACACCGTTCAGTTACACGATGTTCAGATCAAACAGATCGCCCAAGTATTGCAGCAAATGCTGGCTCCGCCAGCCAACCACGAACCGAAGCGTAAAATGGGCTTCCAATCACACGAACAGAAAGAATGAACATGCACCCCCTCCAACAATACCTCGAATCCCAAAACCGCCGGCAATTCTTCGCCAGCAGCGGATTCTCCCTCGGCACCGCGGCCCTCGCCACGATGGGGGCCAAGGCGGCTCCCGCCCCTGGCAAGACCCTCGGCATCAACCCCGGGCTGAAGGGGCTGGACTTCCCCAGCAAAACCAAAAGCGTGATCTACCTGCACATGGTCGGAGGGCCGAGCCAAATCGACCTCTTCGATTTCAAGCCGATGCTCAAATTCTGGTACGACCGCGACCTGCCCGAATCGATCCGCAACGGCCAACGCCTCACCGGCATGACCAGCGGCCAAGCCCGCTTCCCGCTCGCCCCGAGCAAGTACAAATTCGCCCAGCATGGCAAATCGGGGGCGTGGTTGAGTGAGATGTTGCCGTGGAAGGCGAAAATGGCGGACGACATGTGCATCGTCCGCACTATGAACACCGAAGCGATCAATCACGAACCGGCCATCACCTACATGCAAACCGGCAACCAGATCACCGGCAAACCCTGCCTCGGAGCGTGGGCCAGCTACGGCCTCGGCAGCCTAAATCAGAACTTGCCGAGCTTCGTGGTGATGGTCGCGGTGCCGAGCAATCAGGAACAGGTTCAAGCGATCTCCGCTCGGCTCTGGCAATCGGGTTACCTGCCCGGCGAGCACGCCGGGGTGAGCTTCCGCGCTAAAGGCGACCCCATCCTTTACATCAACGACCCACCCGGAGTGAGCCGGGATGTCCGCCGAACTACGCTCGACGGCTTGAAACAATTGAACGAACTGAACCACCAGCAACTCGGCGACCCGGAAACTCTCACGCGCATCCAACAGTACGAAATGGCCTTCAAGATGCAGTCGAGCGTACCCGAACTCACCGATCTCACGAAAGAAGATAAGAAAGTCATCGAATCGTACGGGCCGGACGCCAAGAAGCCCGGCACTTTCGCCAACACCGTGCTCACGGCTCGGCGTTTGGTCGAACGCGGTGTTCGATTCGTGCAGATCTACCACAACAATTGGGACCACCACTCGAACTTACCGGGGCGCATGACTGACCAGTGCCGAGATGTCGATCAACCCTGCTACGCCCTGATCCAGGATTTAAAGAACCGCGGTATGCTCGATGAAACCCTCGTGATCTGGGGCGGCGAATTCGGCCGGACGGTGTACAGCCAAGGCGGCCTGAAACGGGATAAAGCCGGTAGCGTGAACTACGGCCGCGATCACCACCCGCGCTGCTTCAGCATCTGGATGGCCGGCGGCGGTTCCAAGGGGGGCGTTGTCTACGGCGAGACCGACGACTTCAGCTACAACATCACGAAGGATCCCGTTCACATCCGCGATTTGCACGCCACTGTGATGAAGATGCTGGGCATCGACCACGAGAAGTTCACGTACCGCTACCAAGGCTTGGATCAAAAGCTCACGGGCGTCGAACACGCCAAAGTGATCAAGGACTTACTGGTGTAAACTGGGGAACTGATTCTTTACGATCTCGCATCAACCGTGATCGTTCCGTGCTTTGTAAGCGTTCCAATAACTGTGGACATCGTGCCGCCACTCCGGCAGCAAAGCGATGATCGCGATCACATCGACCAAGGTGACAAAGTACAACCAAGAGCACAGGCAACGCATTTGTTTCTTCACCCCAACCGAGCGCGACCCCGAAGCAGACCACGAGAAACACGCTCCACACTTTGGCGCTATAGGCGTGCGTGCAGGGTTCGCGGCTGAACTTCCAAAAACTCAACGCGTAGATCGAGGCTTCCAACGCGAGAATGCCGAGGATGTAAAACCAGTTCCGCTCCAAAACTTGCGGATGGAGTAGATAAATGCAACCCAGAACCGAGAGCCAGAATACCAGATCGGTTTGGCT
>JBBQWA010000208.1:0-7988 GCA_038211045.1 Gemmatales bacterium
ACTCGACGCCTGTTTGCTCACCGACGCGGAGATGAACAGCGGCCCGGAGATTTGGACGGTCTTCCGCGATCCGCTCCCCGCGTGGCCGACCGTCGAAGAAGCGATGGCCCGGCAGACCCACGCGGAGCACGCACACCCGCACTGAAGCCGAAAGCCAACGGAGAAGTGGTGCAACGGTCGAATGACCGAAAAAGGAAGCGGATCCCGATGGGAATTGACGGTATCGGATTTCAACTGATCGGTGGAGCGGCCAAGCCGGATCCCGAGACCGTGGCGCGCATCAAAGGATGGGTCGCCGAACGATTCGGCCTTCGCGAGGACATGGGGATCATGGTGTCGGAACTCCGTTGCCGCGAAGAAGGGTGCCCCGATGTGGAAACTGTGATTGGAGTGTTCGGAGCGGCGGGGCAATCGCAAAAATTCAAACTCGGCAAGCCGGTCGCCGAGATCGCACACGCCGACATCGCGGTGTTGATGATCGAAGCACGATTGATGGAACCCACTGGGAAAGTCTGAGAAACACGATGGCAAATACCAAAACGCGCGTCCCCGTCACCGTACTCACCGGGTTCCTCGGCTCGGGGAAGACGACGCTGCTCAACCACATTCTCACCGCAAACCATGGCAAACGGATCGCCGTGATCGAAAACGAATTCGGCGAGGTGGGCGTCGATCAGGATTTGGTCATCAACGCCGAGGAAGAAATCTTCGAGATGAACAACGGCTGCATCTGCTGCACTGTTCGCGGTGATCTCATCCGCATCCTCGGTAGCCTGATGAAGCGCCGGGACAAGTTCGACTACATCCTCGTTGAAACCACCGGCATGGCCGACCCCGGCCCGGTCGCACAGACGTTTTTCATGGACGACGAAATCAAACAGAAAACGCAACTCGATGGCCTCGTCACGCTCGTCGATGCGAAGCACGTTCACCAGCATTGGGAAAGCAACGAAGTGCAAGAGCAGATCGCCTTCGCGGATGTCATCATGCTCAACAAAACCGATTTGGTCTCGCCGAAGGAACTCGATGATTTGGAACGAAAGATCCGAGGGATGAACGCGGCCGCGAAAATTTACCGCACGCAGAACAGCGAGATCGCGATGGATCGCATCCTCAACGTTGGGGGATTCGACCTCGACCGGGCGATGGTCACCGATCCGCAGTTCTTGGAACCCGAGTACCCGTTCGAGTGGGGCGGAATCTTCACGCTCGGATCGGGGCAATACGAATTCGTGTGCAATGACGGCCCCGATCCTGCGATGGGGGCGGTACTGCTGGCGGCTACGAGTGCGGACGATGCGGGCCGAAAAGCCGTCGAAACGGAGGCCGTCCTCGCCTTCAGCGATACGGAGAGCGATGTCGGCCCCGGCGAAGCGATCACCGTCGGCAAAACGCTCCACCGCTTGCAACTGCCACCGGGGGGCGAGAAGGCATTCCCCATCGCGATCGCCACGGCGGGTCATTACGCGATGTTCACCGAACACGGGCCGGAAGAATTCGGTGCAAAACTGATCGGCCCGCACGGCGAAATCGTTCCAATCGCGCAGCACCATTACAAGCCGGATCACGTGCACGATAACGAAGTGACTTCGGTCGGAATCTCGATCCCCGGCGATCTGAACTCCAAGAAACTCAACGCGTGGATGAGCGAATTGCTCCGAACCCAAGGAGCCGGCATCTTCCGCATGAAAGGCGTCCTGAGCATCCAAGGTGAAAACGAGCGATTCGTCTTCCAAGGCGTTCACATGCTGTTCGATGGCAAACTGGATCGGCCGTGGGGTAAGCAACCCCGTTCCAACAAATTGATTTTCATCGGTCGCAATCTGAACCGCGAGGAACTCACCGCAGGTTTTAAAGCGTGTTTGGCCTGAGCGGAGGCCGCAACAGTTCCTCTAATCCCTCTTACCGCAAAGGCAGTCCATCATGGCACGACTCTCGCCCGCATTGATGTTGGCCATCGCCATCGGCATCACCGGTTGCAATCGAAACCCGGCGGAGAAAAGTTCCGGCAAACCGAAAGTGATCGCCACGTTCAGCGTCCTCGAAGACTTCGTTCGAGAAGTCGCCGGCGACAAAGTGGAGTTGGTGACCTTGGTCGGCCCGGACGGAGACGCCCACGAATTCCAACCCACTCCGCAGGACGTGGCGGCGATCGGCGATGCAAGTATCGTCTTTGAAATCGGCGCCGGGTTCGAGTCACACTGGTTCGATAAGGCGTTCCAAGCGTCGGGATCGAAAGCGGAGCGGGTGGTGGTCAGCCGGGGGATGATGCTCGACATGCACGAAGGCGAAGCCGATCCGCATATATGGCATCAAGTGGGGAATGCGGTTCACATGGTCGAGAAAGTGCGAGACGGATTGATCGAAATCGACCCGGCGAACGCCTCGCACTACCGCAGCAATGCCAAGCGGTATGTCGCCAAACTGGGAGTTCTCGACGATTGGATTGTGCAACAGGTGAAGCCTTTGCCCCAAGAACGCCGCAAATTGGTGACGAGCCACGATACCTTCGGCTACTTCGCCAAACGCTACGGATTCACCGTCGCGGGGAGCGTGCTGCCATCGTTCAGCACGGAAGCGGCCGATCCCTCCGCCGCCGATTTCGCTGCGCTGGTGGAGAAAATCAAAAAGGAGGGTGTGCCGGCGATCTTCTGCGAAACGTCCCACAATGCGAAGCTCGTGAACCGCCTCGCGGAAGCGGCGGGAGTCAAGGTCGCCCCGCCACTGTACACGGATGCCTTGGGGCCAGCCGGTAACCCCGGTGCGACCTACGACGGTATGATGCGGCACAACGTCACCACCATCGTGGAAGCCCTCCGGCGATGACCGCTTTCCATACGCACCCCGATCCGCTTCTACCGTACGGCGGGCGTCGTCATGTTCACCCCGAGATTTTCGCGGCCCCGCTCTCGATCGAAAATCTGTCGGTCGCCTATCCTCGGAGTACGCGCCCCGCCGTGCGCTGCGTCTCTTTCGAGGCCGGCGAAGGCGAACTCCTCGCCCTCGTCGGGCCGAACGGCGCGGGGAAAAGCACGCTCCTCAAAGCGGTCGCCGGGCTGTTGCCCATCCTCGGAGGGAGTATCCGCATCCACGGCGTACCGCCCGGAGGGTGCCATCACCGCACGGCCTATCTACCGCAGCGCAGCGAGATCGACTGGCGTTTCCCGGTCACCGTCGAACGCCTCATACTTTCCGGGCGCTATGTCCACTTGGGTTGGTTGAAGTGGCCGAGGCGGCAAGATCGCGACACGGTGCGACGGGTCGCCGAAAGGCTCGGCATCGACCATTTGCTCCACCGTCAGATTTCGGAACTCTCCGGCGGGCAACAACAACGAATTCTTGTAGCGCGGGCACTCGTGCAAGGTGCCGAATTGTTACTCCTCGATGAGCCGTTCAACAACCTCGACACCGAGACGCGAAACGATTTGATCGCCCTGTTTTCCGAACTGACCGCTGCCAAGAAAACGCTCATCGTCGCCACGCACGATTTCGACGACCCCGAAACGGTATTCGACCGAGTCATCCGTATACGGGACGGCACTCGGATGGTCGAAACGGTGCTCGCATGATCGAATTCTTCGAACCGCTCGCTCTCCCTTTCATGCAGACCGCCCTCGCCGCTGCCATACTGGTGGGTGTCACGTGTTCGCTTCTCGGCGTCTACGTCGTTCACCGCCGCATGGCGTTCATCGGCGATGCGTTGGCCCACACGACCCTACCCGGAGTCGCCGTGGCGTATCTCACCGGAGTGAGTTTATCGTTCGGAGCGACGCTCGCGGGAGTCGCCACCGCGATCTTGATCGGGTGGGCGAGCCGTCGGGAACGCGTGCGCGAAGACACCGCCATTGGGATCGTCTTCACGGGCATGTTCGCGCTGGGCGTCGTCATTTTGAGCCGCGCGAAAACCACCCGCAATCTCACGGATATTCTGCTGGGGAATGTGTTGGCGGTGACCCCGGGCGACCTCTGGATGATCGGCGCCGTCGCGGTGATCGTCGCAATCGCGTTGATGCTTTTGCATAAAGAACTGGAACTCACATCATTCGACCCGATCCATGCCACCGCCATCGGATTGAATCCGGATCGGTTGAGGATCGCGCTGTTGATTCTCCTCGCTCTCACCATCGTTACGGCGATTCAAGTGATCGGATTGATCCTCACCACGGCACTACTCGTGACCCCCGCGGCGACGGCATCGTTAGTCACGCACCGACTCTCGTACTCGATGGTAGTCGCGGCAATAATCGCATCCATTGCCGCAGTCGCGGGATTGTTGATGTCCTACCAACTCCGCGTGCCCGCGGGAGCCACGATCGTTTTGACAACGTCCGCATTGTTCTTAGCAGTGACAATCTTGAAACCATTGTTCGTTCGGTGTGGTTAGGGTCATTTTCCATTTGCACTCGGTCACGCATGGAAACTCATCCCCGCGCCGTCGGTTGCTCCCGCCTCCCGCATGCGATCTTCAACGGCGTGTACGTCGGCACCGGCTTGAACTGGGAGAAGCCGTTCGGTAACGCCACGCTCTTCGCCGGGCTCCGCGCCGAGTGGAGCTACAACTGGATGAACGTGCTCGCGGCGAACAACTCGGACATCATCGACGTGAACTTGCTCATGAACTTCGGCGTGCGTTTCTAAGCGAGCCGGAAGCGCCAGCGTGCGGATGCTACTATAACCGCTGAACACCATACGCATCGAGGATTGTATCCGCGCTCACGAGCGGAATCGCTTCAGTCAACGCCTGCGCGACGACCAGCCGATCGGCGCTGATCCGCCCCTCCCGCAAATCATCCTTGAGTTGTTCCATGGCTTCCATGACCCCATCAATAACCGAATCCGGACGATCTCGGGAATACCATGTCCAGCAGAGATTGGGGGGCTTCAGAAGAACCGCATCTACGCTCGCGCCGGTGTCCTCGAATACTGGATCGTCAACTTGGTGGAACGCCAGATCGAGGTCTACTCCGACCCGACCGTGCCGGTGAGCGAGCCGGTCTACCGCATCCGCAAGGATTACTTGCCCGGTTCGGCTGTGCCACTCGTGTTGGAAGGGCAGCCCATCGGAACCATCGCCGTCGATGCGGTTCTACCGTGATTCGATCCGCTTTCCGCCGATGTACACATCTTCTACGTTCAGCGCTGCGTCTAGGATCACTAAGTCGGCGCGTTTGCCGACCGCCAAACTGCCGATCTCGGCATCGCGTTTCAGGATGCGCGCCGGGGTGAGCGTGGCCATGCGGATCGCTTCCACGAGCGGTACGCCGGCGGCGAAGTGCATTGTCCGCACGCCGTGATCCTGCCCCATGACGCCGGACGCCAACCCCGCGCCGTCGAGCGTAACGCCCACGGTTCCCCGCCTGCGGATACGCTCGCCGGTTCCGTCCCGCCCGAAGAAGTACTCGCCGTCGGGCATGTCCACGGCCCGCATCGCATCGCACACGATGGCGAGCCGGTCCGCGCTTTTCGCCTTGTACGCCAGCTTCAACAACTCCGGTGAGAGGTGCATGCCGTCGGCGATCACTTCGGTCGTGAGTTCATCGAAGTAGAGGGTCGCTTCCATCAATCCCGCGCGCATCGGGAACGATTGCGCCGGCCGCAGCTTGGCCCGATCGCTCATGGCGCAGAATAGGTGATCGACGTGGCGCACGCCCCAGCCGAGGGCGGCTTCGACCTGTTGGAACGTGCAATAGGAATGCCCGGCGGTGACGAGAAGCCCCCGTTTCGCGGCCTCGCGCGTCAAGCGTTCCGTCCCCGGTGATTCCGGGGCGATGGTCAATGTCACGACGCCGCGGCCGGCGAAGGCGAGCAGCTCGTCGTCTTGTTGCGGATTGGGTTGCACGAACTCGGCGTCCGGGTGGCAGCCCTTGGCCGGTGGGTGGAAGTACGGGCCATACAGATGCCCTCCGAGGATGCGGGCGCCGCCGGTGTCGGCTTCGTAGAGTTCGTCGCAGAGCTTCAGGAATTGCAGGTAGTCGGCGAACGTGGCGACGGTACTCGTCGGCGTCAACGAGGTTGTGCCATGGCGGGCGTGGCAGCGGCAGACCGTGCGGAAGGCCTCGGCCGTGCCGTCCATGAAGTCGGCGCCATCCCCTCCGTGCACGTGCAGTTCGACGAATCCCGGCGCGAGGTATCGGCCGCGTAGGTCGATCACCTCCCCCACCGGCGCGATGCGTTCGCCGAGCGCGGCGATCCGCCCGCCGTCCTCGATCAGCGAGGCATTGGGAACGATGCGATCCGGCAGGATCAGCGTGGCGTTGGTGAACGTGGTGGGCATTCGCAATTTGTATTGTTTCTCCGCGACGTGCAGCGGAGCGATCTCGAACGCTCCGAGGCCGATCAGCAATCCCTTCCGGCTTTTCTTCTTCGGAATGTTGCGCGTCACGAGTGCCGAAACATCGAGTTCGCTATCGGAATCGATGGGAATTGTCTTTGGCGAGCCGGAAGCGTGAGCTCCCGGTGGTGTTGGTACACCGGGCGCTGACGCTTCCGGCTCGCCAATACGCACGTCCGGCTCGCCAAGACGCACGTCCGGCCCGCCAATACGGCGAGGAACACCATTCCCATGCCGCCCTTGCCGAGCATTTTCAGCACGCGGTAGTGGGCGATGCGGCCGAGTTCCGTGGAATCTTGGGGCGGGAGCAGGAAGCCGGGGTCTTCACCCCCTTCGGCGTTCGCCATCGGGCTGGTGGCTTCGGCATCGTGGGAGGGGTGCGCGATGGTATCGAGGGGTTGCGGCTTATCCAACGAATAGGTGTTCGCCATCGCCTTTTTTTGTGCAGCCGACATCGTTTCACCTCACAGCCAATCGATTGTGTGGTGGTGAAGATGATACCACGCGGAACCCCCGCGGACAGCATGGAATCCGCGGATCAGCGGAGCGGCACGCAGCGTTGACTGACTATACGTTTGAATTCGACTATGCGGTTTTGTTCAGGCGTACATGGGAGCGAGATGCGCGGCATGTTCTTGAGGGTAAGCGGAGGCGTATTGATCAACCACCTGTCGAACAGCTTCACGCCCTGCAAGCTCTTCCTCTTCCGCAAACTTGTCTACGGCTTCCGGACAACCGGAAAGACCGCGAAGGATATTCCTAAAACGAATGGAATCGATTGCTTCTTCGATCTGAGGTTCGGTCGGAAGGGCCCGAAAGCGTCATACATCGGCCATGAAGGCTTCCGAGGTTTGCGGCGATCTCTTCGTTCTGGAAACATTCAAACGCCAGCAAGATGATCTCGGCCCGATGGGCAAGACCCTGCGGGCAAGAGCGAGAAAAGACCATCGATTGTAGAACGATCTGCTGACGTTCGGTGATAATCACCTTGGCGGCCATCCCTGGCATGATATCCCCTCCGGTGGAGCGACATTGCGTCCAGAGGAGAATATGACATACTTGGTTCTCAGATGGAACCCTGATTCAGCCTTGGTGATCTAGCCGCTATTTTAACCGCGCTGATTTTCTCAAGAACCAACCCTTGCCGACTGATAAGGTCACCAAAGCAGTGCCCGCCCGGGGGGTGTTAACAGGCAATTTGGATACTCTGACCGACGCCGAGCGGAGAGTTGCGGAAGATCTGCTGGCGAGCGGAAAGAATTTGGATTCTCTGACCCCGTGCTTCGGTTCGGACACCCGATTTCAAGATTGACGGTGTGCTTCACGAATTGAAGACTATTTCCGGCGTTGCCAAGATAGACAGTAATTCCCTATCGGGCGCAATTTCGAGTCGGGTCATGCAGGGTCGAGGTCAAGCGAGTCATATTCTTGTTGACGCACGCAATCAAGTTGGCATGACGAAAGAAATCGCCGAACGTGGGATCGATAGAGCCTTTGGTGCTGACAGAGCTACCGGCGACAAGATTGATTCGATTCGAATCATTGGAGAAGGTTTTGACATCACCGTTCGAAAAATGAAATGAGGCAGCTATGGGAGTTCGGATTCCTACCTTGGAAGAATTGGAATATCGCATCCAGCGTGATATCGAACATTACG
>JBBQWA010000209.1:0-7985 GCA_038211045.1 Gemmatales bacterium
CGAGCCAGCGGTGAAGATCCTCGAATTTGCGATCGGCTTCCGTCGCATCGACACCGAATGGCCGGCCGATGGCTTCGATCGCACGGCGACATTCGGCAATGCAGTGGAGGACGGAACGGGGGAACTCTTCCTCGAAGATCAAAAATTCGGCGACCGCGGTGCCCGGATCGACGAGTGCGGCCCGAGACTTTTTGTGGAACGGCTCGTAGCCCGAGCAGCTCATGAGGATGGCCACCCAGTGGGCGTTATCGATGGGCGAACCGACGTCCGCAACCTGCGGGAGCAAGTAGTGGTATTTCACATCGAGCACGCGGGCGGTTTGACAGGCGCGTTCGAGGTGTTTGCCCAAGCGGAAGAATTCCCACGCTTCGCCGTGGCTCATGGTGTCGTCGGCGATGCCGTGGAGCAGTTGGTTGATGCGGCGGATTTGGGCGTAGAATTCGCCGCGGTTGCCATCGTACATGGCCCGGGTACCGGAGTGCCGCAACCAGAGGTGGTAAAAGTTCATCCGCTCCCACATCTCGGCGGAGATCACTTCGCGGATGATGCGGGCGTTCTCGCGCGCCCACGCCAACGAGGAAACGATGCTGAAGGGGTTTTCCTCGTTCCATGTCATGTGCGCTTGCACGAGCTCCGCCGTGGCATCTTCTTCATCGTAATCGTGGATGCCGCTGATGATGAGTAACGGGAGCCACTGCTGTTCGGTGGGCACATGGAAATCGAGGAGCAGTGTCCGGTTCACTTCGAGCAAGCGCGCGGTACTCTCCGCGCGCTCGAGGTAGCGGGCCATCCAGAAACAGTGCTCGGCAACTCGGGAAATCATGTTTCGATGTTAGTTCTTAATTGTTAGTTGATGGTTACGCCCGGCCGTTTTCCATCACCCAAGTATCTTTGCTGCCGCCGCCTTGGCTGCTGTTCACCACGAGCGACCCTTTGATGAGGGCCGTTCGGGTCAGCCCACCGGGGAGTACCCAAGTGCTTTGCCCGCTGACGATGTAAGGCCGCAAATCGACGTGCCGTGGGGCCAAGCCTTCGTCGGTCCACGTCGGGCAAGTGCTGAGAGTAACGACCGGCTGGGCGACGTAATTCCTCGGATTGGCACGGATCTTCACGTGGAACTCCGCCCGTTGGGCCGCGGTGCTAGCAGGCCCCATCAACATACCGTACCCGCCCGATTCGTTCACCGCTTTCACAACCAATTCGCCCAAGTGATCCAGTGTGTAGGCCAGATCATCCGGTTTGGCGCAGATGTAGGTCGGAACATTCTTCAAGATCGGCTTTTCGCTCAGGTAAAATCGGATCATCTCTTCGACGTACGGATATACGGCCTTATCGTCGGCAACGCCCGTTCCCACGGCATTGGCCAAGGTGACATTGCCCGCTCGATAGGCACGGAACAAACCGGGGACGCCGAGGAGCGAATCGGGTCGGAAGGCTTCCGGATCGAGGAAGTCGTCGTCGAGCCGGCGGTAGATCACATCGACTTTCTGCGGCCCGAGCGTCGTTTTCAGATAGACACAATCTTTTTCTACGAACAAGTCCGGCCCGAGCACGAGTTCGATGCCCATGTGGCGTGCGAGGAAGCTGTGTTCAAAGTAGGCGGAGTTGTAAGGCCCCGGCGAAAGCAGCACCACCACCGGCGGATTGGCGGCACCTTCGGGGGCCACGGAACACAGGGCTTCGCGCAATTGGCGCGGGTAATCCTCCACCCGGCGCACCCGGCAGTATTGAAACAATTCCGGGAAGACTTTCTTCATCACGGCCCGATTTTCGAGCACATAGCTCACGCCGGAAGGGGTGCGACCGTTATCTTCGAGAACGATCAACTGCCCTTTTTCATCGCGGATCAAGTCGGTTCCGCAAATGTGGATGTACCGGCCACCGGGTGGCCGGAAGCCGATCATCTCCTTGCGAAAGCCTTTCGATTCCAACACCAGATCTCCGGGAATAATACCCTCTTTGAGGATCCGCTGGTCGTGGTAGACGTCGTCGAGGAAGGCATCGAGCGCGGTGATACGCTGCTTCAGCCCGGCTTCCACGGCATACCATTCTTCCGCGGGTACGGTTCGCGGAATCAGGTCGAAGGGGAAAATCTTTTCGACTCCCCGGCGATCGGCATAAACGGAGAAGGTGATCCCTTGGTTCACGAACGCCATGTCGGCGCTGGTTCGGCGACGTTGAAATTCTAGCGGGTCGAGTTGACCGAATTGACCGAGGAGTTCCTTGCAGTGGGAATGGGGCTGTTGATTCAGAAAGAGTTCATCCCACGCTTTCGGGTGTGGTTTGTAATTCTGAAAGAGCCGGCGTGGGAGAGGAGGATCGTTGCCCATTGCTCGCTTCTTAAGCAGGTTTTGCCTGTTGCGATAGCAACCGGCGAATCGATAGCCGATTTTCGATTGGATTCCACGACCTTACGCAGTAGAGCATATCCCGTTCCACGCGAACCCCCATGCCTAATTCGCAACGGTTGGCTCGGCGGTGGTGTAATATGGAGTCGGCTTGACATATGCGGTAAGCGGGTGTAATCCCGTGGAACGAAGGGGGTAACTGTAACCGATGCGACGCAACTCGACAATCCGTGCGTTTCTCATGATCCTTGCGATAATTGGAATCGCCGTCGGAACGCTCGTCTATTTCCTCCAACAGGAACCCGATTATTACATTCAAGAATGGGCCAGCCCGCCCAATTCCAATGATTCCGTCGTTTCCACCGATGTACTGACTAAACTTGATGGTTTGATGAACGACTTGCAAGATAGTCGCCAAGCGAGTTGGCAATCTTCCTATTCCTCCGATGAACTTAACGCTTTCTTCCGCGAACGAACCAGCGGGAGGAACGCATTGATCACCGGTTTGCTCGGCGATCTGCCCGAACCGCGATTCGCCATCCGTGACGACCGATTGTTGCTCGCGTTCCGATACGGGGAAGGCACCTTCAGTACCGTCATTTCGATCGAAATGAAAGTGTGGCTCGTGAAGGATCAACCCAATCTCGTGGCTATCGAATTCGTGGGTTTCCGCGCCGGGGCGGTTCCGATGCCCAAATATTTGATCTTGGAACGCTTCGCGCAATTGGCGCGCAAACACAACGCCGATGTGAACTGGTACCGGCACGATGGCCAACCCGTCGCGTTGTGCCAGTTGTACGCGAATCAGACCCGCCCCGATTCGCAGATCACCACATTGAAAATTGCCGAGGGCCGGGTGATGATCGGCGGGCAGCATTCCACGGCCAGCCCGCCACTCAGCCTGACACCGTAATTCGAGCGTTTCAAACGGTCTCGTTGCGAGTGGCGGCCCTCGCGGCGAGTTGGCCGCAATCCCGGGCGATGGTAACGGTGAACGTATCCAGATCGAGGCAGTTTTCCGCGATTCCGAACGGATCCTCGGTTTCCACGCTCGCCTCTTCCATGCCGAACAAGCCCAAAGCAACGACGGCGACCATCAGCGGCGACCACCAACCGCAGCGATCGAAAAGAACCAATGGCAGCGTGAGCAAGTATACCAATACAAGTTGTTTGATCATCGCTACGTATACGAACGGCAATGGCGTTTTTTGAATGCGTTCGCAGCCGCCTTGCGCATCCCCCAATTTACCCAAGAATTCCTCCATTTGATGGGCCATTAAACTATCGATCTCCCCCGTTTGTTGATTCCGGACGATCCAACTCGAAATCGCCGCGGCCATGCCGGTCGGCAAATTCCCGAAGCGTTCGGTAGTGCGGAGAACATCTTCGGTAACGTAAACGGCGGCTTCGCTCACATCCCGCGAACCGCGCAGCGATTGCTTCACCGAGATGGCATACGCGGCCACCAACCCGGAAAGTTCTTCGCCATCTTTGCTCCGTTCGACACCGAAACGAGTGATATTGCGACAGCTGTTGATGATCGTTCCCCAAAGCTGGCGGCCTTCCCAATAGCGGTTATTGGAAGCGTTCATGCGGAACACGATCAGGAATCCCAAAAGGGAACCCAACACCGCATGCGCCACCGGATCGAGCGAGATCATCCGGTGCGAAATGCCCCAACTGCTCGATTCCAATGCGGACATCGTAGTTTGAATCACGACCGCGTATAGAACGAAGATCGCCACGCGGTTCAGTGCCCCGGGGAGTGCGGTACCGCGGTAAGAACAAACGGTTTTCCACCAGCTTTGGCGGTTGTATTCGATCATTCGGGATTCACATGCGGGTGAGAATATGAAGAGAATTTACCCGGAGTTTGGCTCTTCAAACTACGGTACTTCGGTTCCCGAAGGTTGGCTATCGTGCATGGGATCGAGCAATTGTTGGAATGTCCACGAATCGCCGAGGATGTGGCAGAATTCGTATTGGCCATCGAGATATTTGCCGAGGAGTTCAAATTTCAAACGATCCGCAGATTCGGATATCCAGCGGAGTTCTCCCGAGTCCCATCGGGTCACGGCTCCGCGATTACCGGATACGGGGCCTTCGTAATCGAGGTAGGCGAGGCGGTGATCGGCGATAGCCAAGGCGGGGAGAAGTGAAAGGAAATCGCATTCGGCCGGGAACCGCCAAGCCCGAAGCACGCCACCGTGTTCCAAAAGTAGATCGCGGTGCGGTTCGGGCCAATCGTGATTCAAGATCGCAAATCGATCACTCATGTTCGCAACAAACGGCCGATTGGGGCTGCGTCGCGTACGCACTCGAACCTACGCAAGCCGCGAGCGTCGGCGTGTCCGGGGTGTTCGCCTTAGTGAGTAAAGCGGACTTGGATACGCGGTTGCAGCAGCTCCCCGGTTCTTCGGTACTGGCGGGAATCGTGCTGGACGTTTGCTGCATGCCCAGCATGGAGCGGATCGGGCAACCGCCATCGCAATGGCTGGAATTTCCCACGGTCGCAACGTAAAAACCGGTGCCCGTGGCAACCACGGCCGCCGCAACGCCGAGAATCATGGCTTTTGAAATCATCGGAATTCCTCATGAAAGAAAACGAGCCCAAGGTAAATTCAGTATACCCCAGGCTCGCAATACGGCAAAGCATCAATTACTTGGAAGATCCCAAATTGAATGAATAGTTCAAGTGTGTAGCAAGGCAGATCGTACGCGGAAGAATACCACCGGCTTTCCTGATCTTTCATTGCGGTCGAAATTCGCCATGCGATTCGTCCGGCAGTTCTGGATTTCCGAACGAATTGTTGCATCCCGTAGAACGGGCGGTTAGTATCTATTCTACTGGAACGATTGCCACGCACCGGGTTCCCATGCCAACGCTCATCTTGATCAAATCGCCGAGTGGAACCTCGCCGCAATCGTACCCGCTTCCGTTGAACCCCGGCGGAAAACTGGTTCTAGGCCGCCAACGCGACGCCTGCGACATCGTCATCGACGACGGCAAGCAATCGATCAGCCGCCAGCACGCGATCGTCTACATCGAGAATGGCAAGTTCTTTTACAAGGACACTAGCAGAAATTACTCCACGATCAACAACAAGCAGATCACCCCCTCCAGCGGCCCGCAATTGCTGGCCCACGAGGATCGCGTAAAAATTTGCGATTTCCTGTTCCGCTTCCAAGACGAACGTGCAGCGGCCCCGGTTCCGCTCCCGGTGAACTTCCTCAACGACCTCCCGCCGATATCTGAACCGAAAAGCGAACTTTCGACCGTCCACCACAGCATCGCGGCTCAATCGGCCCGGCAACTCCTCGAATTGCAGCCCTCGGATCGCTTGCGCGTGCTCCTCGAAATCAGCACTGCGTTGGCCCGCAACCTCGATCTTGAAACGCTGTTGCCGCAGATCGCCGATACGCTCTACACCGTGTTCAAACAAGCGGATCGCTGTTTTATCATTCAAGTGGACGACCGGAACCGGCTCTTCGCCAAAGTGTTCCGTGCCCGCCGGCCCAACGCCGACGATCGCTTCAGCCGCACGATTATCCGCCGCTGTTTGGATTCGATGAGCGCGTACCTCAGCGAAGATGCGTCCTCGGATTCGTTGCTGGAAGCGGCCCAATCGATCGCCGAGTTCCGCATCCGCTCCGTCATGTGTGTGCCCCTCATCAACTCCAACGGCACCGCTACCGGGGCGATCCAACTCGACACGCAAGACATCACCAAGAAGTTCCGCGAAGACGATCTCAAACTGCTCACCATCGTGGCCAACCTCGCTTCCGTCTCAGTGGAGAAGGCTCAAACGCACCTCGCACTGATGGCCCAGCAAAAGGTTCAGAACGAAATCGAACTGGCCAAGAAGGTGCAACTCGGCTTCCTACCGCAGTTCCCGCCGGTAGTGGAAGGCTACGAATTCTATGGTTTCTACAGTGCGGCCCAGACCGTGGGCGGAGACTATTACGATTACATAAAAATGCCGGACGGCCGGATCGCAGTGGTTCTCGGCGATGTGGCGGGGAAGGGGGTAGCGGCGTCGCTGCTCATGGCCAAGCTCAGCGCCGAATCCCGATTTTGCATCCTCACGCAAGCCGATCCCGCCAAGGCCATCGCACTGTTGAACGAACTCCTGTTCAAAGGCGGCATCGGCGATCGATTCGTCACGCTCGTGGCGGCCATCGTCGATCCGGTTCGCCACGAAATTACCGTGGTGAACGCCGGGCACATGACGCCGTACCACTACCGCCATGCCACTTGCGAATTCGGCGAATGCGAAGTCGGCGACACCGTCGGCTTCCCCCTCGGCATCATGGAAGAAACCGATTACTGCGCCACCACCTTCCCCCTCGAAATCGGCGATTGCTTGGCGCTGTTCACCGACGGTGTGACCGATGCCATGGATCCACAAGGCGTCGGCTTCGAATACGAGGGTTTGAAGAAATCGGTGCAGATCGATCCCGCCAAGAAATTGGAAACGGATACCAAACCGCGGGCCATCGGCGAGCGGATCATCCAAGCGGTGCGGAACCACGCCAACGGCCGGGCGCAGAACGACGACATCGCCTTGGTATGCTTCGGGCGCGTCGATCCGATGCAAAAATCGAACGCGGTGAGCGGTGCGATTTCCAACGGGGAACGAACCCGCTCGGGGATTCAAGCCGTAATCGCCGATTGAACGAATCGACGCGGAATGTAGGATAGCATCATGCCAGCAACGATCGAAATGCCGGAAGTCGAGGAAGCCCTCGATTACAAGCTGAAATACCAGCCGCCTTACCACGTCATCCTCATCAACGACGACGATCACTCGTACGCCTACGTCATCGCTATGTTGCAAGAGTTGTTCGGTTACGAAGTGGAGAAGGGGTTCCAACTCGCGGAAGAAGTGGACAAAACCGGCCGGGCCATCGTTCTCACGACCACGATGGAACACGCCGAGTTGAAACAGGAACAAATCCATGCCTTCGGGGCCGACCCATTTTTGGAACGCAGCACCGGCTCGATGACCGCAGTCATCGAACCGGCGGAATAAAATGCTTGCTTGGAACGGGCAACGTAAGCCGCCGGGTAGAACACCCACCCGCTGACGCGGGCGGTTCCGATTACTTCTTCTTGATCGACTTGATAATCACGTCTTCCGCGGGCACATTTTCGTAACCCCCGACCGTTTTCACTTTCACCAATTTGATCTTGTTCACGACGTCCATCCCTTTCGTGACTTTGCCGAAAACCGCGTAGCCGTCGCTGCGCGGGGATTTATCGAGGAATTTGTTGTTGTCGAGGTTGACGAAGAATTGGTTGGTGGCGCTGTCCGGATCGTTGGTTCTCGCCATCGCCAAGGTGCCGAGTTCGTTGGATAGGCCGTTGGAAGCTTCGTTTTTGATCGCCGCTTTGGTGTCCTTTTTCTTCAAACCGGGTTCGAACCCACCGCCTTGGATCATGAAATCTTTGTCGTTAAAATCGCCTTTACCGATCACGCGGTGGAAGATCAAGCCGTCGTAATGTTTGTCGTCCACGTAGGCGAGGAAGTTCTTCACGGTAATGGGGGCCTTATCGTCGAACAGTTCGATTTCTACGGTACCCATGCTCGTTTCCATCACGACCACGGTGTTCCCGGCGTGGGCGGGAACCGGGGC
>JBBQWA010000210.1:0-7980 GCA_038211045.1 Gemmatales bacterium
CTCTTCGACCCAAGTCCGCGGCGGTTACGTCGAAGCCTACGAAGATTACCTCGAAGAAGACGAACGCAATCGCGTGACCGAAATCAAACTGCAACAATGGCAAGGCGCTCCGGATGCCGGAAAGTGGGATGATAAAGCCACACTCCGCAAGCCCGCTCCCGCAAAGGCCCCCGCGATGCGGATGGCTGCCTAAGCGAATTGAAAATCGGAATCCTCAAAGCCCACCGCTCTCCCGGTGGGCTTTTTCATTTGTGATCGTGATTCTGCTACAATCGGTGGATACGGGAGATCGACCATGCCGCTGCGCGACCATTTCCGACCACCGGTTTCCAAACGGGCTTCATGGGAAGGCTTCCACGGGTTCTGGCCCGGCGAGATGGTGCGTGCACTTTTCCCCCACTAGCCACCGGGGTTCACTGCCGAGCCACGGGTTCACCTCGGAAACGTGTTCGAACTCGACGTGAACGCATATGAACGGGACGACTGGGAGGAGTCGGAATGGTCTCCGACACCAAATGCCGGAGGCACCGCGACGGCCACATACACTCACCCAAAGTCCGCCTTGGTCTTAGAAGAAGCGGACTTCGGCGCGGAATACTCCTATGAGGTACTGATCTTCGATCGAGAGCGGGATCGCACACTCGTGGCCGCAGTGGAAATTGTCAGCCCTGCAAACAAGGATCGTCCGACGAGCCGGGCCGGGTTCGTGGCGAAGTGTGCGGCGTTGCTTTCACGTGGCGTCTGCGTTTCAATTGTCGATGTGGTCACGGTGAAACGATTCAACCTCTACACCGACCTGCTGGACACCATCGGTCGTTCCGATCCCGCCTTTTCGCCGTTACCCCCCGCAACCTATGCCGTCACCTTGCGTACTCGGAATGGTGGCAAGCGCCATTCCGTGGAAACTTGGTCCTACGCCCTCGATATCGGCGCCCCACTCCCGACACTGCCGATCTGGTTAGACGATGATCGGATGATCCCGCTCGATTTGGAAACCAGCTACTCGGAAACCTGCCGATTCTTGCAGATTCCTTGACGGAGCAAATCCCGCCGGGCAGCGATTCTTTCCCCCGACCTTACTGAAGTCTCCTCCAAACTCCCTTTCCTACAAGCGGTGTCGAGAACCCAATCGGGGTTGACCAGCCTGCCAACGCCGTCTATTTCCCCCGCTCTTCGTGCCTGTCAACCACCCGGAGGCGTGCGATATGCGGAATCTTTGGAAACGATCCCTCGCCAGTATGTTGCTCCTCGGCACAGCCGGGGGTGCGGCTCTCGCCCTCGCGGCCGGCGGCGATCCGCCGAGCCTTCCCGTGCTTCCGCCCGTGAACGAGCCGTTACCGGCAGCAGTGACGGAAACGATTTCCCAGCAGCCTTCGGTGAGCCTCGAATGGGCCGGGCCGCCGGTGGTGAAGATCAATCAAGCCAACGAATATTCCCTCGTGGTTCGCAATACTTGTGGCCAACCCCTGCAAAAAGTGGCGGTGCAGGTGAAGGTGCCTGAATCGGTGAGTGTTCAACGCACGGTGCCCGCGGCGAAGATGGTCGATGGCATCCACTTGTTCGAAATCGGCACGCTGCCTTCCAAAGGCGCACAAACGATCCAATTCCAACTCAAACAATCCACCAAAGGCGAACTCAATTGCCAAGCGTGGGTCACGTTCACCGGCACCTCGGCGATGAAAGCGTTAGTGAAGGAACCGAAACTCGCGGTGAACATCAAGGCCCCGGAGAAGGTGACCCTCGGCGACAAGTTCACCGTGGAATACACGGTGGAAAACGTGGGCGATTTCGCGGCGGACGACGTGCGATTGAAGCTGGATCGCATCCCGGCGAACGAATCGCAACCGCAGGCATTGAAGCCGGGAGAATCCCGCCGGCTTTCCGCCGAGTTCCTCGCCACGGAACCGGCCAACGTGAGCTATGAAGCGCTGGCAACGGCCAGCGAAGGCCTGACGGCTTCCGCAAAGACGACCGTACAAGTGATGGTGCCGAAGTTGGAAGTGAGCGTGAGCGGGCCGAGCGAAGTGATGATCGGCCGCAAGGCCGTGTATCTCGTGAAAGTGGGGAACTGCGGGGATGTGCCTCTCACGGGCGTGATCGCTCGTGAGAGCCTCCCCGCAGGCTTTCGGGTGCTGGGTGGCGAGGCCGGCCCCGACGGTTTGCAATGGGCCGTGGGTGATCTGGCCATCGGCGCGGTGAAAGAGTTCAAGTTCGAAGGCACACCGATGCAACCCGGCAGCTTGGCCTTCCACGCCACGGCTGAAGGCAGCCGCGGCACCAAGGCGATGAAGTCGATCAATACCACCGTGGACGGCATCGCCGCACTGCGGATGGAAATGCTCGATACCGTCGATCCGGTTGAGAAGGGTGGCGAAACGACCTACGAAATCCGCGTGGTAAACACGGGATCGAAGGCTGATGCGAATATTGTGATCGGCTGCGAGCTGCCTCCGAACTTCGTTCTCGTCAACGCGAATGGTCCAACGAAGGCTACGGAGCGTGTGGGCCCGGTTTACGACGGCAAAAGCAAGGACACAGCGGACAGGCGCACGATCCAATTCGATCCAATTGCGGAACTCGCACCCAAGACGGAAGCCGTGTTCAAGATCAAGGTGAAGGCCGTGGGTACCGGCGACGCGCGCTTCAAGGCGAGCATGACCAGCAAGCACCTGACTTCGCCCGTGACCAAAGAAGAATCGACCCGCGTATACGGCGAGTGATCCTCAGACAACACAAGGAACGAGGGGACAGCGTCCCCCCGTTCTCGCATTTCTACTTGATCAACGGAACGTTGGGGATACCGCTCGCACCGTAGGGTTGAACAAACTGCTTCTTTGGCCCCAGAATCGGGATGACCGGGCCGTGTTGTTGGAAGGTCAGGCAGCGGCTGTCGCGAACCTTGGCCGCTTCCCCTTCCGCCGCCAAAGCATACGGTGGTGCAGAACGCCACGCGGTGCCATCCTTCGACACGCGAACCCCTTCGTTGAACAACTTGCAAGTTTCTGCCGGGAGGAAATCGACGGGGCTGAGGTACGTTTCAAAACCGGTCGGAATGGCGGACATGTTGAAATCGGCTCCGGCAATCAAGCTCGCCAAGTAGATTCGCATCAAGTCGCCGCGGGTCAGAGCGTACAGCATCGTCGAAATGCTATCCCCGGCCATCGAGAGCGCCTTGTTATCGCTCGCCACCGGATCGGAGAACAGTTTCCCAGCCACGATGGCATAGACTTTCGTCTTCGTCAGGCTGCGGGCCGCAGGATCTTCGCGGAGTTCCGGAGACACGTACGGCGGGCGGATGAAGATCGATTGCGATACGCCGCCATCCACATGCTTCTCGGAGTACGATTTGCCATCGATACTCACGGTGATCCGTTGCGGCGGGAAGAAGCCGGGGATCGATGAAGACCCGAGGAGAATCTGGCGGATGAGTGCACGATCGCACGGGCCGTCGCGGGTGGCGATGGCGCCGATATCCCAGATGGTGGAACGGCGGCCTTCCTCGGTAGTCGTTCCGACGTACAACCGGCGCCCTTGGGAGTGAGCCACGGCCAAATCGGTAATGAACTCGTCGGTGATCACGTTATCGACGATCTTGCCGAGCGGGGCGTTATCGGTAAAAGCTTCTCCGCCGAGGAGGCCGCGAACGATTTGCTTCTTGTACACGTCGTCGTTCGTCAGCGTAGTGAAGAACGTTTTCATCTGTTCATCGTACTTCGGCCCGAGGAACGCGAACGGAGAACACAAGGCCCCGGTGCTGATGCCGCAGACGACGTCGAACGTCGGCCGGTCGCCACGTTGGGTCCAACCGTAGATGACACCGGCGGGATACGCTCCCAGCGATCCGCCACCGGAGAGGCAAAGGATGCTCCTCTCTTTCACCCCGGGCGGCGCAACAGCCCGGATTTGATCCCGCAACTTGACGGCTACTGCGGCATACCCCTCGGGCGTGCCAAGGGCGTCCGCTTCCGCTTGCGCGGCCAGATCGAACACATCCCGGCTGTATATCCCTGACCCGGCGACGGTAGGTAGTTGGTTTCGCTTCGATCGGCCTTGGCAACCAATGGTCAGTAAGAGTGCAGTGAGAGCGAAAACGGACGTCGCGAGATATTTGCGGGGGGGGCATTTGAAACTCCGAGGAGGCCAGTCCTCCCCGTTGCGCCGCTCGGGCGAACAGTGTGGCCGATTATCGTGAGACATCGGCCCGGAGCTTGTGCGGGCATTAACGAGATTAGGGAATCCGGCGACTTTTGGAGTGCGGGGGGTTTGGGAGGCTATCGGGCCATTGCGAATTCTTCTTTGTGCCCCTTCGCGGCGTCCTCGGCCTTCATGGCGTCGATCAACGGCCAGAGTTCGTCCACTTCATCGTGGAAAAGATTGCCGATGAGAACGTCGGTAATCAGCCCCTTCTTTTCGGGGTGTCGGCGAACCAACCGGCCGAAGTTCAGACCGTCGTAGAACTCCACCACGAGGCGGCGCATGCGATCCATGCCGGCCACGTAGTTCGGCTCCCACTTCCGTAATGCCTTCTCGGAAGTGTCACTCGCGGCGAGCGCCTCCCCGATGCAATCGGCGGCCATCATCCCGGAGGTGAGGGCCAGCAGCACCCCGGAGGAATAGAGCGGATCGAGGAAGCCGAAGGCGTCGCCGACGAGGCACCAACCGTTCCCCGCGGCTTGCTTGGCCCGGTATGAGTATTCCTTCTCGGCGCGGAACCCCTCGCAGCGCGTGGCGTTTTCCAGCCGGGAGTGCAAACCGGGGCACTTCGCCACTTCCTCGAAGTAGATCTTCTCCAAATCCTTCGAATCGCGATTCTTCAAAAGGTAATCGTAAGGTGCGACGACGCCAACGCTGAGAATATCGTCGTGGAGGGGAATATACCAGAACCAGCCGATTTTGCCCTGGGTTTGCAGCACGATGGTGGCGCCTTCATCGCGGCCGCCATCGCGGTAAGCCCCTTTGAAGTAGGTCCACACCGCGGCCTTTTTCAATACCGGATCCCACTCGCGCAGTTTCAGGCGGTCGAGGATCATCGAAGATTGCCCGCTGGCATCGACCACCACCTTGCAACGCACTTCTCTTTCGGGTTGATCGTCCACTTTCACGCGGATGCCCACGGCTTTGTCGCCCTCGAACAACACTTCCAGCACGCGGGCACCTTCGTAAACCGTCACGCCGTGCTCGCGTGCGTTGGTCAAGAGCAAATGGTCGAATTCGCTGCGGCGCACTTGCCAAGTCTGCGACGATTCGTGCGGCTCGTGCTCGGCGAAGTAAAACGGTTCGGAAAGCTTGCCGTGCTCGGAAACGAACTGCACGCTGTGCTTCTTGGTGAAGTGGCTCCCCTTCATTTTGGGCAGCAAATTAAGGCGTTTGAGCACATGGTACGAGTGCGGGATCAGCGATTCGCCGATGTGGAAGCGAGGGAAGTGCTCGCGCTCGTACAGTTCGACCTTGAAGCCCTTTTGTGCCAGCAGCGTGGCGGTAGTACTACCGGACGGCCCGCCGCCGATGACGATGACGTCCGGGGAACTGGATGAGATTGTGGCGGGTGCGACCATGATACTGTGTGGGGTTAGAGGGTTAATCTGAGCCGGAAGCGTGAGCTACGATGCCTGAACAATGAATCGTCGCTCACGCTTCCGGCTCGGACGGAAAATCAAATCCAGGAACTCCCTTCCGGTTCGTGCGGCTTTGCCGCCGTGCGAAGGAGTACCATCATCGCTTTCAAATCTTGCTGGCTCATGTGGCCGAGTTGCCGATCGTGATAATCCTTTAACGGTTCGGCCATCACATCGAGCAAGACGGTGCCGGCGGAGGTGATACTCACGATCACACTCCGGCGATCCGCCTTCGTGCGTTGGCGTTCGATCAGTTCCCGCGATTCTAACTTATCCAGCATCCGCGTGACATCGGGGGCACGCGAGACGAGTTTGCCTACCAACGCCAACGTAGGCATTCCGGCGGGAAGCGCGGCCCGCAAGAGCCGCAGCACGTTGTATTGTTGAGCCGTGAGATCCCACTCGGCGAAGAACGCATCTTCGATCTCCTTGAGGCGGTCGTAGGTCCGCCAGATCGCCAAGTACGCTTCCTGCTCCGGGGAATCGAATCGGCGGGTGCGGGCTTTCGGTCTCGTACGTACTTCCATACCCCGAATAATACCTGTTCCAACAAGTATTGTCCAGACAATTTCCCGGGTTGAGAAAGTCTTGTGGGTGGGGCTTGTTGGCGCCTTGTGCGAACCGGTTATGATACCCCTATGGAACACCCGATGCCTCTCACCGCCGAGCAACTCAACGCTGTGTCGATCCACCTCGGGGAGCCAGTGCGATGCATTGACCCCGCGTCGCAACGGAGGTATGTTTTGCTGCGGGCAGAAGTGTACGACCGTGTCGAGGCATTCTTGGAAGACTACCGACCGCAAGACGCCTACCCGGCAATCGACCGTGCATTCGCAGAGGGATGGGACGACCCGAAGATGAACGATTACGACCGCTACGAAGAGTTGCGTAAATGAGCGTCCAACGCGGCGATGTCGTATTGGCTTGGTTTCCGTTCTCGGCAGGAACGGGCGGAAAGCGGCGTCCCTGCTTGATCGTTCAAAATGATCTCGACAACGGGCGTTTGACGAATACTGTCGTTCGTCGACCGTGGCATCGGCACGCTTTCGCCGGCGACGATGTCGAAAATCGATTCCTGTTTGAAAGTGGCGTTCCAAATCGCATGAATGTGACTTCCACCCATCACGCTTGCGGTTGTTGGATTTGGATTTGCTCGGCGGCCCACGACCGATCATCGTCGGAAAGTTTCACATCCGGGTGCAACGCGGCACCGTAATCGACGCGGCTTTCCAATCGGCCTTGATCGAAGGCACGGAGGTAGGCCAATTGCAGATCGACGACGGTATCGCGGTCGTCCGCGGCGAGGGGGAGCCGGAACTTGGGGAGCCGTTTGCGGATCGATGCGGCGTAAATTTCGTAACGATCCGGGCTGACCCCGCGCGTGACCGTGATGGTGCCATCGTGTGTCGGGAGGCCGCTGCGGTCGAAATCGAGCAGGGGCTTCCCCTGCGTGACCAGATCGAACTCAGCGGTGCTGGCCCCTTCGAGTTGGGCCTGTTTCCGCGTGGCGAGGTAAGCGCTGCGGCCCGCCGCGGTGGTGCGGTTCGCCAAGCTCACCACTTCCATCAGCACCACGAGTTTCCCGCTGGCCCGGCTGCGAATTTCGAGGAATTCCTCTTCGTGTTCTTCGCGTTGGATCGAAGTGAAGAGCACCAATTCGGAAGAGTACTTGCGGGTGGCGATGCGCGCGCGGTAGCGATCGACCAAGCCCGGTAGCAAAATGTGGTACAGCGAAGCCAGCATGTGGTGCCGGAATTCGGGCCACACTGCCGGGTGTTCGAGATACGGATCCAATCCTGGGAAAGGGCTTGCCACGAGAACCTCCTGCAGAGCGGTAGGCGATTATACCGCACCGACGCCCGAAAATACCAGTGCCTAGATTGCGAACGTTCGCTCATATTTTGGGCACGGGCAGATTCGCGCTTGCGGAAACGCACCACCGGCGGTATTTGCACCCGCTCATATAATATCTACGGATGGATTGGCAATGATCGCCCGACCGAAGCCGATTGCAATCGTTGCGTTCGCCCTCGTGTACGCCGCCGGTTGTATGCCCCAAAGCTACAATTACGGGAGGTTCCGCGAACCCGGCAATGCCGAACCGCCGCCCAGCGATATCGTCTTCGGCGAGCCCGATTCCACGCTCGATGCGCTTGCGAAAGTCGTCGAAATCCCGGGCCGCGTTCTCCACCTCAGCACCGAAACACCTTCCCGGGAACTCACTCCGGAAACGGCGGAACGGCTCAACAATTACCTGCAACGGAACGAACTCGACGATCTGCACATCGAAATTCGGCACTACGATCCCGCCGGGCAATGGCGGCGGCTCCGCCAGAATTCCCGCATCTCGCCCCTGTGGCGCTAC
>JBBQWA010000211.1:0-7980 GCA_038211045.1 Gemmatales bacterium
CGATCAGTACATCGATCAAGTGAAAGACCACCTCGGCACCGCCTTCGATTGCACGTTCGTCGCCCTCGTGCTGAGCGTGGTGCTGATGTACCTGCTGCACTCGGTGCAGCGGAGCGAAGAAACCTTGGTGATCGATTGCCAGGAGTATTGCCAAGAACATTTGTTGATGCGTTTGTACGATCCGCAACCGGCCGATCAGGCCATCGCCATCAGCGGGAGGTAACGATGAGTACGACGATTGCCACGCCGCCAATGGGAGCCTTCGCTCCGCCTGCCCAGTCCCGTATGACTGCGGTGGAATTCGCCGAACGCTATGCGGGCGACCGCGTGGAGTATATCGATGGCAAAGTCGTGGAGCTTCCAATGCCGAAATACCCACATGGAAAAGTGGTCTTGCGCACTGGCGTAATCATGGCTGCCCACATCGATGCCCAAGACCTCGGCCACATGACGGTTAACGACACTTTCGTGAAAGCGGCGACCGCCGATGATCCTTACCGCCTTCGCGGCGCCGATTTTTACTTCATTAGCTACGCGCGTCTGCCAAAGGGTGAAAACCCCGAAGGCGATCCGTGGGTGAATCCCGAACTGATTATCGAGGTTAAATCGCCGACCGATTATTGGCCCGGCATACGGGAGAAGGTTGCCGAGTACCTCGCCAACGAAGTTTTGACCGTCGTCGTCCTCGATCCGGCGAAGCTGAACGCCACGGTGTTCACCGCGTCTGGTGAAAAGAAACTGTCGGCTTCCGACATCCTCGAACTGCCCGACATCCTCCCCGGTTTCAGTGTTCCCGTGGCCAAGTTCTTCGCTTGAGGATTTCCATGTTCCGGTTCGGTGCGAAAAAGAATGCGGCCCCCGAACGACCCGCCCGCATGGCGGGTTTGGATGCCAACGCCACGCGCGCTCGCGCCGTCACCCTCGGCGAAGATCGGCTCCAGCAACTGCCGCTCGAAGAACCGCTTGAAGAATTGGCATTCGCCGCCAATATGGAACATCGCACGGCCAGTATCGGACACGCGGCCGTCGCCCAATGCCGCCGGGTTCCCCACGCGATCTGTTCCGGTTACCTCGGATTGATCGGGCAATCGAAAGAATGGCGTGCCGGTCGAACCATCCACACGCCCGAAACCCTCACGCAACTCGGCTTCGATAAACTCAGTTCCAGCCTCGGAGCCGAATCGACTTCCCTCGGCCTCGCGCTTCCCGGCTACCTCTCCGGCAAGCAAGTGCGGAGCATTCTCGGATTCGCATCGCTCGCCCGATTGCCCGTGAGTGGATCGGTCGCGGCGCCGCTGGCCGTGGTGGCGCACCGCGCCGGGAATGTCGGTTCCGGCGGAACTGTGCTCCTCTTTGATGTCGACGACTACGCCATGAGTGCCTCGCTCGTGGTGGTGCTTCCGAACGAAATTCGGATGGTCGGTTCCGCCTGTTGGCCGCACGCCTCGCTCAAGCTGTGGAAAGATCGCTTGATCGACGGTATCGCCGACCGCTGCGTGCGGGTGTGCCGGCGCGATCCCCGCGATTCCGCCGAGGCGGAGCAAATCATTTACGATCAGCTCGATGCGGCCCTCGAATCGACGCGCAACGGGCAGCGAATCACGATGGGCCTGCGTTGCGAACATTGGTACCAAGATTTGATTCAAACGCCGGACGATTTTGAACGGAGCTGCTTACCGCTGTTGCGCATCGCCGTGGAAGGCTTGAAGGATCTGCTGCTTTCGCAGGCGTTGCCGATGCCGCCGCGGGCGATCTGGTTCAGCCACACCGCCGGTCGATTACCGGGCCTCGCGGCGAAAATCTATCGCCATTCGCCGGAGCAAACTGCGGTGAGCATACTCCCGGCGAACGCCGCCGCCGAGGCGGTGGTGAGCTTGGTGCCGCGATTCCTCGAAGGCCGCTTGCCGCGAACGCACTTGGAAGTGGCGCTGCCTTGGCAAAGGATCGTATCCGCCGTTCCCGCCGAAGCGCCGAAACCGGTGCGGAGTCTGCCATCGCGCCATCCGCTTTTATCGGAGCCGGAAGCGTAAGCAACGGAGTTGCCAAGCCCCGTCGCTCACGCTTCCAGTTCCGACCGAGATTGTTCCATGAAAACCCGCCGTACTTCGCCGACACTCGTGAGCATGTGGATGCTCGATGTGTTCTGTTGCGCCCTCGGTTGCGTGATTATGCTTTGGGTGCTGGAATCGCTGAGTTCCACCGAACACGCGAAGAAAGCGAAGACCGCGGTCGTTCAACTCAATTCCACGCGGCTCGAACTCGTGGCCACCAAAGAGCAACTGCAAAGCACGGAGCGCAAACTCTCGGGCACGATCGACGAATTGCAAACCCAATTGGCCACGCTCACGACCGACCTCAGCACGGTGAAGAAAAATCTCGCCGTCGCCACGACCGACGTGAAAACGCTGCAAACCGCGTTGGCCGGGGCGACCGAAGAATTGGCGGACTCGAAGAAAGCGTTGACGCTGAAAACGGACGACCTGACGGACGCGAAAAGCAAGTTGGCGAAGACGGAAACGCGGGTGCAATCGCTCATCGATTCCCTTCAAAAGAAGGAGAAAACCGCCGCGGAACTCGCAACCCAAGTGCGGATCGCCACCGAAGCCGAAGCGATACTTCAAAAGATGCTCGCGGATCGCAAAGCCGATTACGAGGCCCTCGCTTCTCAGAAGAAAATGGCCGACGATCGACTGACGGACATCGACGCCAAATTCCGCATGCTGGAAAAGGAATCGAAGGATACCACCGCGGCCCTCGCCATGAGCAAGAAATCCGAGGGGGAACTCGGCCTCGCTCGCACCACCATTAAAGACTTGCAGAAGAAGATCGACGACACCAATGCGAGCATCATCGACCTGCAAGGAGATAAGAAGAAGCTGGCCGACAAGGTCGATCAACTCCGCATCGAATCCGAAAACAAATTCGCCGGGATCGCCATGACCGGCAAACGGGTGGTGTTCCTGATCGACATCTCCGGCAGCATGAAGCTCCTCGACGAGAAAACCTCCGCCCCCAACAAATGGCCCATCGTTATTGAAACCGTTGGCAAAGTGATGCGGACGATCCCCGATCTCGAAAAGTTCCAATGCGTCGTCTTCTCCCGCGATTCCAAGTACCTGTTCGGCCGCGGCGAATGGCAAGATTACCGCGGCGAGGCTTCGCTCAAGCGCGTCGCCGAGGCGCTCAAAGCCACCGAGCCGGGGGGCGATACCAACCTCTACGCGGCTTTCGATCTCGCCTTCCGACTGCGTTCCGAAAACCTCGATACCATCTATTTGTTCAGCGATGGCTTGCCCACAAGCGGCCCCGGCCTGACCCCGCAGCAAGAACAAACGCTCCCGGCGGGCCAGCAAATCGATCTGCTTTCCAAGCACCTCCGAACCGCGTTGAAAAGTTGGAACGGCCTCCGCGATAGCCGCCGGGTGAAGATCAACAGCGTTGGCTTCTTTTACGAAAGCCCCGAGGTCGGGGCGTTTTTGTGGTCGCTTTCCCGCGAAAACGAGGGTAGCTTCGTAGGGATGAGCCGACCGTAAAGGTGAAAGCGGGGGGACATCGCCCCCCGTGGGAATTCCGGCGGGACGATGTCCCCCCCCGCTTTCGGAGAATACTATGATCCGCTTCGCGCTCTTGCCGCTCGTTCTCGTTTCCTTCGCCTCCGCGGCCGAGCCGCTGGTCAAGCCGGTAGTGCCCGCGAAAACGATGACCCGCGTCGATTTCGCACTCACCGAAGGGGATGGCAAACCTTTCATGACCGCCGGGTTCGTACCGCCGAAGATGACCAAGGATCAGCCCGCGGCGGTGAAAATCGGATTGTCGTCCAGTTACCCGATGGTCACTGTTCTCGCCCTCAAGCATTGGGGGTACGATGCCGTGCCCGGCAAACTGTTCACGCTCCCTTCATTGATCCTCGTCGGCGAAGCCAAGGTGATGGGCAAACCGGCCCAAGTACAAATCAAACTCACGAACATCGCTTTGAACGTGGTGAAGACTGCGTTCGGCTCCGATGAGAACGTTTCGGGGGCCGATCTGCAAATCTCGTTGCCGCAAACGTTGCTCGCCCCCGCCGGGCAATCCGAACTCTGGATGACGTTCGAAGATAACGCCGTGCTGCAAGTGAACTACCCGACCGCGGCGGTGAAGAAAACCGGGCCGGCCGAAGAACGCAAGCCCGCGGAAGCGACTCCCGATGCCGATCGCGTGCCGGTGAAACTCACGCTCACCCCCGGTGATTTCGGCTTCAGTATGGTCGCGTTCCACGGCAAACCGGCAGTGGCGAAAGCGAAACTGTGCGGCTTCGACGTTTCGATGACCGCGATGAACCTCGTGTACGTGACGATGCCCACAACCCGGGAATACATGTTGAAGCCGGACGACGGCGATTTCGCCGTGGTCGAAGGGGCCGACCGCGTTTCCAAGGTGGGCAAAGGTACGGCCAAGGATCTGCGGCTGACCGCCGCGACCGGTGCGGGGTTGAAATTGCCCCTCGACTTGTACTTCGAAACGGTGCCCTTAAATATCGATGCGGAAGCCCAACAATTCGCGATCTACCTCGGGCCGGGGTATTTCAAACAATTCGTGCAGGCCCCGTTGCTGGCCGTCGGTTCCGATGGCATCCCCCGCCTTTATGGCTACGCCCTGAAAGGGGCCACGCTCGATCCGAAAGCGAAGAAGTGATTGGGTTGTTAGTTTTTCACCCTCTCCGCTTGAGGGAGAGGGTCGCTGTCCGCAAGACGGCGGGGAGAGGTTTCTTCAACAAACGGCTCCACCCCTCACCCCGCCCTTCGCTGCGCTCCGGGCGACCCTCTCCCTCAAGCGGAGAGGGGAGCAAGCAATGGCCCTTGAAAATCCGCGCCCGATTCCGACGCTAGCCTATGAACGCATTCCTCGTTTCATGGGTAGGCAACAACACATGGTAGATTCCCTTCCCGAGCGCCTCGCTATCGTCGTCGGCGGTGGCCCGGCGCCCGGCATCAA
This sequence comes from Gemmatales bacterium, assembly GCA_038211045.1. Lineage (GTDB taxonomy): Bacteria > Planctomycetota > Planctomycetia > Gemmatales > Gemmataceae > JALHQU01. The sequence goes on from JBBQWA010000211.1 coordinate 4,975, forward strand.
CGGCGTGATCAGTTCCGTCACGCTCGAAGCGATCCGCCGCGGGATCGAAGTGATCGGCGTCCGCAACGGCTTCCAAAACTTCATCCTCGGCGATGCCACCAAGGTTCAAACCCTTCAAAAAGCCGACGTCGCGCCGTACTACCACCGCGGCGGTTCAATGCTCGGCACCAGCCGAACCAACCCGGCCAAAGATCCCGTTCATATGCAGAACGTGCTCGATTCGTTGAAATCACTCGGCGCGAAATACTTGGTGACGATCGGCGGCGACGATACCGCCTTCAGCGGCAGCCAAGTGTACAAGCGGGCGGCCGGGGCGATCAAAGTGGCCCACGTTCCCAAAACGATCGACAACGATTTACCGTTGCCCCCGGGTATCCCCACTTTCGGTTTTGAAACCGCCCGGCACTACGGCGTACAGATTTGCCGCAGCCTCCACGAAGACGCCCGCACCACCGGCCGCTGGTACATCGTGGTGAGCATGGGTCGGGCCGCCGGGCACTTGGCCCTCGGCATTGGCAAAGCCGCCGCCGCGACCCTCACCATCATCCCCGAGGAGTTCCGCGATCAGCCCCTCGGCCTCGATCAACTCTGCGATATCATCATCGGCTCGATGATCAAACGGAAAACCGAGGGCAAGAACTACGGCCTCGTGGTACTCGCCGAGGGGTTGATCGAACTCATCGGCGAGAAGGGGCTTTCCGCAGCGATGCCCGACGAGGAACTCAGCCGCTACGGCAAGATCGAGCGCGATCCCTTCGGTCACCTCCGCCTCGGCGAAATTGAATTCGGCCGCATGATCCGCGACCGCATCGCCAAACGCCTTGAACCTCTCAGCTTGAAATCGACGATGATCGACAAAGACCTCGGCTACGAGCTCCGCTGCGCCGATCCGATTCCTTTCGACATCGAATACACCCGCGACCTCGGCTACGGGGCCGTGAAATTCCTCACGTCTGCCGAATCGGGGAAGTACGGGGCGATCGTGAGCGTGATCGGCGGCGTGCTGAAACCGTTGAAGTTCGAAGACATGATCGACCCAAAAACGCTGCGGATGCGGCCCCGCGTGGTCGATGTGAGTTGCGTCAATTACGAATGTGCCCGGCAGTACATGACGCGGTTGGAGAAGGAAGATTTCGACGATCCGAAGAATCTCGCCGCACTCGCGGCGACCGTAAAACAGACGCCGGAACAATTCGAGGTGCAGTTCGGCAAGTTGGTAAGGTCGTAGTTAATCCTAGGCCGAGGCGTAAGCGAGGCAATGCTTCGCTTACGCTTCAGCCTCGGTTCCCAACTCTGATTTTTTCGATTTCACTTCTTCCCAAAGCAAACCGCTGCCCGCGGCGAACATCTCGCTGGCACGGTAATCGTGAATGCCCGGCATTTCCCCTGGCGGTAAGCCGAGGCTATCGAAGGTAAGGAACACCTTCCCCAACAAGTAACTCAGCCGGAACTCGGCGATCTTTCCCGCAGGCACGCTCGGCCGCTTTTGGAAACGGTGTTCATCGATACCCAGAAGCCGGAGTTTCAACTTCACCGGATCGCCAGCGGCGTTGCGCACGGCGAGTAACGCGAGGAGCGTCACTTCGCCCCGATGATACCGGAATTGCAGCCGCTTCAAACGACCGCCGGGGAAGCGGTACTTGCGGAGAAATAATTGGAGTTCGCTGGGGTTCAATCGGTTCATGCGAGCATTATACGTACGAGTCAAACACCCGAACCTTGGCCCAGTTGGCTTTCTGCTCGGCGATGAATTGGTTGTGGATGGGATCGTCTTGGTAGCTGTCGTGGCTCGCCTTGGAATCGAAGACCAGGTGCAATCCGACGTCCCACGCCAAGTCGTTCACTTCGCGGGTGAGATCGCTGCACACTTTCCCGGCGGCGAAGAACACGATGCCCGGTTGAACGTTCAAATACTTATGGCAGGCGGCAACGAGTTCGTCCACTTTCGCGGGGGCGGAATCGGTCAGCTGAAAGAACACGTTGTGAGCGACGCGGGATGCCATCGGCAAACCTCCGGGTGAGGATCGAACGGCGTTATGGTATGGATTCCCACCGGTTCAATTGCGGGGCTTATCGGGGATCGCATCCGGCAACTCGGACGTGCGCATCTTCATCGGCAACGGCGTTTCCGCGGGGGGCGGTGCCGTCTTCCCGGGAACATCGGAGGGGGACCACGCCACGATCGGTTCGAGCAAGATCGAACGATCCGGATATTTCGATTCGGTTTTCGCCGTGACCGGCGGAAGCATCAGCGGCTCCGTCGCCGGTTTCAGCGGCGGCGGGGAAGAATCCTCGGGAAGCAGCAATTCCTTGTTCGATTTGTGCGGCGGTAGCGGCTCGGACGGCACCTTGTGCGGAACTGGCTCCGGGCGGAATTGGTTGCGGATCGGCGGTTGCAGCGGTGCCCCGGGGTCGAACGTTCCCGGCGTGGTGGGAATGCTGGTCGGCGGGATTCCGTAACTGCGCGGGGGTATCACACCGGGAGGTGCGGCGGGATCTTGGAACACGGACGGATCCTGCGGAGTGCGGGCACCCGGCGGGGGAAGATCCGAGGAATCGTTCCGATTCTTCAGGCGATCTCGCAACGACGGCTTGCGCTCGGCATCGCAGCCGTGACCGCAATGCTTGCCGCAACCGGCAACGGCCATAGCCCCGGTAGTGATCGACAATAAAATCCGTCGGCGTGCCACGATTGGCCCTTTCAATGAGATGTACACAAACTCCACATTAGTGGAACAATCGACCGACCCAAGGGATCGTTCGGTAATAATTACAAGGGAATCGGCCCTGCGGAAGGGTTTGTAGCGGTTGCGTCAGGTTTGGCGGCTCGCCTGCTTGGGTTTCTACCTCGCTCTCGTTCCACGCCTCCACCGCTTGCCCCGGTTCATCTTGGTTTTGGCGAAGCCACTGATGCAAGTGCGCCGCGAGGAAGTGTAAAGCGAGCGACCAATTGAATGTCCGCGAATATCGACAGGGGTTCGACAATTCTTTCTGGCAATACCCCCC
>JBBQWA010000212.1:0-7968 GCA_038211045.1 Gemmatales bacterium
CATCCACATGCCGCTTTTGCCGTACTGTTGGAACTTGCGGGGCGTGCCCAAGAGTTTGGGAACCCCGGAGGTGAAGGCGAACCGTTTTCCTTTCAAGAAAGATTCCGGTACGGGTTCGCCCGTGCGTTTGACCAACTCGGGCTTGTAATCGAAAAGATCGAGGTTCGGCGGCGATCCGGACATGTGCAGGTAGATCACCCGCTTGGCCTTGGCCGGGAAGTGCGGTTGCTTCGGCGCGAGCGGATTCGTGGAAGCGGCTTGTGCGGAAGCCGCAAACGAAGCGAGCGCTGCCGCACCGAGGCCGAGCGAACCGGTACTCAGGAAATGCCGGCGGGTTTGGTGGAGCATAGGTTGGAAAGTCATGTTGAACCAATTGAGACAATTGAAAGCTGAAAGCGGGGGGACATCGTCCCCCTGCGGGCATGGAGCAGGGGGACGATGCCCCCGCTTTCGACTATCGCCTCATCAAGAGCTCATCCAAGTTCAAGATCACGTTGGCCACGGTTGTCCACGCGGCCAATTCGGTGGCCAAAGTTCCCTTCGGCAGCGGGCCGACGGGGTTCGTCGCCAGTTCGGTCGCTTTCTTCAAATCCTTGCCGTAGGCATCGTACACATCGGAATACAACTGCACCAAGCGGGCCAGCTCCTTCTCGCTCGGATCTCGGCTCAACGCCGTGCGGAAAGCGTACTCGATTCGTTCCGGCGTGGTTTCCCCGTTCTTGGCGATGAGCCTGGCGAAGGCTTGCGCCGCCTCCATGTACACCGGATCGTTCAACGTGACGAGCGCTTGCAACGGCGTGTTGGTGCGAATGCGGCGGATCGTGCAGGCTTCCCGGCTCGGGGCGTCGAACGTCACCATCGAAGGGTACGGGCTGGTGCGTCGCCATTCCGTGTAGATGCCACGGCGGTATTTATCTTCCCCGGCACTGGCATTCCAATCGAGGTTGCCTCCGAACGCGGCAGTCAAACCGGAGTTGGGGCGTACCGGCCGCACGGGGGCGCCATACATCTTCGCGCTGAGCAAGCCACCGATGGCCAAGGCCTGATCGCGCACCATTTCGGCGCTCAGGCGATAGCGCGGCCCCCGCGTGTACAGTCGGTTCTCCGGGTCTTTCTCCAGCAACTGCGGCGTCACCTTCGACGATTGCTTGTACGTTTCGGAGGTCACGAGCAATTTGAGGAATTGTTTCACATCCCAACCGGATGATCCTCCCTCACCCCCAACCCCTCTCACCGGCGGGGAGAGGGGGGCCATGAGTTCCACCGCCAACCAATCCAGCAACTCCGGATGGCTCGGCAGTTCCCCTTGGGATCCGAATTCCTCGGACGTTCGCACCAAGCCAGTGCCGAAGATTTCCTCCCAGAAGCGGTTGGCGATCACGCGGGCCGTCAGCGGATTCTCCGGGGAAACCAGCCATTTCGCCAGTGCGAGGCGGTTCGCCGCTTCCCCCATCGGGATGGCGTGGAATGCTGCGGGCACCCCTTCGGTGACGGCATCGCCGAGGTCGAGGAAGCTACCGCGGTGTTGGAGCTTCGTCACCCGACGGTTCTTGTCCGCCAGTTCCTTTTGGACTGGAACCGTGATTACCGGCGGTAGCGCCGCGAGTTCCTTCTTGAGTGCAACCAACTTCGGTTTCAACGAAGGATCGTCTTTCGCGACCTTCTCACCTTCGGCAACCTGTTTGGTCAATTCCGCCCGCTTCGCCTTGATGCCGGGGTTGCCCAATTCCAAAACGGGGCTTTCATCCTTCTTGTCCGCATCCGCGGTATTGTTGAGGATCGCGAAGAAGCGGAAGTATTCGGTTTGCGTGATCGGATCGTACTTGTGCGTATGGCACTGGCAGCAAGCCATGCTGGTGCCCATCCAAACCGCCATGGTCGTATTCACGCGATCTACAATCGCGGCGTTGCGGAACTCTTCGTCGTTGGTACCGCCTTCGCTGTTGGTCATAGTATTGCGGTGGAAGGCCGTGGCCGTGAGTTGTTCGTTCGTGGGGTTCGGCAGGAGATCCCCCGCGATCTGTTCGATGGTGAACGCGTCGAACCGTTTGTTCGAGTTGAAGCTGCGGATGACGTAATCCCGGTAGGGCCAGATCGTCCGCGATGGATCGTCGGCGTAACCGGCGCTATCGGCGTAGCGGGCGAGATCGAGCCACATCCGCGCGAAGTGTTCGCCGAAGGCGGGCTTCGATAACGTGCGATCGACCATCGTTTCGTAGGCGTTTGCGGAATTGTCGCGGGTGAACTCTTCGACTTCCTTCCACGCCGGTGGCAACCCCGTCAGGTCGAGCGATACCCGGCGAATCAGCGTGGCGCGATCCGCTTCGGGGGAATGGTTCAATCCTTCCTTTTTCAAACGATCGCGGACGAAGGCATCGATCGGGTGCTTCGCCATCGCGGGCACCGCCGGTCGCACCGGATTGGAGTACGACCAATGCGCCGCGTACTTGGCCCCTTGCTCGATCCAAGTTTTGAGCGTCTTCGCTTCGGCCTCCGAGAGTTTCTTGCCGTGCTTGGGCGGCGGCATCACTTCGGAAGATTCATTGCTGAGGATTCGGGTCATCAATTCGCTTTTGCCGGGTTGGCCCGGCACAATGCCGATGGTTCCGCCCGCTTTCCCGGTGGCCCCGTCGAAAGTGTCGAGACGCAGATCGGCTTTGCGTTGGTTTTCATCCGGCCCGTGGCAGGCGTAGCAGTGGTTCGAGAGGATCGGTCGAACTTCGCGGTTGAAGTCGATGGGAACCCCGGCGAACGCGGGCACTGCGGCGAGGATAAGTAATGCGGTGGATGCGAAACGGTGCATATGTAGGAAACCAACAGGTAGGTGTAGTTCATTCTTGCGAATCGCATGCGGAAATACCAGTGGGAACCGGTCGCCGAGTGTGCCAATGAATTTCGTCTACACGCCGAATGTACGCAACCTCCGTTATTCCCGCGCAGGCGGGAATCCGGTTTTCGATTTGGAGCAAGCCTTTTCTGGATTCCCGCCTTCGCGGGAATGACGAAGATTTTCCCCGGTTGCCGACAACGAACGCTGTTCAATTCACATCCAATTGATTGTAATCGACGAACAACTCTTCCCCGGCGGCGATGTCCCGCAGCGATACGAAATATTCGCCGCCATCGATTTGCTTCAGATTGGGCGTATCCGAATGGTTGAGGTAAATCACCAGATCGAGCACTTTGAAACCGTTGGGGGGTAGATACGCATGGGTTTCGTCTTGCAGGCAGTAAGTATCCACAAGTTTGCGAACGTGAGGGGGCAGCGTTTCGATCTCGCCCAATGGAATCGCGGGCCACTCTTGGCCAGGTGGCGAAAAGAGGTCGCGTGTTCCTTCGGGAATTTCCGTGAGCGAGAACACCCCGATGCCGTGGATCGGCGAGGGTGCCAAGCCGATGCGAGTCGAGGCAATGCCACGGAGGAAGGCAGGATCGGGCATGGCGTTTTCGCGGATTCGGGTTTGGTGCGTGAAAGCCGAACGAACTTTCACAGATGTAGAAGTATTCTCCGAGGAGTCGAATCGGACGCAGACCGAATCCCCGATCGGGGAAAATTCGCCGATTCGGGTGAAAATTTCCCGGCCTGGGGTGGCAACTGGCCCGCCAATTCCATTAAAAGATTGTTCCGAGTTTGCGCTATCCGCAAGTGACCCGAGGTTTGGAATGCCGACGATCAATCAATTGGTGAAGAAGCCACGCCAAGTGCAACGGTCCAAACCGAAGCACCCCGCCATGCAAGGCTGCCCGCAAAAGCGTGGCGTTTGCACGGTGGTGAAGACGATGACCCCGAAGAAGCCGAACTCCGCATTGCGGAAGGTTGCCCGGGTTCGCCTCAGTAACCAAATCGAAGTGACCGCCTATATCGGCGGTGAAGGCCACAACCTGCAAGAACACTCCATCGTGCTCGTCCGCGGCGGAAAAGTCCGCGACTTGCCCGGCGTTCGCTATCACATCGTCCGCGGTGTACTCGACTGCCAAGCCGTTACGGATCGCAAGCAAGCCCGCTCCAAGTACGGTGCTAAGGCCGAGGGTTAAGCCCCTGTCGGGTTCTGGGTATCGGGTATCGGGTTCCGCAGAACCGACCCGCTTCCGGATCGACCCGCTTCGTATAGAAATATTCTGCGATACCCCGACACCCGACAACCGGAACCCGAGAGAATGGGAAGCAAAGCATACACGGCCAGTGCCGCCACGTTGAAGCCCGACCTGCGTTACGGCTCGCTGCTCGTCAGCAAGTTCGTGAACTGCCTCATGCAGGACGGCAAGAAATCGGTCTCGACTCGTATCGTGTACAACGCGTTCGATCTGATCAAGAAGCGCATTCCAGACGCCGAGCCGCTGGAAATCTTCAAAGCGGCCATCGAGAATGTGAAGCCCGCATTGGAAGTGCGTTCCCGCCGCGTGGGCGGTGCCAACTACCAAGTGCCGATGCCGGTGAAATCGAGCCGCCAGCAATCGCTGAGCATGCGATGGATTCTCTTGGCGATCCGCTCCAAGGCTGGTCGGCCGATGTTCGAACGCCTCGCCGATGAACTCATCGCCGCGAGCCGTCGAGAAGGGGAAGCCATCGCCAAGCGCGAACAAACGATCAAGATGGCCGAAGCCAATAAGGCGTTTAGCCACTTCGCCTGGTAAGTCGGGAAACTATATTTAGCCACAGAGGCACAGAGACCGCAGAGAAGCAGAAGGCCGGAGCGAGAAATCATCTCCTCTCATCTTCTGTTACTCTGTGCCCTCTGTGCCTCTGTGGCTAATTTCTTTTTGGTGCGAACATGGCGAAAGCTCACGGCTCGGACATCACGAAGATTCGCAACCTCGGTGTGATCGCCCACATTGATGCCGGGAAGACCACGACCACCGAACACCTCATCTACTACTCCGGCGTCAAGCACAAACTCGGCGGAGTCGACGAAGGCACCACCGATACCGATTACGATGCCGAGGAGCAGGAACGCGGCATCACCATTTATTCCGCGTGCATCCCCTTCCAATGGAAGGGCTTCACCGTCAACCTCATCGACACACCGGGGCACGTCGATTTCACCGCCGAGGTCGAACGCTCGCTGCGGGTTCTCGACGGTGCGATCTGCGTCTTCGATGCTCAAAAGGGTGTCGAAGCGCAATCGGAAACCGTCTGGAAACAGGCCAACAAATACGCGGTGCCCCGGATCGTCTTCGTCAACAAGATGGATGTCGTCGGGGCCAGTTACGATCGCGCTCTCAAAACGATCCACGAACGGCTCACGCCCGACTACGACACCGACGGCCGACCGGTGCCGGTGGTCATTCCTATCGGATACGGTTCAAGCAAGGACAGCCCGCAACCCTTCTGCGGCGTCATCGACATCCTCGCCATGAAGGCGTTGTACTTCGACGCCGGGGATGTTGGCCGCACCGTTCGAGAAGATTCCATACCCGAGGATGAACTCGCCACGGTGAAGAAATACCGCGAGCAACTCTTCGACGCCCTCACGCAACACGACGACAAAGATCTGATCACGAGCGCCGTTCTCGATGGCAAAGAACCGGACGTCGATAAGGTTCGCCAACTGATCCGCGAGCAAACGTTGGCCCGCAAAATTTACCCCGTGCTCTGCGGTTCCGGCCGCGAACACATCGGCATTCAACCGCTGCTCGACGCCGTAACGATGTACCTCCCTTGCCCGCTCGATCGCCCACCGGTGGTGGGGACGAACCCGAAATCGGGCAAAGAAGAGATTCGCAAACCCGATCCGAAAGAACCGTTCTGCGGCCTCGTGTTCAAAGCCGCGTGGCATCCCAGCGGGCACCGCTTCTTCATTCGCGTCTACAGCGGCATCTTGAAACCGAACTCGCGGGCCTTCAACACCGGTAAGGATACCAAGGAGAACATCGCCAAGCTCTTCCACGTTCACGCCGACCCGAACCGCGGCTTGGAGGAAGTCGAATCGGCCCCCGCCGGGGATATTATCGCCGTGGTTGGATTGAAGGAATCCAAAACCGGGGACACCCTCTGCGACACACAAAGCCCGATCCTGCTGGAGCCGATCTCATTCGCCGAGGCCGTGGTCAGTCAGAGCATCGAACCCGAAAGCGGTAACGACAAAGACAAACTGGCCAACGCCCTCGAAATGCTCCAACTCGAAGATCCGACGTTCAAAGTGCTCGAAAGCAAGGAAACCGGCCAAACGCTGATGAGCGGCATGGGCACGCTCCACCTCGAAGTGAAGAAGCACCGCCTCGAACGGGACTTCAAATTGAAGGTGCGCGTAGGCCGGCCGCGAGTGAGCTACCGCGAGATGCTCCGCCAAGGCAAGGTCGTGGAAGTGACGGTCGAGAAACTCGGCGAACGCCCCACCTTCGCTTACCTGCGCGTTTCGTTCACCGTGTTCAAAACTGAGAAACCCGTTACGGTTCGCAGTTCGCTATCCGGCGATGCCCTCTCGCCGCTGTTCGCAGCCGCCGCGGAACGCGGCTTGGCCGACGCCTGCCAGACCGGCGAGTTCGGATACCCGATGATGAACCTGCAAGCGACGATCACCGATGCCAAGTTCGATCCGGCGCTCAGTGTCGAAGATGCGTTCGTGGTCGCGGCGAACAAAGCCTACCGCCAAGCCTGCGCCGATAACATCGATCTGCTCGAACCCATCATGAAAGTGACCGTGACCACGCCGAGCGAATTCCTCGGCAACATCACCGGCGACCTCGCCAAGCGCGGCGGCCAGGTCGATCGCATCGATGGCGATTCGACTGCGGAAGTGATCGCCAAGGTTCCGCTTGAGAAGTTGTTCACTTACGCCAACGAAGTCCGCAGTTTAAGCCAGGGCCGGGCGAACGCGGCAATGGAACCGTTCAGTTACGAGGTCGCCCCACAAGAGGTCGTCCGCCGCGTTCGCGGAGAATAAGCATGTTCGCCGACACGGACGTATTCTGGAAATAGCCTTCGGTGTATGATGCGATAAGCGTCATAGGCATGACATTCGCGTTAGTTTCAATCTGGCTGGCGTTATATCTGGCGAAGAAGCAGTTGCGGGCGGACTTCAAGAAGGCGGCTGATGGTGCGGTCGATCGCATAGCGCAAATGTCACTCTCGAATGACCTAGGCGATTCTGTACGGTATTTTCGTGATACCCACAAGGCACTGGACGAGAAGGATTGGGATCATGCATCAATTCGAATCGGTGATGCCGCTTCCATCCTTGCCAGATTATCCAAGCATAAAAAACTGCTGCCTCTTGAACAGAGTACTTTGGACGAAGTTATCGCTGATATTAGATTGTGGCATGATGAGATTCTCGCCCACTCTCGATCCCCTGGAAATCGCGGGCACCTTTCCCGAACTGTTATGAACAATGTTGGCGTGACAATAGTTAAAATAGAGAAAATACGAGGTCGGTTGTTAGGACATAACTGATACTTTTTTAAAGGTGTTTCGATGGACGATCTATTATCGAAAGTCGTGAAAAAGCTCACGGAAAAAACTGAGGATGCTGAAATCCAGTGGGAGGATATTACCAGTTCCCTTATCGGGCGTGATGTATTTCGCACAAAATATGGCGACGTATTCATTCAGCTTAGTGAGGGAACAATCAAATGCACCAATGAAGATAGCGACGATCACTATACAAAATACTACAAAATCGAAGTTCACAATCGCAGTGGCTTTATAGTTGCGGAATCCCGAGATGAAGTAGAAGATGGCTCACCGGCTTCCAAAATCGAATCTCTTTTTAAAGCTGCTAGAGCATCTGCCCGCGAACAAGGTGGCGTTCTCGAAAAGCTCCTCGTCGAACTCGGCAAGTAAACCTTTGCACTGGAACTCCGGAAATCGCTGGCGTTCGTTCATCCAATCTTCACGTTCCAAAATCCGTTCGAATCTGTACATTGATGCAAGGATTACACCAATTCCCGGAGCCTGCGATGTCCGACACTGTTCCGAAGGTTTCCAAATCCTCTCCCGGCCGCTTCTTGATCCTCTGCCTACTCCTC
>JBBQWA010000213.1:0-7913 GCA_038211045.1 Gemmatales bacterium
CTGCTCGACGTATCGCCCGATGGGATGCTCCTCGCGGTGGCCAACACCGATAGCGGCACCGTCAGCGTCGTCGATCTGAAAGCGCGCAAGAAGCTCGCCGAGTACCCTTGCGGGGATCACCCCGAGGGCGTGGCGTGGGCCGGCAACTCAGGCGTTTTTCTCGCCACCGTCTACGGCGATGATCGCGTACTGTTTTACGATGCCGCGAAAGGCCACGTTTTCAGCCTGCCCGTGGATGATGAACCCTATGGCATCGTCACCACCAAAGATGGCAAGTTCGCCTACGTTTCGCACGATTACCCCGGCACGGTTTCGGAAATCGACATCGTCGCCCGCAAAGTCACACGCACGTTCACCGCCGGGCCGAACGCCCGCGGCCTCGCCATATCCGCCGACGAAAAGACGCTCTACGTCACCGAGTTCTTCAGCGCGAAGCTGCACGCCATCGACATCGCCAGCGGCAAACTCAGCGATACTTGGGCCGGGTACGAATCGGAGAACCTCGCCCGCAACGTGGTGTTGCACCCGAAGCGGCCCAAGGCCTACATCATGCACATCCGCAGCCGAACGACGCACCACGAGGCCCGCAGTTCCATCTTCCCGCACCTCTCGTTCTGCGATCTCTGGACGAAGCCGGAAGGCGAGAAACGCAGGCGGTCGCTTTCGTTCGACACCTACAACGATGTGTATGTGGTGACCTCCCCGTGGGAAGCGGCGCTCAGCCCGGATGGTTCCAAGCTTTACACGATCTACGCCGGCACCAACGATATGAACATCAGCCGGACGTTCGACGACGATTACCGCGAAGCCGAACGTATCGGCCGGGCGATTCAAATCGGCAGGCATCCCCGCGCGATTCGCTTGAACCCCACCGGCAACGAGGTGTACATCTACAACACGCTCGATCAGGAAGTGGCCATCTACGATGCCGATATGCGGCCGCTCGGCGCGGTGAAGGTGTGCAAGCCGCCGTTCACCGACGACTGGCGACGCGGGAAGGAACTCTTCGTGAGCGCCAAGGCGCCGATGGGTTCCGCCCGCTGGATTTCCTGCGCGAGTTGCCACCCGGATGGCCTTTCCGACGGGCGCGTGTGGACGAACCCCGAAGGCCAACGCCGCACGACCAACCTCTTCGGGCTTGCCCACACCTTCCCGCTGCACTGGAGCGCCGACCGCGACGAGACGCAGGACTTCGAGTACACGATCCGTGGCAAGTTGATGAAAGGCCGCGGGCTATGCTCGACGAGTTTGAAGCAAGGGCAACCCTTTGAACCGGTCGCATTGCAAATGAAAACGGCCGGGCTATCGAAGGATCTCGACGCGATGGCGATCTACACCAACTCGTTCAAATTGCACCTCTCACCGCACAACCCGGCACCGGGCAAACTCTCGCCGGAAGCCGAGCGCGGCAAGGCCTTGTTCGTCGGTGAAGCGAACTGCGCGAAGTGCCACAGCGGCCCGTACTACACCGATAGCCGCTTGGAAAAACCATTCAATCTGCACGATGTTGGAACCGCCGGGCCGGAGGAAAAGATGGGGCCGAAGTACGACACACCCACGTTGCTCATGGTGTACCGCACCGGGCCGTACCTGCACGACGGCCGAGCGAAGACGCTGAAGGATGTGCTCACAACCTGCAACCCGAACGACAAGCACGGCAAAACCAGCCACCTGAAAGCCGAGCAGATCGACGACCTCGTAGCGTTCATGAAAGCGCTGCCGTATGAGATGCCACCGGATGAAACGCCCAACACGGTGAAGGATTACCTGAAAGAGATGAAGTACCCGAGGCCGGAGGAAAGACATTGATTTTTCGCGGCGACCAACGGGAGCCACAATGGATGTGACTCCCGTTGCTCGCCGCGAAAAAATTAAACACACCCCTTCAACAACGTCACTCCCGCCAGAATGTCGGCGAAGCGTTGTTCCTTCGTTCCCACTTCTCGTTCGATGCACAGCGGGCCTTTGTACCCCACCTTCTTCAGCAGTTCCACGAAGGCGGCGGTATTCGTCTGCCCCGTGCCCAGCGGCACTTCTTCGCCCCACGTTCCGGGCACGGTCGGGCGGTTGGCATCCTTCACATGCACGCTGCGGATATCCGGAGCCAGGATTTCCAAGGCCTTCAGCGGGTCGTCTTTGTCGTAGAGCAGCATGTTGGCCGGGTCGAAGTTCACCTTCAAATTCGAGCATTGCAATTCATCGAGCGTCCAACGCAACAGGCTCGCCGATTCTTGCCCCGTTTCAAAAGCGACGGTGATCTTCTTTTCGCGGGCCAAGCCGGACACCTGCGCCAGCGTATCGAGGAAGGAATTGCGGCCCGGTTCCCCCGGTTCGGGCAGGAACCCGGCGTGTAGCATGATGTCTTTCAAGCCGAGGTCGAGGGTGCGTTGCAGGCCCCACTTGTAGGTTTCTAGACGTTCGGGGCGGGTTTTCGGGTCGCCGAAGCCGCCGGTGCGTTCGATGGTTTGCGGGGTGGAGTAATCCTCGCCGGGGAAGCCAAGCATGGCCCCACTCATGCGGAACCCCGCAGCCACGGCCGCGGCAGGCATGGCATCGCCTTCCTCCCACGAGGCATGGTGGGGGTCGCCACAGGCGATCTGAACCACATCGACGCCGAGGAGTTTCATGTACCCGGCGAGTTCGGGAATGGAGGTCACTTGCAGCGACCAACTGCACACGCCGATAGCCAACGGTTCAATCATGGGATCATCCAGAAGAATTTGCCATAGAGGGCACAGAGAGCACAGAAATCAAAGCGAGTATTTGTTCTCTGTGCCCTCTGTGACTCTGTGGCGAATGATTTATTGCCTTTCCAGCCAAGTCATGATGTTTGCCGTCATTGTGCCTGTGTTGTCCATGCGGGGCACTTTGTTCTGGCCACCCTGTTTGCCCCGGCTGGCCATCCATTTCTCGAACGTACCCGCGGGCACCGCCCGCACCCGGGGGGCGAGCATGGTCAGGTCGCCGATGCGGTGGGCATCGTAATCTTCGTTCAACTTCCGCAGTTCGCCATCGAGGATTTGCTCGAAGCGATCGAGATTCGCCGGCGGATTTTGGAATTCGATGACGTACTGGTGGAAGCCCGGTTGCTTGGGATCGAGCGGGAAGACCGGGCCGACATGGTGATCGGTGGTGAGCGTGCCCATCTCCGATGCGGCTTTGGCAATCGCTTTTTCGATCTCTTCTTCGATCAAATGTTCGCCGAAGGCGGAGAGGAAGTTCTTGGTGCGCCCGGTGAACCGGATCAATGGCGGATTGCGGTTCTCGAAGCTGACGGTATCACCGACGAGATAACTCCACACGCCGGAACAGTTCGTAATCACTACTGCGTACACGACCCCGGTCTCCACATTGGCCAGCGTGTGCCGAGTCGGCCGGTCGGTCTTCAACATCCCTTCCGCGAAATACTCCATCGGTACGAATTCGAAGAAGATGTCGTGGTCGGGCACGATCCGCAGCAGGTTGTATCGCGGGTCTTCCGTGGCGATGAACCCTTCGGAACACGGGTACACTTCGCAGAATTTCACATCGTCCGAACCGATCTCGGCTTTGAAGGTGTTGCGGAAGGAATCGAACTTGGTGCCGCCGTGGATGATGAGCTTGAGTTCGGGCCAGACTTCGATCAGCGACTTCTTGCCGGTGGTTTCCTTCACTTTTTGGAACAGCGTTAGCATCCATGAGGGTACGCCGCTCACGGCGGTGATCGGTTCCCTTGGCGATTGCTCGGCGAGGATGGCGAACTTCTTCTGCCAATCGGGGATGAGGGACACATCGAGCGGCGGATAGGCGTAGGGCCGCGCGGCGCTCACGAGTTCCTTTGCCGCGATGCCGGAGAGATCCCCGGCGAGGCTACCATCGGCCTGGGTGCGGAGATCGGAGCAACCGCCGAGGAAGAAGAACTTGCCTGTGAAGGTGAGGTGCTTCGGGTAGGCGTTACGGAATAACGCCATGGTGGTGAACGCGGCCTTCTGGTTCGATTTCACCATCTCGCGGGAGACGGGGATGTACTTCGTGGCCCCGGTGGTGGTGCCGGAAGAGAGAGCGTAGTAGGGGAACTTGCCGGGCCAGGTGATGTTGTCGAGGTTCGGGTAGGCGTCTTTCCAATACCCGTTCCAGAATTGATCGTAATCGCGGATCGGCACGCGGGCTTGGTAATCGGCCACGGTGCGGAGTTGGTGGAAATCGTGATCTTTGCCGAATCGGGTTTCTTGGGCTTTCCGAAGGAAGCGGAGCAGCATCGCTTCTTGGAATTTCCCGGCGTTCAGGGCGTCGAGTTGGGCGGTGCGCCAGTTGGCGGCGCTTGCGAACGCGGCGTCTGCCGCGAGGCGGACGAGGCGGGAACCGGTGATGGCTTGGAGGAGGGACATTTAGACTGCAGATTCGATTCCCGTTTCGATAATTCGCGTCACACTGTTGTGATCGAATCGTGCGGTAATTGAACCGGGCAGGAGGCAGACCGCTCTACCGTCGCGGAATGATATCGCACCGATGTGGTCGATTTCGATACGCCGACCGTTGTTGAGCTCGACCGTAAAAACTTGAAAAGGACGTCTCGTTAGCAATTCCTCGAGCGCATTGTCAAAGTGTTCCACAGTCATGTGCGCCCCCGTTAAAGTTTGAATTTCATGTTAATTATACCGAATACGCTCACCCCTCCTTCGGCACATCCTGCTTGTAGCCGCTGCACACGTAGACACCCGCCGGGGGCATGTTGAGGGGCACGAACTTGAACCGCACGCTCTCGAAGTAACGCTTATACAACTTCCAGTAAACGTACGGCATGTTCGTGAGCTGGCGGAACGTGCCGGTGGGGGTAAGCACCTTGGCGGAACTGGCGAGGATCGCATCGCGGATCGGTGCGGGGAAGGAAGGTAACGGCAAACCGGAAACGACGTGATCCACCCGGTGAATGCCGCGGGCGGCGAGCAGCTCTTCGAGCTTGGCGGCATCCCCTTCCACGATATCGGCGCCGGGGAACCGCTGCCGCAAGCGGGTGCAGAAATCGGGATCCAGTTCGACCACCATCACCTTCGTTTTCGGGTTGGCGTTCTTCAACAATTCTTTGGTGATCGGGCCGGTGCCCGCGCCGAGTTCGACGATGCACTCCGCCTTTTCGTAATCGATCCCGGCCACGATCTTCCGGCTGAGAAAGCGCTGGCTCGGCGAAAACGAAGCGACGGACGTACCGTGCTTCATGAACTTTTTGGTCATTAGCCACCAGTCCGGGGTGGCGGTCTTGGTGGGGGCGTCCTGGGGGGAATTCATGTAGTCACTCGGCGGGGTTTGGCGAGCAGTTGGCCCCAACGCTTGTGGGCGGTCGGGTTCTCGGCGGTGAGAAAATGAACCACGAGGCGATTGATCAACCAGCTTTTCTCGATCTGCGGGGCGTGCCCGCATTTGGGCACCGCCACGAACGTACCGTTCGGCAATTCGTGCGACGCTTCTTCCGCCATGCGCGGGCAGCAGATTTTATCTTCCAACCCGGTGATGAACAGCGTTTGGGCTTTCACATCCCGCAGGCGATCCCGGACGGTATGCTCGAGCGTGCCTTTGACCGTGCGAACGAGGCCGAGTTTCCAGCGGCGGTCGCTCATTTGCTTTTTGTAGAACTTCAGCATGTCGCGATCGACGAACCTCGGCCGGTGGAAGACGCTGCGAACCATCGAATACGTATCGCGGCCGCTGACGCCATCCATAATGGGGAGCTTTTCTTCGTCGCCCATGCCGGAGGGGCAGAGCAACACCATCCGCGAAACGAGTTCGGGGTGTTTGGCCGCGATTTCCACGGCGATCTTCCCGCCCAAACTGCTGGCAACGATGAAGGTCGGCCCGCTTTGAACATACTGAACGAGGAACTGGCGGAATTGTTCGACCAAATATTCGACCGTGACCGTTTCCTTGCGGGCCATGCGGCCTTGGATGATCGGGCCATCGTACATCAATACTTGCGGGGCGTAAACGTCGAAGAAGCGGGACCAGTAGCGGCGGTTGCGGAACCACGATTCCGGTTGTTCGGCCAAGCCGTTGATGAGCAAAAGTGGGGGCCGCCGGGCGTAATGCTTCGGGCGGAAGCGATCGAATATTCCGTTCAAGGGACCCATTTTTCGTTTCGCTCCGCAGGCTTCGGGGAGGTCGCGCTGCTGACGTTTGCCGATGGAAATAGCTTACCGTTCTCGGGGCCACCGCGTCAATTATTCCGCGATTTTTCGCCGCGCGATACGATCCGATTCCCGTGAGGGTGGGAACATCAACCCCCGACCCAACCCGCCGCGTCGTCCCTTTTCCAGATCGGCACCAATTCCTTCAAACGATCGATCGCGTATCGGCACGCCTCGAATGCCTGCGCCCGATGCGGGGCGCTCACCGCCACCGCCACGCTGATTTCGCCGACGCGCAATCGCCCCAACCGATGAACCATCGCGATTTCGCCGATGGGCCAACGCGTGCGTACTTCGGCCGCGATCTCGGCCAGCTTCTTCTCCGCCATCGGCGGGTAGGCATCGTAATCGAGGAACACCGTGACCTCCTCACCGGTGAGGTCGCGGACGGTGCCGAGGAACGTGACCACGCCACCGCAATGCGGATGGCGCACCGCTTCGGTGAGGGCCGTAAAATCGATGGGTTCACGCGTGAGCGAGATCATACCGGTGATCTTGGAAGCAAATCGGATTGCGAACAAAATCAGAATACGGAACTTCGACACGCTCACCCGCAACGGCGGCACCCAAACGGGATGCACAACCAACGGCATATCAAAATTCAAACTACAGTCGCGGAGAAGTTGTCCAACCGGCCACCGAGGTAGGAGAAGATCCCAACGCTTCCCGAAACGGTACCGTTTGCCGGATCCAATGCGCTGGCCACCAAGTTTCCATTCAGGCTCACGAGCAATACGTTACCCGCCGCTTCAAACCTCAGCAATCCCGATCCGACATTCGCTGATCCAACCCCCAGTTGAGTCAAGGTTCCCCCCGACTTGCGGAAGAGGCGGATGATACTATTGCCGCCGTTGTTGTAAATGTCCGCGTAGTAGTAATTGTTGATATCGATGTATCGCAGCAGCAGTCCGGTCGCCTGCCCCGATGTCGTTGTCACGCTGGCTTGCACCACCACGTTCGCCGCGGAGAGTCCGTTCACCGTGGCGATACCTGCCGTGCCTGGGAGAGTGAACGCCGTGCCGCTGCCGTCCACTTGGATCAACCCGGATTGGTTCGTCCAGGCGATGCTGTTCAACTGCCCGTTCGCTGAGGGGTTGAACTCATCCGAGAACGGCAGGGTCTGCGGCGTCGTGGACAGTACCGAGGCTGTGAAGTTATTCAAGAAGCTAAAAATCGGGTGAATGGGCGAGTCGGGAGAATCATGGGGAATTTCCTGCCTGGAGATGCGGCTACCGTGCTGATTAAACCACACCGACATTCGCGCCGACATGGAATTTTGAGAAAACAGCGATTTCGGCGGCTCGTTCACCCGCACAATCGTAAGTTGGATCGCTTACTATCGTATGTTTGTCCCATTGCTACCGCGTTACTGGCGTGCAAGTGGAATGCCTAAGATGCGATGTTTCGCGGCGCAAGAATTGCATGAAATGTATACACTCGCGATGGCGGGTTGTGGTACTTTCACCGCTGCCGCATTACACATTCCTCCACACCACACAGCGAGAAGCCATGCTGATCCGCGTCGGCTGCGATATCGAGTTTACTTTCCCCGAACCGACCGCCATCATCGTGATGCTCAGCCTGCATCCATTGCGTTTCCCAACCGTTCGCATCCATGAAAACCTCCGAACCGATCCGATGGTTCCCATTTACGAGTATTACGATCTGCACGGCAACCGTTGCGGCCGGGCGGTCGTTCCGGCGGGCAACGTGCATTTCCGCAACGATGCGATCGTCGAGGATAGCGGGTTGCCC
>JBBQWA010000214.1:0-7768 GCA_038211045.1 Gemmatales bacterium
GAATTCGGCCGCATCTTTTACTCGGCCCAATCGGCGCAAACAGCGGCGGATGTCGCGGCGCGGGAATTGTCGAAAGTGCCTTTGCCGCCGACTGCAACCTTCGATCAATTTCTATTCCCGCAACCGGGCGAAGACGCGAGCTTCGCGGCGGCGCGCAAGCGTGTCTACGACCGCGGTTATCTGGTTCTTCCCCTCGACGATGACGATATCACCGAACCTCTCCCCGTGGTGAATTAACTCCTCAAAACGTTGATGGTCGTGGATAGTCTACCGGATGGAACGCGGGTGCGGCGTTACCCGGGCCAACTCGTTCCGCTCGTGGGCAGCCCGCTGGGGTACACCGTCGTGGTACCGATTTTGGGTGCCGATAGCGACATCGTCGAAGTGCGTGAAGTCCTGGAAGAGATTCACCCGGCGGGAGCGATGGAAGGGCCATTCAGCCTGACGGCGCCCGCGCCGAATGCCGTGGAGAGTCGCGGCACTGTGGCCCTTCGGGTGAACTATCCGTATCAAGCGGCCACGCTCACGGCCTACAAGCCGAACGCCGCCGATGTGCCCGGCGAGCCGCCGAACCCGAACGTGGATCCGTCGAACGCGCTGCCGGCCGATTCTCCTCGCGATGGCTTGGGGGATGATGTCGGACCGAACGCGGGCACTGCCGGGCTGGGCCGGCTCTACGCGATGGGTAAGGAAGTTCGACCGTTCCGAAAGGTTCTTACCGGGCAAGCGTTCGCGCGCAGGGAATTGTTCCAATAATATCGTACCGGAGTTTGAAGATGCCCCCGTATGCCCCCGTTCGCAGAGGTCGTTCCTTAGGAACGATGATTCTCTTCGGCTTCGTTTTCGTCGTCATCGGGCTTGCCGGGACGGTGGGCACGCTCTACGCGATGGGCGTCGAACTGCCGTTCCTCGCGAAGAAAGCCACCAAGCCGAATTACGATGGGATGGTTCTGGTTCCTATGTCGGTGAAAGCGATACCGGCGTACTCCTATGTCAAACGGGAGGATATCCTCGACCCGCAAACGCGCACCCTCGCTTTCCAACCGGTTCCAATCAACAGTGTTCGCCCCGAAATGCTGTTGGACGTGAGCCAGATCGTCGGGCGCGTTCTGCGCAGAGACAAAAGCCCCGGCTACGTCTTCACCGAAAAGGATTTTTACCCCGCAGGCACCCAGCCCGGCATCACGGCGGGTATACCACCGGGCAAACGATCCTTCGTGTTTGAAGCGGAGAAGATCCACGGCATGGCATCGCTCCGCCCCGGCGACAAGTTCGACATTCTGGCGACCACACCCCACGACGACAAACACACCGTCAAACCCACCGGGTCAATCAGGAATAATCCCTTGGTCGTATCGACCGGCACTCCCGCCAAATCTCCGCTGCGGAAAGCTTCGGTATTTCTCGTAGTCCACAACGGCGTTGTACTCACCCCGATCACGACTAGGCAGACGACCCAACAAAGCGCGGGCCTCACGACCGGGGTACAAACGAAGATGAAACCGATACAAGAAATCACCATCGCCGTCGATTCTACCGAAGTCGGCCCGCTCAGCGAAGCTTTGGCTCTCGATGCGACCCTCACATGCGTCGCGCGTTCCGGCCAGCCGTCGTCCGATCCCGAGCCGCGAATCGAATTGGCCGCCCCTTCGGATGACGAACTACAAACGACTTCCATTGAAACCATCGTCGATGGGCAACGGAATCTCATGACGTTCCCCGAACCGGTACGCCCTGCTGCGTCAGCCGACTCGACGCCGCGCGATCAAACGCCGGTTCCAAAAAAGACCGACAGAAAGACCAGCCCGTAACATCAAATCGAAGGAACCGATTATGGAAAGGGTTCGATATGCGAGTGAGGCCTGAACGAGTTCGTCGGGGGGTCGTGAACGTCCTCTTCGCCATGATGTTCTTCGTCATTTTCGCACTGGCCGCGCTCATTGTCGATCTCGGCATGGTGCGGCATACCCAGCGGGTCATGCAATCGGCGGCCGATTCCGCCGCGATCGAAGGGCTGCGCGAAGGGGTGCCGATCAACGCCAATAATCGTGCGATGGCTACCGAATGGACAACGAACGCATTCGCCGATGGCGATGCGGGAGCGAGTCGAACCATTTCCAATGGCGCGGGGCCGACTTTTGAACTGACCGGCGGCATCGGGCCGGAAGGGTTGAACGCGGCACAATTAATTCGACCCGGTACGCCGTACAAACCGGCATTGCAGGCGAACCCCGGCAATGCGACTTCGGGCGACATCGTTGCAGGAACATATGCCCCCACCGAGTACGCTGGGCGGGCCGAGAACAACGACTACAGCCGTAACGACGGCTTCGTTCCCGAGGCGAATGGCGACGCCCTCCTCGTTCGCCTTCGGCGAACCGACCCCGACCGCGATCCGCTCGCCCGGGAAGCGGACGTGAGTTCGTCCGGCCCGCCTTTGCCGCTACTCTTCGGGCGCGGAACGACCATTCGAGTGACCGACCCTACGGCGGAGTACAACCCGCGCGTTCATGGCTTCACCGTGCGGGCCACGGCCATCGCGCAAGCCACGCCGGTGAGAACCGTCGGGCCACCCGTGCCGAGCGCCGGAATCGAGGGGCTGACTCCCATCGCCTTGCGTTTGAATACTTGGCAGACGATGGGCACCGCCTGGGTGATGCTCGATGCGGCGACCGTGGCCAGCGATACCCCGGCTGCCCGCATCATCGACAATTCCCGAGGTTCCATCGTCGGCTTAGCGGCAACCGGCATCGCACTGACTTTGCAGCCCGTCACCGACCCGGCGAGCGTTCCCCCGACGGCGGGTAACGATCTCTCTTCGGTTTACGTGCCGATCTTCGATACCGTGGCGGGTTCGACCGGCGATTGGATCGTGGGATTCGGAATCGTGCAGGTTTCCGGTTCCGCACCGCGGTACGTTCGCCGCCGAGCGGGAGGTTTGCGTTTCCCCACCGATGGCGGCTTCCGCAGCGGCGAACGGTTCCGCAACCTCTCGGCGACGGTCGTGCAATCGGCGGCACTCACACTGAATGCCGCCGCGCCGCTGGATGCGATCTTCCGCGCGAACGAATCGCTCTACCGCGACCCCGTTACCAAACAACCCAACGCGACGACCGGGGGCTTGGTTCTCCTCGCCCCGGCCCTCGTCCGCTAGCACCCAGGAAATCGAGCACTTCGTGGCCGAGACATTCTCCATCCTCATCGTCGGCAACGACCCCAAACTCCGCGGCGAATTCGCGGATGCCTTGGCGGGCGTGGCCGAAGCCAACATCGTTCCGCACTTCGCCGAGTCGCCGACCGCCGCGCTCGAAACGGCCCGCGCGCTTTCCCCGGCACTCGTCATCGCGGATCGCTCGGCCGACGGCAAAGGCTTCCGCCTACTCCTGGAAGAAATCCCCGCCGCCGCGCCGCGCGCCACCGTGGCCGTATCATTCCGCCCCGAGTTGTTCGGGCCAGACGATTCCGAAGCGCACTTCTTCATCGAAGCGACGCGGGCCGGCGCACGCGATTTTCTCCGCCGTCCGCTGTCGAGTGCGGATCTTTCCCAACTCCTCGTCCGCCTCAATCGGCCGCGGAGTTCCGCCGCAGCAAAGCTCGGCCGCGTGTGCAGTTTCGTAAGTAACAAAGGGGGAGTTGGCAAATCGACCTTGGCCGTTTCAACCGCCTGCCTCCTCGCTAAGCGCCACCCGGAACGCGTGCTGTTGATCGATGCGTCCCTTCAAATGGGCGTGTGTTCGGCGCTGTTGAATTTGCAACCGCAAACGACGCTGACGAACGCGGCCCGCGAACGGGAACGACTCGATGAAACGCTCCTGCGGCAACTCGCCGTGAGACACCCCTGCGGCTTGGAACTCCTTGCCTGCCCGACCGACGCGGAAGAAGCGGCGGGCGTCGATGACCAACTCCTGAGTCGGGTCATCACGCTCGCCCGGCGTTGCTACGATCACATCGTCATCGATACCTTCCCCATCGTGGATCGCGTCATTCTCGCCGTCCTCGATCTTTCGGATCGCGTCTACATCGTCCTCGACAATACCGTGCCGACGATCTTGGGTACGGGGAAGTTGCTGCAATTGATGGATCGGCTCAACCTGCCCACGGCGCGTCAATGCATCGTGATGAACCGATTCGACCGGAGCTTGGGTGGGCCGAGCGCCGCCGACGTGATCCAACGCCTCTCCCGCAACATCGACTTCGTGTTGCCGTACACGAAGAAACTGATCGCCGCCGCCAACCTGGGCGAACCCTACGCGCTCCACGCTTGGAGTTCATGGGGCTTCGGCAAAGCCATCGCCGGTTTGACCGACGATGCGGAGCACAAAGAATGAACACCGAACCGACCGCGCGGGATCGTTTGACTCAAACCGACCATCGCCTCCCGGCGAACCGATTGCCGCAGCCGAAAACGAGCGGCGCCGCATCGACCGCAACGCTGAAGCCACTCCCCGGTTTGCTCCCGCAAGCCGGTACGACTTTTCTCGGTGTGAAAGCCGCACTCCATCAGCGCTTGTTGAACGAACTCGACGAACGGAAAATGCTCGGCGGTTCCGAGGAGGAACTTTCCGAAGCCGTACGCGTGTTCGTCGAACGGGTGCTTTCCACGGAAGGGGTCGCGCTCAACGACGACGAACGCCGGCGGTTGACCGACGACCTCCTTGAAGAAACCCTCGGCGTCGGCCCGCTCTCGCCATTGATGGCCGATCCCGCCGTGACCGACATCCTGGTGAACGGCCCCGATTCGGTGTACATCGAACGCTTCGGCCGGTTGGAACGTACGGACGTACGCTTTCGCAATGCCGACCACTTGATCCGCATCATCCAACGGATTGCCAACCGCGTCGGCCGCCGCATCGACGAATCGTGCCCGATGGTCGATGCCCGGTTGCCGGATGGTTCGCGGGTCAATGCGACGCTGCCGCCCGTGTCGATCGACGGCCCGACGTTGAGCATCCGGCGATTCGGCCGTCGCCGTCTGAGATGGGCCGATCTCCAGCAACTCGGCATGTTCTCCGCCGACATCGGCACGTTCCTCGAATACGCCGTGCGCGCTCGCAAGAACATGCTCATCTGCGGGGGCACCGGCAGCGGGAAATCGACGTTCCTCGGAGCCCTCGCGGAATCGGTACCTGCGCACGAGCGCATCGTCACCATTGAAGATGCCGCCGAGTTGATACTCGATCAACCGCACGTCGTACGCCTCGAAACTCGGCCGGCGAACATCGAAAGCCAAGGCAAGATCACCGCGCGGGAACTCGTCATCAACGCCCTGCGGATGCGGCCCGATCGCATCATCGTCGGCGAAGTTCGCGGCGGGGAAGCCATCGACATGCTCCAAGCGATGAACACCGGGCACGAAGGCTCCCTCACGACCGTTCACGCCAACACGCCGCGCGATGCCTTGGCGCGATTGGAAACGATGGTGCTGATGGCCGGGCTGGATTTGCCGAGCCGGGCGATCCGCGAACAAACCGTCTCGGCGTTGCATTTCGTGGTGGCGGTGCGAAGGTACGAAGATGGCGTTCGCCGCGTGCAGGCGATTAGCGAAGTGACCGGATTGGAAGGGACGACGCCCCAATTGCAGGACTTGTTTCGTTTCGAACGGCGCGGTCGCAAAGGTCGGGCGATCCTCGGCGAGTACGTCGCCACGGGCATCGTTCCGCGCTTGGTCGAAGAATTGAAGGAACAGGATATCGATGTACCTCTGGAGTTGTTCCGCAAGCCGAAGGCGGCCAGCCATGGATAAGGGCGTGTTGTTGGTTGCCGGAGGCGCCATCCTCGGCGCGATCTTGCTCATCGCGGTCGCCCTGCGAAGGGCGAGTACCCGCGCGGCGATCCGCGACCGATTGAATTCCGATGCTCCCGCGCTGCGGCCGCCCCCGGGATCGGAACCCCCGAGTACGGAGTTCTCCGACGACATCCCGTTCGTTCGCAGGCACGCGTGGATTCCTTGGCTTCTCGGTCTCGCGGTGTCATTGTTGCTTTACTTCGCCATGCTCCTCGCGCCCGCCTACGCCATCGTCCCCGGTCTGATCGTCGGGTTGATCGGCGCCGAGTTGGATCGCCAGCGGGTGCTGCGTCGGCTCGCCTTGATCGATTCGCAACTGGCGGACGCCATCGACCTCATGGTCGGGGCGCTGCAAGCCGGGGGCGGGCTGATCGCCGCGATGGAGAGCGCCGCCCGCGAAAGCCGGTGGCCGTTGCAACCGCAACTCGCCGAAGTGTTGGGGCGGATCCGCCTCGGGGACGATCCGCAAACCGTCTTCCGCGCGCTCACCCGGCGCGTGCCGACCGAGAATTTCTCCCTCTTCGCTTCCGCGTTGGCGGTTCACTGGGAAGTCGGCGGCAGCTTGGCCGGTTCGCTATCGATGGTGGGGCGCACCATCCGGGATCGCATCGAACTGAGCCGCCGGGTGAGTTCGCTGACCACGCAAGGCAGGGCGTCGGTCGCGGCCGTGATGCTGGCCACGTACTTCATCGCCGCGGTCATCTGGCGAAATAATACGGAACGCATGGAACTGTTCCTCGCCAGCACCATCGGTTCCTGGCTCGTCGGGTTCGCCATATTGCTACAAGCGGTGGGAATCGTTTGGACGGCCACCGCCAGCCGCATTCGATACTGAATGGAGCGCGCGACGTGAAACCGTTGTTGTTGATCATGGCTTGGCTCATCGCCATCGTAATCGCGGTGTTACTACTGCGGTACGTTCGTCGAAGTCGGAAGCTGCAGGATCGGATGTTCCGAGGCGACGACGTCGCAACCGCCGAATTGGAAACGGAACCGCGGGGGTCGCTCACCCACCGCCTGTCGTTGGCCGGGTATCGTTCGGTCGGGGCCGTTCCGGCATTTCTACTCACCACCGGTTTGGGGCTATTTCTCGGGGTCGTCGCGGTCTTCGCCATCTACCGATTGGGCTTGGTGCAATCGGGTGCGAAAGAGTTGATCAAATTCCCCGGCGGTGTCGGCGAGATCTTTTTGCCGATGATGTACGCCGCGCCTTGGCTCGCCTTGTTGATGCTCGCTGCCGCCCCGTGGATTCTCGTTCGATCCGCCCGCAGGGAACGGGTGATTCAATTCGAACAGGATTTGCCGTTGTTCCTCGAATTGCTCGCGACCCTCGGCGAGGCGGGCATCGGCTTCGATGCGGCTTTGGATCGCGTGCTCGACGCCCAACGGCAGGATCGACCGCTGACGGAAGAATTCCGTACATTTCAGCGTGAAGTGCTGGCCGGCGTGGGCCGAGTACGGTCGCTGCGCCGCGTGGCGGATCGCGCCGACGTTCTATCGCTGACGATTCTGATTTCGGCCTTGGTGCAGGCCGAGCAAGTCGGATCGGGCATTTCGGAAGTATTGCGGAGGCAGGCCGACGACCTCCGCAACCGGCGGCGGGAAAGGGCGCTGGCGCTGGCCAACGCCCTGCCCGTGAAGTTGCTCTTCCCGCTCGTCATTTGTTTCTTGCCGGGGTTGTTCGTGGCAACCCTCGGCCCGACGTTCTACCAATTCTTTCAATTCGCCGATGCCGTCATTCAGAATCGCGGTCTGCGATAAACCCCGATCACGCCAACACGACCGTGCCGTGGTTGTCGCAGTGGCCGTTGTGCGGGTGGTGCAGGTGGCCACCCACGAGGTAATCGACGTGGTCTCCGTGCGGCACGGCTTCGTGCCCACAGTCGGGGCCGTGGACATGGGCGGCATCGTGCCCGGCGCACGCATGGCCACTGGTGCATGTCTCCGGGTTTGCCGCATTCACCGGCAAGGTGTGTTCTTCGA
>JBBQWA010000215.1:0-7748 GCA_038211045.1 Gemmatales bacterium
CTTGCGTGAGTACGCCACCGCGATGGCTGCCGGCGGGGAGTTGCACTTTGCGGAACTCTTGCCCTTGCACACCGGGGATGCCGTAATGCACGGCCATGCGGTTGTTGAGGATCGACCAATCTGAAGCCACGAATTCGAGGGTACTGCGATCGTGCTTGAGAATCTCCTCGAAATACAATTGAGTTTCCCGCGACATCGAATATTCGAGCAACGGATCGAACTCCGGGTAGAGCTTCGCATCCGGATCGGTCGCTTTGATGTGCCGGAGGTTCAACCATTGCCCGGTGAAGTTTTCGGTGAACGCCTTGGCCTTCGGATCGTTGAGCATTCGTTCGACTTGATTGCGAAGCTCGGCGGGATCGTTCAATTTGCCCTTCCCCGCCAGGTCAAAGAGCGTATCGTCCGGCATCGTACTCCAAAAGAAGTACGACAATCGGCACGCCAGTTCGTGATCGGTGAGCTTGCCCGGCGTGTTCCGCAGATACAGGAACTTGGGGCTGCACAAGATCGCTTTGAAGCCGACGCGGATCGCATCGTCGACGTTGGCCCCGGCTCTGAGCTGCGCATCCACCAATGAAACGAACGGAGCGATTTCCTCCGCTACGACCTTGCGTCGGAAGGCCCGTGCCGCAAACGCCCCGAGGATTTTTAAAGTATCGTTCGACGTGCCGAGTAACTTCGCCCGGCTTTCGCGGGGTTCCGGCAGCGGGCCGCGCACTTCCACCCAATAGATTTTCAGCCCGGGCCCCTTGTACGAATCCGGCAGGTTGTACTGACGGGTGACCCCGCTGGCGGCGAACCCGAGCGCCTCGTTCTTCTCCAGCCGCTCGGTGAATTCGATGACCGTAGGTTCGCGGCCGACCGGGTACACCCCGGCCAAGGCGATGCGGCCCGCCCCGCCGATGACGCCGCTATACACCCGCATGGCGATCTGATTGTCGCGGTCGTGCTCGTTCACCGCCGCGTTCACGCGGTATTGGTAACGCCCGGCCACCGGTACTCGCTCCATCACCACGCGCGGAATCGGGTGATCGTTCAGCACTAAGATGTGATCGCTTTCGACGCGGGCCGGGCCGTACAGGTTTTGCCCGGTGGGGAACTTCTTTTTGTGTTCCGCTGCCGCCTCCGCGACGTTCACACGCTTGTTCCACACTTCCTTGGGAGATGGGGAATCCTCGATCGCGGCTTTCAACGCCGCGTCCGCCGCTTCGAGGTAGCGTTCCATGAGCGTAGACGAAAGATCGAGCGCGAGATCGACGGTGTCGAAGCCGTTCGCGGAACCATCTTCCGGCAGCAACTCGGCGAGTTCGAGATCGACGCCGAGGAGATCGCGGACGGTGTTCTGATATTCGATCCGATTGAGCCGCCGCAAGAGTGCCCGGCCTTCCGCTTTGCCGTTGCCCTTCAACCCGAGAGCGAGCGTTTCTAAAACGATCTTGCGATCGGTATCCGGCACCTTCGGCTTCCCCTTCGGCGGCATCGAACCATCGCTCACACGTTCGAGCACCGAGTTCCACTTCTTGGCGTCGTTCGCAAAATCGGCACCCGCAACGTCGAGGTGGAGTTCCGCCTCCGCTTTCGGGCCGCTATGGCATTCGGCGCAATGCTTCTTGAGAATCGGGGCGATGCGCTCGGCGAACGGATCGGCCGCCGCGGCGAACAACGCATTCCAGAAGAGGATCGAGATCGCAAGCCGAATCATGGAATGGGGCATCCTGGCGGGAGTAAAGATATTTTATCCGCCGCCGCCCGGAATGAACACCGCAACCGCGATTGGGAAATTACTTCCACGCGAACAAATCCGCCTTCACGGCGGCGTAGTTGGCATCCAACTCCGGGCCGAGCAACCGCAACGACGCAATGCGGCGGATCACCTGCGAAAAATACTCGACTTCGTCGAGCCGCAGTGGCCGGCCCAATAGCGAGAACTCGCGGTAGCTCAGCCACTTCTTCAGCACCTGATAGCCGCCGAGGGTGTACTGCCAAACGCGGCTCGGCACGTTCTTGTAAAACGCGATGTCGTTGAGGGAGATGTCGAAGGTGGTCTCGCCGAGTTGGGCGATGCCATCGCCGAGGGCAGCCCGTTCCTCGGGGGAGTACGCTTACGCAACGAAAAAACCCTGGATCCCAGCGGTAGTGGGAACCAAGGTTCTCATTTCGATTCCCCGTAAGTTACGTCAGCAAAGTGCGGCTCGAACGGGTGAGAGCCAAGTAACCCCACAGAACGATTACACCCCCGAGGATCGACATCAGCCAACCCGGCCACATGCGGCTCATATCCGGGTCGTTCGTCCAGGTGGGCCAGAAGAGAGAGGAGATTAATCCTCCCGCGCAGGCTCCCACGATGCCGAGGATAATGGTCATAATCATGCCGAGGGATTGGCGACCGGGTACGAGGGCTCGGGCGATAAGGCCGACGATCAATCCGGTGATAATCCAACTGAGTAGCGAAATCATGGTAGCACTCCATTTCGAGAGAAGGAATGCTTGAAGGTGGGCATTTCACATGCCAATCTGGAGGAGCGGGAAACGAAAAAGCCCCCGGTGCGAGCACCGGAGGCTTTCGAGAAAAGAGGCCCGACCCGGATTTGAACCGGGGATGACGGTTTTGCAAACCGTTGCCTTACCACTTGGCTATCGGGCCATCGCAGCTTCGCTATTCTACCGCGCTGTACCCCGCTTTCAACACCCCTACTATCGGCCCAAACCCACCTGCAACTTGAGGGCGTCGCTCAGGGCCTTGATCCGCCGACCGCATTCCTGCCGGGCCTCGGCGAAGCCGTCGGCGGTGGGGGTCGGCTGCTTCAAATAGTTCAACACTACCGCCTCCGCCTCCGCCATACCGATGCAGCCCTCGGCCGTGGCCGCGGCGAGTTCGAGCGGGATCGTACACACGCCGTTGCGGTCGCCGTGGAGGAGATCGCCGGGGTTGATCCACAAGCCGCCCACGCGCACCGGCACGTTCGTTTCTACGATCTGGCAATATCCGTGCGAGGCGATGGTGCCGCCGGTGAAGCAGGGGAAATCTAAAACTTCCACTTGATCCAAGTCGCGGCCGGCTCCGCTGGTGATGAGGCCCACACAGCCGAAGGCCTTGTAAGTGGTACACATCACTTCGCCGAAGGTCGCAGACTTGGCCGGATCGTCGAGGTCTTGGAACACCACGACTTTCGGCCCCGACACCGCGGCGATCTCGCGCACCTGCTTTTCCAGCCCGGCGTATACGTCGCCGCCGCGGAGCTTGGCCCCGGAGCGGAACGTGGCCGTCGCGGCGTACCCGACCATAGGAGGGAGCTTGGGGAAACAAGGTTCGATGCGATCATCCATGTACCCGTCGGTGCGGGGAAAAGCATCGAAGAGTTCGAGCACATTGCAGATGGTGGGCGTATCGAATTTGCGGAGCGCGGCGAGAACGGCATCGGGGAGCATGGGTGAGGTTCCAAAGGGGTTGGAATGGAAGTTATAGTTCCAGGCCCCCTCACTCCCAACCCCTCTCCCGCGTGGGGAGAGGGGAGTTCATTCACTTCTTCGCCTTTTCCTTTTCGAGCTTGGCCTTGGTTTCGGTCCACGAAGGGTTCGGTTCGGCGCTCCACACCGAGATGTTCTTGAAACTGGCCGTTTCCCCGGCACAAGTGAGGCCGAGGTTCCCCTTGGGAGCATCAATCGCCTTGTGTGAGCCGAAAGCGACATCTTTGCCATCGATGCGGGCGACGATTTCCGGGCCGCAGATTTCGACGAGGGCCGTGTACCATTGGCCGGGCTTCATCGGCTGCTTAATCGCTTGAAGCACTTCCCCTCTATCGGGGCCGTTCTTGCCGTCGGTATCGTCTTTATTCACGCTGAAGCCGGCGGGGTTCACGGCGAATCGGCAGATGTGCCCTTTCGGCCCGTTGATGCTGAGGCTCGTGGATTTCGATCCGTCGAGGCGGAAGGAGAATTGAATCGCCGCGTTAGTGCCTTCGATCTTGCGACGGGCCACGGCCCCGTGCATGTCTTCTTTCACCTCCGAAACGAGGATGGAGCCGTCTTGGGGCACCCATTTGCCCTTCGCGGCAGTCCAATCGCTGGTGAGTTTGTCTTTCAAATCATCGTGCCATTGCAGTTTGCCGAGCTTGGTGAGCAACGGATCGAAAGCCGGTTTGGGATCCTCGGCGAAGGCGAGGGAACCGGCCAGGAGGGCGAAGCCCGCGGCGAAAGTGGAACGCATGGAGAAACCCCGGAAGTGGAAGGAGAACACAGATGAAACACCGGAGCTGATCGCGGGTATCGGTTCGGGCATGGGTAAAAACAAAGCATGGCACCCACCGGGATGCCATGCTTGGAAGTTCGGTTTGGCGTTCGCTCGGTTTACATGCCGGTGCCGCCGCTGAATTGAAATTGTTTGCCGCCGCCACCGCCGTTGAAGTTACCCCCTTGGAATTGACCGCCGCCGCAGAAACCACCGCCGCCGAACCGAAATGCACGCGGATATCTCCGGAATTCCGGAGTTGCAGTAAGGCGGTTCGTATCGGGCATGTTTTACCGGCGCATTCCAGTCATTTCGCCGAAGATTACCGCGGCTTTCTTCGCGACCTCGGGCCAATCGAAGCCGAGTGCCCACGCCCGGGCGCGTTCCCCCATCGCCCTCATTTTCGCAGGATCTGAGAGCAATTCGATCACAGTGGCCGCCAAGAGTTCATGGCCATCGCAGTTCACCAAGCGCCCGGTTTCGGGCACCTGCATCGTCTCGGCGGTGCCGCCATTCGCCCCGGCGATCACCGGTTTCCCGCACGCCTGCGCTTCGAGTAACACCATGCCGAAGCCCTCGAAATCGGCACCGACCTTCCGGTTCGGCAAGGCGAAAAGATCGCATTGATGGTAGCAATTCGCCATGCGTTCATCGTTCACGGCGCCGAGGAATTGCACGTGCTCGGCTTGCCCGACTTCAATAGCGAGTTGTTTCAATGCGGCGTCTTCTTCCCCGTTGCCCACCACGGCGTAAAGCACCTCGGGGAAGCGGGCGCGAATCGCCGGGAGTGCGCGGATCATCGTGTCCTGCCCTTTGCGCTTCTGCAATCGGCTGACCGTGAGAATGACGGTGCGATCCGCCCAACCCATTTCGGCCCGCCACGCGGGATCGGGAACCGCCGGGCACAGGCGTTGCGCATCGACCCCCGGATGCAACAACCGAGTCTTTGCCTCGGGCAGCAGCCATTCTTCGTGCAGCATTCGCCGAGTATTTTGGCTATTGGCCACCAGCAGAGACGCCGAAGCGAAAATTCGGCGGGTCATCCATGCGAGTTCCCGGCTCGTTTTCGCCGCCCCGATATCTTCGCCGTGGATGTACACGAGGTACGGCGTGCCGGTGAACTTCTTCACCAAATAGGCGGCGAAGCCCTCGAATAAATTGCGACCGCAGTGAATCTGCTCGATGCCCCGCTCGCGGATCAATCGGCGGATCGTGCGAACGACCCCGGCGTAGCGTTTCGCATCGTGCAGGTTCATCAACCCGCGGCTCCGCATCGCCATCGGCATTCGCAGGATTGGCAGATTGTGCGTGGAATCGAACGCGGCCGCTTCCGGGTGATCCCCGCAGAGAACGGTGAATTCGCCCGCCGGCATTCGGTTGTAAATCTCGAAGAATAAGCGGGCGGTGCCGCCGATCTTGGGCGGGAAGATTTCGGAAAGCAGGAGCGTATGGGCCATGCGGGAATGATAGAACGGCGAGAATCGGTATCCACCCGCGTTCGCTGTTTCCTTCTGCCGCCCGGCGCGCAATAATACCCTTACCTCTCGTGGCCCAACATTCCAAGGATTCCCCATGCAGCGCCGCCGGATATTCGTTCTCGCCCTTCTCGTGTGGCTGCCCTTCGCGGCCGCCGAGGAACTCAAACCCGATCCCGCACTGGAACGCATCAAAAAGGATTTGTACTTCCTCGCCGGGGACGAATGCGAAGGCCGCGGCCTGAAAACCAAGGGCGTGGTGAAAGCCGGGGATTACATCGCCAAGGCCTTTCGAGATGCCGGGCTGAAACCGGGGATGCCCGAAGGTTCGTACTTCCAACCGTTCAAAGTGTACGGCAAGGCCGCAGTTACCATGCCGGTGAACATCGCGATTCAACAAGGCGACACCGGCAGCGAATTGAAGTATCGCGAACAGTTCATCCCCACCCAAGCCAGCGGGGCGGGAAAATTCTCGGGGGAACTCGCCTTCGCCGGGTACGGCATCACGGCGACGACCGCCGACGGCAAAAAGTACGACGACTACGCCGGGTTGGATGTGAAAGGGAAGATTGTGATCGTGCTGCGGCGGATGCCCAAAGCGGACGACAAAACGCCGCCGTTCGAGGAATACGAAGCGACCTTCACCTCCAAGATCGAAAACGCCGTGGCCCACAAAGCGGCCGGGATTCTCTTCGTGAGCGACCGAGCCAAAGCGGGCAAAACCGACGATTTGATCGACCCCTCCAGCACCGCAGGAGCGGTGCTCTCCGGCCCGGTGTACCACGTGAAGCGTTCCGTGATCGACGGGTTGCTGAAGCTGGCGAAGAAGCCGATCCTCGCGGAACTCGAAGCGAAAATCGATGCCGACTTCAAACCGGACAGCTTCGTTCTGCCCGGCACTACCGCATCGGGCGAAGTGACCGTGACCCGCACCGTGTACGATACCCGCAATGTGGTGGGCTACTTGGATGGTTCCGGGCCACTGGCAGAGGAAACCATCGTGATCGGCGCCCACTACGATCACCTCGGCCTCGGCGACGAAGGCAGCAGTACCGATCCGAAGCCCCAAGGCAAAGTCCACTACGGGGCCGACGATAACGCCTCCGGAACCAGTGGATTGCTCGAACTCGCCCGCCGTTACGGGGCGATGAAGGAACGGAAAGGCCGCCGCATCGTGTTCATCGCCTTCAGTGGCGAAGAGAAGGGGTTGATCGGCAGCGTCTATTACGTCAAACACCCCGCGTTCCCCATCGATACCACCCGATTCATGATCAATATGGACATGATCGGGCGGATGACCGACACGCCGGACAAAGACAACCCCGAGAAAAAGTTCGATCGCTTAGTTGTGTACGGCACCGGGACCGAAGCCGGGTTGGATGCCCTCTCGGAGAAGTTGAATGCGAACTTCCAGTTCAAGATGCTCAAGATCTCCGGGGGCCGCGGCGATTCGGATCACACGTCGTTCTACAACAAGAAAATCCCCGTGCTCTTCCTCTTCACCGGTACGCACAAGGATTACCACAAATCGACCGACACCCCCGAGAAGATCAACTACACGGGCTTAAAGAAGGTGGCGGACTTCGCGCAAGCTTTCGCCGAGTACTACGCGGTGATCCCCGCCGATAAGATCGTATACCAGCAAACCAAGGGGGGAAGCGAAGACCCGACCAACCCTAACAGCGGCGTGCGCATGGCCAACATGCCCCGCCTCGGCATCATGCCCGGCAACTACGGCGAAGAGGATGCGGGCGTACTCATCGGCGGCGTGACCCCCGGCAGCCCCGCCGAGAAGGGCGGACTGAAGGAAGACGATCTCATCGTCGAGATGGCCGGCAAGCCCGTGAAGAACATGACGAACTACATGACCGTGATGGGCACGCAGAAGGCCGGGCAAGAGATGGAAATCGTCATTGTCCGCGACAAGAAGAAGCTCGTGGTGAAGGTCGTGCCCGCCCCGGCTAAGTAATCAGAGCCGCGGGCGTAAGCGACCGGGCGCGCACGCGCGCGAAGTAATAAGAGCCGCGAGCCTAAGCGACCGGGCG
>JBBQWA010000216.1:0-7708 GCA_038211045.1 Gemmatales bacterium
ATACCAAGTGAAGGGCTTCCCCACGATGATTATCGTGGCCCCGGATGGCCGGGAAATCGCCCGCCGTTCCGGGTTCATCGAAGCGGCTCCCTTCTTGCAATGGATCAAACCGCACCGCTCCCGCAACACGGCGGAAGTGAAAGCGGCGGAACCCACTTCCCTAGCTTCGCATGAAGATGGTGCCGCCCCGCGTTGTATGGTGATGGTGAAAACGTCGCCCAACGATTACGACCATGCCACCAAGGAAGCCGAAGCCCGCTTGGCCGAACGTTACCGGATTCTCGCAACCCGCAGTGCCGATGCCGGCAAGGTGGAGGAAGCGCAAACCTACCGGCGCCGAGCCGAAGAATTGTCGGCCCCGGAGTGAAATCAATTCTGTAAGCCCGGCAATCATCACAAGACGGAACATTCTGCCATTGGCCCGCTGGTTCCGTCGGGTCTCGCGGTGGTTGAAATGCGATACCATCAAGCCATCGTTTTAACGCCATCGGCGAACGGCATTTGATATTCCACCCTCTCCCCGTTGGAGAGAGGGTCGCTTCGACCGCAGGTCGAGGCGGGGAGAGGGGCTTGTGTAACAGATAAATCCCCTCTCCCCGTCACGCAACGGGACGACCCTCTCCCCAGCGGTGAGAGGGTAAAGGCATATCTCCCGCACGCCTTCCCGCTATCGGCTCGACCCAACCTAGGAAGCACATCCGCAACCGCCTCCGAACGGAAGCTCGTTCAACCCGGCCCTTCCTTCTTGACTCATCCCCACGGCGCCGTAGCAAAACTGCTTGAATCCATCGCGGTTCCGCCGCGCCCTCGCAGTCCCCACCTTCCGCTACGGATGTTCGACGATGAACTCCCCCGAAACTGTCACCGAGCACGATTCCTCCACCGCGCCTGCGCCCGAGCCGGCGGTTGCTCCCGCCGAGGAGGCGCCCGCTTCCCCCGCGGAAGCCGCGCCGGCCGGAGATGTCGTGGCGCCGACCGAACCGCCGCCATCACCCGCAGCAGCGCCCCCGGAACCCGAACCTACTGCGCCGCCCATGCCGGCGAAAGCGAGTTTGCCCGCGCAGCCGGTGCCCGCAGTTCCGCCCACGCCGCAAGCGGCGGAGTTGTCGCGGATCGCTCAGGACTTGCAAATCCGCAAGGTGCAGGTGGAATCGGTGGTCGCATTGTTGGACGAAGGCAACACCGTGCCGTTCATCACGCGCTACCGCAAGGAACGTACCGGCGGCTTGGACGAAGAGATGATCCGGCGGGTGCAGACCCGCGTGGAAAGCCTGCGAACGCTGGCCGAACGCAAGCAAACGATCCTCAAGAGCATCGCCGGGCAAGGCAGGTTGAACGACGATCTCGTGGCCGCGATCCTCGCCGCGGAACACCCGAAGCGCCTCGAAGACCTTTACCTCCCGTTCAAACCTAAGAAGCGCAGCCTCGCTTCAGATGCCCGCGATAAGGGCCTCGAAGCTCTGGCGATGGCCATTTGGTCGAACGATCCCGCTGTCGCCATCCTCGCGGAAACCTTGCCCGGCATCGTAAACCCCGAAAAGGGGTTGAACACCGAAGATGACGTGAAGGCGGGCGTCGGCCACATCCTCGCAGAACACTTCGCGGAACTCGCGGAAGTTCGTGGGCCGTTGCGGGCATTCCTGCGCGATACCGCGATCCTGCTTTCCGTTAAGCTCGAGGGCGTGCCCGAAGGAAAGGGTACCGAGTACCGCGATTACTTCGATTTCAAAGAACCGATCCGCGTGATGCCGCCGCACCGCATCCTCGCCGTGAACCGCGGCGAACACGAAAAGATCGTGAAAGCCCGGCTCGATTGGAACAAGCCGCAATCGCTCGATATCGCCGGAACCCGGTTGAACCTCGGCGAGCACCCGCACCGCGAATTCCTCCACCCGGTTTTGATCGATGCTCTCGATCGCTTGCTCATGCCGAGCCTCGAACGGGAAATCCGCAAGGAGATGACGGAGTACGCCCAAGATCACGCGGTGGACATCTTCGCCCGCAACCTCCGCAGCTTACTCCTCCGCGCCCCGTTGGGTGGCAAACCGGTATTGGCGCTCGACCCCGGCATGCGAACCGGGGTGAAAGTCGCCGCGCTCGATGCCACCGGCAACGTGATCGAAGAGACGGTGATTTACCCGCACCCGCCACAGAAGAAGCCCAAAGAAGCCAAACAAAAGCTCGAACAATTGATCCGTAAACACCAGATCAGCATCATCGCCATCGGCAACGGCACGGGTTGCCGCGAGACCGAACAACTCGTCTCGGAACTCATCGCGGAATTCGAAGATCGCCGGGTGAACCCGAAACCGGCAGAATCGCCGATTCCCCCCGTTGTCGCCGAGATGCCGCTACCCGCGGTGGTCGAATCGCACACGATGGCGATGGAGAACACCGCCGAGGTCACGCAATCGGTTCTGCCCGTGGAATCGGTGATGGCCGGTGACCCAGCGATGGGTGAAGCCCATTCGATTCAAACGGAAACCACTTCGACCGGTATCGTGACGACTGAGCCGGAAGCGTCAGCGACGGAGATCGTCGCTCCTCCAACCGTCGCTCACGCTTCCGGCTCCGAAAAAGCACCGGAAATCAGTATGGAAGGCCTCGCCGAGGCGCCCACCGATCTCGCCTATGTGATCGTGAATGAAGCCGGGGCCAGCGATTACTCCGCATCCCCCGTGGCCAAAGAAGAATTCCCGAACTTCGATGCGACCGTCCGCGGCACCATCAGCATCGGCCGCCGCTTGCAAGATCCGCTCGCCGAGTTGGTGAAGATCGACCCGCAACACGTCGGCGTCGGATTGTACCAGCACGACATGCGGCCGAAGTACATGAAGGAATCGCTCGAAGCGGTGATCGAATCGTGCGTGAACGCCGTGGGTGTGGACGTGAACACGGCCAGCGTGCCGTTGCTCAAGAACGTATCCGGGTTGAACCAACTGGTTGCCCGCGAACTCGTCGAATACCGAAAGCAGCACGGGCGGTTCAATAGCCGCGAAGATCTCAAGAACGTTCCGCAGATGGGCGAAGCCCGCTTCACCCAAGCCGCCGGGTTCTTGAAAATCCGCGACGGTGCCGATCCCTTGGATACCACGTGGGTTCACCCGGAAAGCTACAGCATTGCCAAGCAAATCCTCGAAGGCATGGGCTTCACCCCTGCGGATTTGAAAGATAAAACGAAGCTCGTGGAACTCCGCGAGAAGCTCCGCGAACAAAACCCGGAAGCCCTGGCGAACATTCATAAGGTCGGCGGCCCGACCATCCGCGATATCTTCGACGCCATCGCCCGCCCCGGCCGCGACATCCGCGAGGAACGCCCCGCCCCGATCTTTCGCAAAGGTGTGCTGAAGCTCGAAGACTTGGCACCGGGAATGGAACTCAAAGGCGAGATTTTGAACGTCGTCGATTTCGGCGCGTTCGTGGACGTCGGCTTGAAGGATAGCGGCTTGGTTCACATTAGCCAAATGGCGAACCGGTTCATCAAAAGCCCGTACGAAGTCGTACACGTCGGCGACGTGGTGAGCGTGTGGGTGATGACCGTGGATCCGGAACGCAAGCGCGTCTCGCTCAGTATGATCCCGCCGGGAACGGAACGGGAGAAACACGAACCGCGGCCGGCTCGGCAAGAACGCCCGCCCCAAGCGCCGCGCTCGGAACGGCCACCGCAAGGCGACCGACCCCCGTACGCGGATCGCCCGCAAGGAGATCGCCCGCAAGGGGATCGCCCCCAAGGGGATCGCCCTCAACGCCCAATGGGGGATCGCGGCGGTTTCACGCCTCGGCCGGGTGGCCCTTCGCAACGACCGGCTCCCCGGCAGTTCCCGCCGCGTGGCCCGCGACCGGAACAACCGCCGATGGAAGTGGCGCCGCCGATACCGCCGAAGCCCAGCAAACCGAAGCCGCTGCCGAAGCTCAGCACGGAGCAGAAGACGGGCAAATCGGCGTTGAATACCTTCGCCCAACTCGCGGCCTTCTTCAAACCGGAACCGCCTCCCGCACCCCCGGCCCCGCCCGAACCGGCAAAAGCGGAAACGCCCGCCCCACCCGCGGAAGTGTCACCGCCCGACGGGAATTAACGATATTGCCGTTTGAGCGTCAGCCCGCTGAGGGTTTCGATCCTCAGGGGGCTGACGCCCTCCGCTCGCCATGAACGATCAATTCCAACGGTCGTGCCGGGCATTCGTACGCGATTCTCTACCACGCACTTCCGATCAATTTGACTGCCACCCGCCATCGGGTACTGTTATAATTCGGCGAGGTACATCAATTCGGCGGCACCCTTCCGCGAGGCACGACCATGGCAAAGAAGAAACCGGCGGCGGCAAAAGCTGCTGTGAAGGCCGGCGGCGGCGAAGGCAAAGCCCCCCTCGTGATCGCACTGGCGTTTTTCGTCATCGCCACGATCGCGGCGAGCGTGATGGCCTACACCTTTGAAGGCGAGAATGCCGCGGAGCGGGCCAAGGCCGACGAAGCCAAGCTGATTGCGAAGGAATCGGAAAAATCATTGGCCACGGCGGAAGAACGGCTCCGCCTGTTCCAAGTGGCCATTGGGATCGGCACCGCCGAAGATGTTGAAAAACTCAAATCTCCCCAGAACGATACCGTTTTGCGAGACGACCATGCCAAGATCGTGGCCGCCATCAACAGTAAGATCACCGCGGCGGTGAAAGCCGAAGCCGCTACGCTCGCCGATGCCAAGGGTACGCCGTTCGACATCAAGCCGGAACAGCTTTACAGTTGGCCGTGGCCCACCGGGGGGCAAATGGCAGGCGGCCCGAAGGAATCGCTACCGGATCGAATGGTCAAGCTCGTATCTGAACGGGAACGCGGTTTGCGGTTGCTCTCCGAATCGAAGCAACTCTACGATTCCGCCGCGAAGGTCGCCGCCGAGGAGAAGAAAGCCTACGAAACGGACAAAGCGAACTTCGCCGCGAAGCTCGCCGAGAAGGACGCGGAAGTGGTGAAGCACAAGAAGGCGCTCGACCTCCAACTGGCCCAACGGGTGCAGGATTACAACACTTCCGCGAACCAGTACAACGCCGCGCGAAAAGATGCTGCGAACCAAGTCGAGCCGTTGAAGAAAGACCTCGAACTCGTCAAGAATGAACTGACTTTGGCTCGCGAAGAACTCAAGAACATCAAGGCTTCGACGAACCCGCAGAAGCTGATTCAATTTGATAACCCGACCGGCGTGATCACCGCCTCGTTTCCCAAGGAAAAGATCGTCGAGATCGATCTCGGTTCCGCCGATAAGGTGCGCGTCGGTTTGACCTTCACTGTGTACCCACGGGAAGCCAAGGATCGCGGCTCGGATAAAAAGACGCCGAAGGCGCTCATCGAAGTGGTGGAAGTGGTCGCCTCGAACCTCAGCCGGGCGCGCGTGACCCAATACGAGGATGAAATCCGCAGCCCGATCACGAAGGGCGACTTGCTCTACAACATCGCTTGGCAGAAGGGCCGCGTCGATCACGTCGTGCTCTTCGGCATCTTCGATATCGACGGCGACGGCACCGACGACATCAAAGTCGTGGCCCGCGACCTCGCCAAGATGGGCGTGGTGGTCGATGGTTACTACGATCTCGCTACCCGAAAATGGGTGGGCGCCTCCCCCAGCTACCGCACCGATTTCGCCGTGGTTGGCAACCTCCCCACTATCAGCCCCAGCGATTCGCTGGCCGGGGCCAAGGGGGATCTCGTCACCGCGATCAACGTCGCCGAGCTTGCCGCGAAAGAGAAGGGGGTGAACGTGATCCGTTCCCGCGAGTTCTTCACCGGCATCGGCTACAAGATCAAGTTCGACGTATCCGATGAAACCGTCAACCAAGCCGCCACGAAGTTCTTGAAGACCCCGGAACCGCCCCCTGCGAACTGATCCGGTGCGTTCGGAATCAAAAACGAGGCCCGGCGAAGCGATTCGTCGGGCCCCTTTCGTATCTCCGTGTCGGCCTCGGTTTCCATTGGCTTTACATGACGTACCTGCGGGCCGTGGCGCTGGCGGCATTGCACTCGGCGCAGGTGCCCCTCACGAGCAAATCGTAGCCTTCCACGCGGAAACGGTGCTGTTCGGCCACGCCTTTTACGGATTCCACAATCCCTTCGTGGGTGAACTCGATCATTTTGCCGCAGTTGGAGCAAACGAGGTGCTCGTGCCACGGGTAGCCGTAATCGTGGTCGTACACGGTGCGCTGGCCGATCTCGATGCGCCGCAACAACCCGGCATCCACGAGCTTGCTTAGCGTGCGGTAAACGGTCGCCCGGCTGACATTCTTATTTTGCTTCTTGAGTTCCGCGAGCAATTCATCGGTATCGAAGTGCGAATGTTTGGCGAAGATGAAGAGTACGAGTTCCCGCTGTTGCTCCGTGTACCGCTGCGGCTTGGGCCGGCTGGTGAGGAACTCGCGGAACTTCTGTTCCGGGGTTTGCGATACCTCGACGGCGGGCAGAGGCACGGGTAGATTCTCCGGGGGAAAAGGCATTGTACCCAAACATCCCCCCCGATGCTGGGGGCCTGCTCGGATCGTCAAAACTTCGATGCGTGTTCTAGCCGGGCAAACGGTTCGACGGAAACCCGCGTAGCCACGATTACAACTCTCTTAACTCTGGCACTCCGGCGCGGTATCCTAATTGGGTAGAGCCACCTTTCCCGCTTCGATCTCGGAGTTTCTCGAATGCGCCTTTCCCGTTTCACCCTCCTCGGCGGGTTGATCGCCATCGCCCTCGCCGGCTTCAGCGGCCGCGATGCCGAGGCCCAAAAGGGCAAAGCCCTCCCCAAAGGCGCCGAAGATTTGCTGAAGCCGAGCGCCCGCCCGAAGAAGCCGGAGTTGCCGCCGAGCGCGTTGCCGTTGCAACTCGTGAAGGGCGAGCGCATCGCGTTCGTGGGGAACAGCACCGCCGAGCGGATGAACCTGTTCGGCCACTTCGAGACGATGCTGCACCTGCGGCACGCGGACAAGGAACTTGTCGTCCGGAACTTCGCACGCCCCGCAGATGAAGTGGGCAACCGACAACGCGCCAGCGATTACACCCGGCTCGACGATCCGCTCTTCAGCTTCAACCCCGATACCATGCTCTGTTTCTTCGGCTTCAACGAGAGCTTCGTGGGCAAGGACGGCGTGGCGAAGTTCGAGGCCGACTACGAGAAGTTCCTCGACGACTACGCCAAGAAGTACCCGCGCGACGACGCCGGCAGCCCGCCCCGCTTCGTGATCGTGTCGCCGATCGCGGCGGAATTGAACCCCGATCCGTTGATGCCGAACAGCGAGACGATGAACGAGAATTTGAAGCTCTACGCCGCGGCGGCGAAGAGCGTCGCGGAGAAACGCAAGATCGCGTTCATCGATGTGTTCGAACCGTCCATGAAATCGTTTAACGCCAAGGCGACGGATAAACTACTTCGATACACGATCAATGGCGTGCATACGAATGACGTCGGAGACAAGGTTCTGGCATCGGTGCTCGAAAACTCGCTTTTCGGGGGATCGATTCACACAGACAGTGAAACCTCGAAGTACGAGAAGCTCCGCGCCGCGGTGAACGACAAGAGCTGGGTTCACCTGCAAGATTACCGCATGATCAACGGCTGGTACGTCTACGGCGGTCGCCGCACGTTCGACACCGAAACCTTCCCCCGCGAATACGTGAAGATCCGCAACATGGCCGCCGTGCGCGACCAGTTCGTGTGGGACATCGCTGCGGGCAAGGCAGTCGC
>JBBQWA010000217.1:0-7708 GCA_038211045.1 Gemmatales bacterium
GGACTAGCCTTATAAGCCTTCCACAGCCCGTCACTGGTGGGGTCGGCTGCATGGGCAAAGAGCGAGGTTACCAAAAGCGCGAGAGTGGCAGTTGCCACCCCGCGCTGGGTCGTGTCGTTCATCGTGATATCCTTGGAAAAATCAAATTTGGAAACGGCGACGGGCCAGTCGGACGGCACCCAACCCGAGGGCGACCAAGCCGAGGATCGTGCCCG
This sequence comes from Gemmatales bacterium, assembly GCA_038211045.1. Lineage (GTDB taxonomy): Bacteria > Planctomycetota > Planctomycetia > Gemmatales > Gemmataceae > JALHQU01. The sequence continues at coordinate 216 of JBBQWA010000217.1, forward strand.
GCTCCGGAACCGGGGTGAAATTCAGGTACAGGGCGTTGGTGCCGTCCGTACTCAATGAGTAGTCCGTGGCGGTGAAGCCGATCGGCGGGCTGAAGGTGACGTCGGCGTTATTCGGAACCGTGATCGCCGATCCGGCTTGGCCGATCTTGTAGCTGTACTGCGACCCCACGATGAGGGTAGCCCCGGTGCCGTCGATGGAGACGACCAAGCCGGTGGATGGGAGGCTCAGAAAATCGCTCGTGGTGAGCAGGTTGTTGTTCGAGCCGTTGCTGCTGACGCCGAACACCGGTGTTATCGGGTCGAATGTCGCGGCGGGGCTAGAAGACTTGGCAAACGTATTGGGGAAAAGTGCCGAGGAAATCGACCCGAGGACGATGAAGTCCGAGTTGTTCCGCGACCAAATGGCGTTGGGATCCCATCCTTTGGCACAAGGCGCAGCGGCAGATAAGGAACTCGTCAAGGGCATTGTAACCTTGGGACTAGCCCCTCTTGCGGAAACGTTTGTAGAAGCGGTCGAAACAGGAAATTACGAGAAATTCCAAGAGGCCGCGGGCGCGAACGGCCTCCAACTGCTGCGTATTCCCAAACTGGGCAGTGGAGCACGGGGTGCTACCGGGCCACGCGTGGCGCCTCCCGGGGGTAGGCCTGCCCCGGTTCCGCAAAATATCAAACCGAATGCCGCCCCAAAGCCCGTCGTTCCGGTCGAGAAACCACCAATGCGGAACCCGGTCAAACCTGACCCGGTGACTGAAAAATTAACGATCAAAAACACTTTGAGAAACCTCCAGCGAACTGACGAGTTTTCAAACAAAGGACCGTTGCCAAAAGGCAAAAATGCACTACCGAATGATGCAAAGAAAGCTCTAACGGAAATAGAGCGAGGCTCATCAAGGCCAAATGTGCGTGACAGCAAAAATTACCTAAATGATGGAACTAAACCAGGCTCGACGTTGCCAACAAGAGATGCATCGGGTAACTCTATCGTGTATACAGAACATACGGTCAACCCACGACCGTCCGGAAAAGGTTTGGATGGAAAGCGAATTATCACTGGAAGCGATGGCAGCGTGTGGTACACTGAAAACCACTTTTCTTCATGGATCAGAATTCGATGAAAACTTTAAATGATTTTATTTTTCATCAAGAACAACCTTGGATAAGTGTTGGGTCTGACTTGGACGAACGCCAAGAATGGATTCCTAGCTACTTTTATTCAAAGGATGGAGTCAATAGTTGCGTCCGTCGGCTCAGAGGCAATAAAATGAGAAATACTGAATCGCTTATGAATGAATTTAGCGCTTCTCTCCAATTCTTCGACGGATTCGGTGAGAACTGGCATGCCTTGGAAGAGTGTCTTTTTTATCTTGATGAATGGCTTCCGGCTGATGTGTATACCTTGGTAATTAATAATTCTGAAAAATTACTAATTGAAAATGATGCCGAGCAAATGATAGCTTTGCTAACGACATTGCACAGGTCTGGCGAATGGTGGTCAAAGCCAATACTCGACAATGAGCGATTCAATAGAAAATCGATTCCATTTCATACATTGTTGATTTTTAATGAGAGTAACAGCAAAAATATGAATGATATTATTTACATTGCCACAAATTCAAGCGTGCCAATCCGCCTTTTGGATAGCAACTGTCATAGTTAATTGCAATTTCTGTTGTCAACCGTTCCTCGATCGTACAGAGCAATGGTTTGGGCCATCCATTTCGGCGTGCTGCGATGGAGTAGCCGTCCGTTCTCTGCTGAACTTGGCATTCCCGATCTCGGCTGGTTTCGATTATTGATGGGGTCATGGATGTCGCTGAGCAACTCAAGGAAGACCTGCGGGTAGGGCGGATCGACCCGCATCGGCTGGTCGATCTGATCGTAACCCTCCAGCGTCAACTTCAAGCGGCGATGCAACGCATCGCGAATCTCGAGAAGCAACTCGCCGGCCCGACTGTCAAAGTCGACGAACCGTTTTCACTGCGGGCCAAAGAGAAGCGGCAGGAAGCCCGTGGCAAGAAGCGGAAGGCCGAGCGCAAGGGGCGACGCGGTCGTTTCACTCCACCTGAGAAGGAATTGGTTCCGAGTACGCCCCTCAAAGCGCCGCTTGACAAGACGATGCGAGGGGAACTGGCGCCGGACACTGCCGTACTGGCCATGCCACCTGCGGTTCCACCCAGGTCAACGGTGCTGTTGCCGGCGATTGTCAGGTCGAACCCGCTTCCTACCAGCGCTCCGCCGATGCCGACGTTTTGATTGCCGAACGTGTTGAAAGTGATCTGCCGGCTGGCACCGAGTGTCATTCCACCCAGGAAGTTAAGGCGGGCGGTGTTGGTGACCTCAGAAGTGAAAGTCACGTCATTGTCAAACTGCACGCCCCCGCCTTGAAAGGAGATCTGCCGGCCGGATGCGGTGTTGATACTGATCACCTGCGACGACCCCTTATTGAACTTCAGGGGTGTTGCATTGCCGAACGTGATGCTGCGCTTGTCGCTGGCTGTGGCTGACCCGAGAGCGAAGTCCCCGTTGACCTCGACGAGATTGGCAATGGAGTTAAAGGAAACTCCACTGACGCCCTGCAAACGACCCTGGGTCAGGATCAACTTCGTGCCGACGGCGCCAAGACTGGTAGAGGCTGGGTTATAGGCGCTACCCAGTTCGAGGGCACCGGGGCCATTGACTGTGATGGTGTTGCCCACCCCGCCAAGGCCGGAAAGCACGAAGTTCATGTTGATCACGCTACCAGCGCCGGGACTGAAGATGACGTTTTGCGCCCCGGTCATCCCAAAGCCGGTGGTGAAGGTGAGGTTCCCGCCGGCGGCCTGGGTGATCGTCAAGCCCTTGTTGAGTGTGATGGCTCCAGAATAGTTGATCGTGCCGCTCGTGTTACTTCCACCGAAGGTGGCGGTGCCGCTGTTGCCGGCTTGTACTGTCAGAGCCCTGGCGAACGTGACCGAGGTAAGCAGCGAGGCGTTGTCCGTACCGGCCGAGGCGGAGCCAAGGTTAATCGTGCCGCTGGCGCCCAGGGCACCCGCGTTGGTGATGCTGACCGTGCCGACGTTGATCGTGGTGCCGCCGGTGTAGCCGTTGCTGGCACCAAGGATTAACGTTCCAGTCCCGGTCTTGGTCAGGGTGCTGCCGCCGTTCAACACGGAAGTGATCGTGGCGGCGAAGGTGGGATCGACGTTGATCAATCCGGTGGTCAGCGTGAGGTCGCCGCCCGTCAGCGTGTAGGAATTGAGGAAGCTGAGGCTGTTGGCGACGTCGCCGGTGCCCAGAGTGATGGTCGAGCCCGTGCCCGGTATGGTGCTGGGGAAAATCACGTCGTGGGTGCCGATGGGTATCGCGCCGAGCGACCAATTATTGGTCGGATCGTTGTTCCAGAATGCGTCGGTGCCGCCCAGCCAGATGTTAGTCTGCGCGGGGGCAGATGGCACGCAGACCATCGCGACGAACGCCGCGACGACGAGACGAATAGAGGGAGACATGGGCTTCCTAGGAGAGAAGGAGATCGCTTATCAGATAGTCATCTGGAAAGTTAGGGGATTTCAATGGTCTGGGCAATCCGCAATGGCGCAGCCCAACTCCAATAGTTTGTCAACTCGCCCGCCGGTGAACAATGCGTCATTGCGCAAATCCGATTGTCATTTTTCACTGATTCCGTGGCGCCAATTCCGGGGGGTCATACCGTACTCCGAGCGAAACGCGACGATCAAGCGCGAGGCTCCCGTGAAGCCCGACAATTGCGCGATTTCCGCCAATTGCAACTTCGTTTCGGTCAAGAGCGATTTCGCTTTTTCCAAACGGGTCGTTCGGATGATCGAATGCGGTGTGCGACCGAGAACTTTCAAAAATCGGAGTTCGAGCGATCGCCTCGACACCGCGAGTTTCCGAACGATTTGGGCCACCGTCAGCCCTCGGCAAGCCTCGGCGCGAATCATACCCACCCCGTCCCGCACGAGGAGATCGTCCACGGCGAGTACGTTGGTCGATTGCCTCACGTTCACCCCCAATGGGCGAGTGAGGTGCAGTAGGGGCACGTCGGTATTGCCCGCGAGGAGTTTGGATAAACATTTGGCGGCTTGAAACCCGACGCGGTGCGCATCCGTGGTAATGCTGCTCAGCGGCAGTTCGGCCAAATCGCAAATGAGATCGTCGTTATCGATCCCGAGGACGGCGACCTCGTCGGGAACTGCAATATTTGTGTTCGCGCAGGCATCCAGAACCTGGGCGGCTTGGCCGTCCCACGCTCCCAAGATGCCGATGGGCCGGGGCAGAGTCGGTATCCATTCGTCCAATTCGCGTTGAATAAGATAGCTGCTCGGCGAAGCCGTTTTCGGCTCGAATACAAGACATTGGACTCCGGCCGCGGCCGCCGATTCCACGAAGGCGATCCGGCGGCGTTCGGAAGCCGGATGGCACGGATTGCCGCAGTAAGCCAGATGCCGGAATCGCCGCTCCAAGAGGTGCTCGGCGGCCATACGACCGATGGCATCGTCGTCCGTCCGCGAAACGGGCCAACCTCGAACTGGGCAACCACCCCCGACGACGACGATGGGGATCTTCAACTTTCGCAAGTATTCGGATTCAGCGGGTGTTTCCGGTCGGGCGATGATTCCTTCGCCACGCCAATCGGCGAGAGCGGAGGCGGACGGGATGCCGCGTCGGAAAGGGCCATGGAAGAGCGACCAATCGGCCCGTTCGCGGGCGAAATCGCGGATCCCCCGCAGCATACCGCGGGTGAATGCGGCATCCGGAGAAATCATCAACGCGATGTTGGCGACGTGCTTCATACCGCCCTTCGGAACCCACGGATCACCGCAAACGGTGCTCCCTTTGGATTCTATCCGGGGCGAGTCATTTCGCACGCGGATCGCCGTGCTCATTCGGCCACCACCGCGACGCCATCGTTGGAAGCCCAAAGATTCTGGTAATTGACTCCGTATTTCTGGATGAGCGGGGGTACAGCCCGGAGTTGCAACGCAAGTTGGCCGAGACCGCGGCGCGGGCAAAATCGTTCCGCGACGTCTGGCAGGGCCGCGCCGCTTCGGTGGCCGACGAACGCGGAAGCGATGCTGCAACTGATCGCGTGGACGCTGCGAGAAGACGGCCCAACGCTGCGGGATCACATGGAATCCCGACCCGGACGCGCATTCCGAAGGCGGGCCACCCACGCCGAACCGAAAACAACCGCCGTATGATTGCGCAAAGCGTGTCCTACACCTGTCGAAACCGAAGGTTTTTGGCGGGCGGGGGACAACCGCCAGAAATTTTTGTGGCACCCATACTTCGCTTGCGTCGTGATTCGGCGCGAAGTTTGCTCAATGCTTTCGTTATTCGATTTTCTCTGAGCAGCCATGCGAATCTTCTACTTCTTGTTTCTGGTGATTTTCGCTGGTGCGGCAGCTATCCTCACTTACAAAAACCAAGTGGTTAGACCGTAGTAGGGATGCTCCGCCGCTCGATCCGCAGCGTTACGAGCCGCCCGTACCCGGGTGAGCTGTCTCATGCTTAACGGCATTCGTTCGGCTTGCAACCTTAACTGAGGAACTTCACATGCTACGTTTGAAACTTTCATTGCTCTTCGGGGCGTTCGCCGTCCTTATATCAGGTGCCACCATGTCTCAATCAGCAGAGCCCCTCACACTGAAGGGCAAACGAATCGCAATTCTTGCCACAGATGGATTTGAACAAAGCGAACTCATAGAACCGCGGAAGGCGCTCGACGCTGCCGGAGCTATTACGACAATCGTCTCCTTGAAAGAAGGCGAGATCCGCGGCTGGAAAGACAATAACTGGGGCGAAGCCGTCAAGGTAGACGTCGTCCTGAAGCCTGGTCTGGAAGGCGAGTTCGACGCCCTCGTCCTCCCTGGCGGAGTCGCCAATCCCGACAAGCTCCGCATGGAGCCGAAAGCGGTCGAGTTCGTGAAGGCCTTCGCAATCAACGGGAAGCCGATCGGTGCCATCTGCCATGCTCCTTGGACACTCATTGAGGCCGGCGTCGTCAAAGGAAAGAAGCTCACTTCCTGGCCATCGTTGAAGACGGACATCACGAACGCCGGTGGGATTTGGGAGGATTCTGAAGTGGTGGTGGACAAGGGACTGATCACGAGCCGGAATCCGAACGATATCCCAGCATTTAATCGGAAGCTGATTGAGCAGTTCGCTGCAACGCCATCAAGATAAGGAAATCGCCGCACCGTTGCACCTTCGGAAACCTTCTCACGCGGGGCGTTTCCTTTCCGCCGCGTATCGGGTAAACTGTGTATTCCCCAAGAATACTCGGAGCATCCCGTGGCCGTTTCGTCCCCTTCGCGTCGGGCGTTCCTCCATTCGTCGGCGGCGGTCGGGGCGACCGCATTCGCGGTTCCGGCAATTCAAGCGGCCCGCGCCAGCGAGAAACTGAGCGTCGGCATCATCGGCTGCGGTTCGCGCGGCACTCAACTGGCCCGCGAAGTTGTGAAGAACAAGCACAACATCGCCGCGATCTGCGACATCGCCGAGTTCCGCCTCGGAGACTTTCAAAAGGTCATCGCGCTCACCGGGCAAGACGAAAAACCCACGGAATACGCCGATTATCGCCGATTGCTCCAACACGCCGGCTTGGATGCCGTGGTGATTGCCACGCCCGATCACCACCACCGGGATCAACTCATCGCCGCCAGCTTCTCCGGGAAGGATGTGTACTGCGAGACGCCGATGACCAAAACTTTGGGCGAAGGCAAAGATATCCTCGACGCGGTGAAGAAGAACAAACGGATCGTGCAAGTGGGGAGCCAATGGCGGAGCGGGGCGCACTGGCGGCGTTGCAAAGAGCACATCGATTCCCATGAGTTCGGCAACCTCGTGTGGGCCAAGGCGTGGGATTGCCGCAATTGGGTGGCGAAGGATCCCACTTCCGCCCCGGCCACCTTCACCAAGGAACAAGAGTCGCAGATTCAATGGGATTCGTTCCAAGGGAAGGAATTCAAACGGGAGTTCAACCCCGATCGCTACTGGGGTTGGCGTTGGTACTGGGAATACGGCGGCGGTTTGCTGGCCGAGATCGGCTCGCACCACCTCGATGTGATCCAATGGCTCGGCGGCGTGCCGGCCCCGAAGAGCGTGGTGGCGCACGGCTGGCGTTACAACTTCAAGGATTGGGATACTCCCGATGTGGCCCACGCCGCGTGGGACTACGGCCGATTCTCGGCCACGTTAGACGCCCAATGCCTGAACGGGGCCGACGGTGCCGGGATCGCCTTCTACGGAACCAAGATGACGTTGATCGCCGACCTTCATAAGGAAATTCGATTGTACAATACGGCGGATCGCATCACGCCGGACACCGTGCCCACCGCGAAGTGGGTGATCGAAAACGAAACCGCGGCCCACGTGAAGAACTGGCTCGATTGCTGCATCAGTCGCCGCGAGCCGAACGCCACGGTGGAAATCGGCCACAAGGCGGCGGTGCCGGCGCACATTTCCAACCTCGCCTACCGCCTCGGCAAGAAGAT
>JBBQWA010000218.1:0-7706 GCA_038211045.1 Gemmatales bacterium
CGTGTTCGTATTCGGATAATTTCTTCCGCAATCTACGGTTCTCCGCTTCTAAGTCGTCGATGCGTTGCCGCTCCTGAGCTTTCGGATTGGATCCGCCGTGCGATCGTTCCACGTCGGAATTTTGCTTGCGATTGAAGCGCATCACAATGAACACGATTACGATTGGCGCAACCACGGTCATGAAGCAGAGGCCGAGGAGCAAGATCTCTTGCATGCCCAAACCAGGGAGGAATGCGGATGCCATGGATTGTTCCCAACGGTAGTTGCATGCTTCATCGACTTAAAACTCCTTTTCAACTTATTGCCCCGCGTGCAACTGGCGAACCTCCCGGGCGCCGGTAGAATCCCTTTCCCATGCAAACCATCGTGATCGCCGCCCACGGTTGCCCCGTCGGAAGCCTCGGAGCCTACGGCAACGAGTTCATCGTCACCACCCACCTCGACCGCCTCGCCGCGGAGGGGATCGCGTACGATCAGCACTTCAGCGAATGCCCGGAGATGCCCGGCGCCCGTGCGATCTGGTGGAACCCCGAGAAGCTCGCCGCGTTTCCCCAACGCATTCTCATCCGTGCGACCCGCCCCGAAAACGATGCTCCCGCCGAAGCCTTCATATCCTGCCGCGACGCCCGCACCTCCGAAGAACTCCTGCGAATCCTGCCCGAAGTGCTCAATGCCCTCGCCGAGGATGCACTACTCTGGATCGACTGCGACCATCTGCTTCCACCTTGGAACATCCCCGCCAACCTCTTCTCGCTGTATGTCGAAGACTTGATCGAAGAGGAAGAACCGAAAGTCGAAGTCGAAGATGAAGATGATGAAGATGAAGATGAAGTTGAAGATGAAGGCGATGAAGATGAAGAAATCGATGACGAGGAACCGGAGGAAACCCCTGCGGCGGAAGCGATCGAACCGTGGAGCGATCCGCCCACCGGCTGGTTCGACCGCAACGACATCCCCAGTTGGGAATTGTTGCACCGCAGCTTCGCCGCGGCACTCACCACCTTCGATGCCGAACTCGGGCGATTGTTCGATCTCTTCCGCGAACGCGGCCTCGATCGCACCGCCACGTGGGCTTTCACCGGCAGCTTCGGCTATCCCCTCGGCGAACACGGTTTGCTCGGCCCGCACCGCGCTTGGCTCTACGAAGAGTTGGTTCACGTTCCGATGATCGTGCGATTGCCCGGCGGCGTCGAGGCGGGTTTGCGCATCCCCGGCTTCACGCAGCACGCCGATTTCTGGGAAATGCTATCGCCCTCGTTCGTGCCCCGGCGAGAGTGTGCGATCTCGCAATGGGCCAAGGGGGAATCGGCGGAAGCCGCGATCCGCACCGAAGCGAAGGCGCTCTTGCTTCCACTCCGGGTTCCCGAGGAAGACGAACCGCGACCGCCCGAACTGTACGAGAAGCCCGGCGACCGTTGGGAAGCCAACAACGTGCAACCGCGCCAAGTGGAGACCGCCGACGAATTGGAAGCCGGGTTGCGAAAGCAATTATGAGCGGTTGTTTGAGCGGGGTACGTCAGCGGCAGTTCTTCGCTTACCCCTTTCTCCCGCTGAGCTTGTGAAGTTTCCCCCGGCGATGCATACTCGGACGGATGCGAGGAGAAAAACGGGGGCGAAATCGGCCTCAATATCCAAACGAGCCGGAGAAAAAATTCACAAGCTCGCCGGGGAGAGGGGCTTTGGAACCAATCAAAACCCCTCTCCCGGTCCCGAAGCGGGACGACCCTGTTCCCAACGGGCGAGAGGGTAAACGAAGAAATACCGTTCGCCTTATTCTACCTTGCATTCGTTTATCATCCCAGCGTCCGCCCGAACAAGTTGGCCATCGCCGTGAGCTTCGCCAATACCGCATCGAGCGTGTCGAAATCGATGGTTTGGGCGCCGTCGGATAAGGCGTGATCGGGGTCGGGGTGGGCTTCCAACAACACGCCGTCGGCACCGCTGGCCATTGAAGCGTAGGTCATCGCGGGAACGTAAGCCCGCTTCCCGACGCCGTGGCTCGGATCGACGAACACCGGCAGATGGCTGAGATTCTTGGCCACCGGCACTACCGAAAGATCGAGCGTGTTCCGCGAGTGATCGGAGAAGGTGCGAACACCCCGTTCGCAGAGGATCACCTCGTAGTTGCCCCCGGCCATGATGTATTCCGCCGCCATCAGCCATTCTTCGAGGGTCGCGCTCATGCCGCGCTTCAGCAGCACCGGCTTGCGGCACTGGCCCACCCGTTTGAGCAGGCCGAAGTTCTGCATATTCCTCGTGCCGATTTGAATGATGTCACTCGCCGCTTCGACCGCTTCCGCGTGTTCGGTATCCATCAGTTCCGTAACGATGCCGATGCCCGTCTTGGCACGCACGCGTTCCAGAATTCGCAAGCCTTCCAAGCCCAAGCCTTGGAAGCTGTACGGGCTGCTCCGCGGCTTGAACGCCCCGGCCCGGAGGTAGCGAACCCCCTTGTTCATGAGGTGTTCCGCTGTACGCAGGGTGATTTCCTCGTTTTCGACGGAACACGGCCCCGCGATCACCGTGAACGTCTTCGGCCCGATGTTGCCGATGACGGTATCGTCCTTCTTCATCTCCCGGCTGGCGAGCTTGTAAGGCTTGGTCACGCGGATGGCGTTCTCGACGCCGGGGAGCACTTCGAACAGCGATTTGCTCACGGCGGCCGTGTTGCCGGTCATACCGATGGCGGTACGCGTGGCACCGGGCAACGGGTGCGGGGTGAGCTTCAATTCGGCGATGGTGGCCACGACGCGGGCGATTTGCTCGGCGGTGGCATCGGAACGCATGACGATCAACATGGCGGAGGCTCGGAAAGATTCTGCCACCCGCCGCGGCAAACGGCGACGGGGGGGGAAGGATTTTCTATATTGATTTCGATGTGTACCCTCATGGCGCCGTGCAGCCCGATTCGGATAGCGAGCGGATGAATAGCGAACATCAATCCGCTCGGCCGCGCTGCCGTACCCTCACCGGATTCCGCGTTGCGGGCATTGGCAAGTATGTGCCCGATGCCATCGTTACGAACGAACACCTCCACGCCAAGCTCGGTTTCGATTCGGATTGGATCGTCAAACGCACCGGGATTTTGGAACGCCGGCATGCCCTGCCGCACCAAGCCACCTCCGATTTGTGCGTCGAGGCCGCGAACGACTGCTTCGCTAAATCGGGCTACACCGCCAAAGACATCGACTTGTTGGTAGTGGGAACCTTCACTCCGGATATGTCGTTCCCGAGTACCGCCTGCCTCGTTCAAGATCGCCTCGGAATCATCGGCCCGGCTATCGAAGTGGAAGCCGCCTGCGCCGGGTTCATGTACGCCCTCATTACCGCAGCGGCCTATGTGAAGGCGGGCCTGAGCGATCGTGCCCTCGTGATCGGCGGCGATTGCAACAGCAGGGTGCTGAACCCGGACGACATCAAAACCTACCCGCTTTTCGGCGACGGCGCCGGGGCCGTGATTATCGAACCGGCCGGGCCGGATCGCGGCATTCTCGCTTACAGCATGGGTTCGGATGGTTCGGGTGGGCCGCTCCTGGCACGCGATGCCTGTGGGAGCCGCCTGCCGCCGACGCCGGAGCTGATCGCCGAGAAACGCCATTACATGACGATGGACGGCTACCCGGTGTTCAAATGGGCGGTGAACATCCTCACGGATACGATCCAAGATTGCATGACCGCGGCGAAGTTGGAAATCCCGCAGATCGATCTGTTCGTCGCCCATCAGGCGAACATCCGGATCATCAACGCGGCGCTCGATTCCTTGCGGATCGACCGCACCCGCGTGTTCAACAACTTGGAGAAGTACGGCAACACCTCGGCGGGCAGCATCCCGATTGCCCTTGACGAAGCGGGGGCGGAAGGGCGATTATCCGAAGGTAAGCTGGTGGTGCTCAGCGGCTTCGGCGCCGGCTTGGCATGGGGCACCGCCGTAATGCGGTGGTGACTTCTAGCTCCCCTCTTCCCTTGGGGAAAGGGAATTTAATTTCCTGCAAGGACGCGGGCCATGAACAACGATCCCACGAAGAAGCCCGATTCCGTCGCCGCGTTCGAGAACTCGGAACCCGCCGATTATTGGGCGATCCCACTGGATGGCATCATTCCCCTCTCCGTAGCCATTCCTTTCGCCGATCCGCCGCATTTGCCCGAACCCGCCGCGAACGATGAGATTCTCTCGCTCGATTGGACATTTCAACAAGTGCCGAGCGAAGGCTACCATCCGTACTTGAACCGCCGCAAAGCGGCTTAATCTTGTAGTGGTTCAACTACCATACGTTGTCGGGTATTGGGTGGAGGGCTTTGAGTCTTCGACGGCGTGGCCCTGAGCCAAACGCAGGGGTGGCAATGCCTCTGGGCCGCCGCCTAAACTTCGCCGAAATCAAAAGGCACACGGGTGCGGCAAAACTTTCTGGCACGCACGCTCTTCACCCTCTCCGCTTGAGGGGAGAGGGTGTTGAACTGGTTCGCCATAAAAATTTGCCAGACCCAAGGCACATCCGAGCAAATTTACGCCTTGATTTCCCGGGGGGCGCGGCTCTATACTTCATTCACGTAAGTCGCGGGGCCGCCCACGACGTACTGAGGGCATCCGGGCGTTTCACTGGTTCGAAATACCCGCGTGCGGAACCCCAATTCCGAAGGAGGTGATCCGTGACTTCTGATCATAGTAACCAGGACGGGCGGCTGTCCTAACGGCTGCAAACGGGTTGCCGTTTGCGATGGCCGCCCAAGTCGAGTTGAAGGAACCCCGCAGAACACCGTTCTGCGGGGTTCCGTTTTTTTGTGTCAATCCGGTTTCGCCCACACCCCGGCGAGTTCGCCGCGGGGAGCGCCCCCCTTGGATCGCAGCGAACCTACGGCGACGAACAGCGCGAACGCGAGCGAACCGAAGGCGAGGACATACCGTGTGACTTCCCCGGCGTACCTCGCCGCGTAAAGTTGCCAGGCGCACACGCCGATAAGCAGCACGCAACTCACCGGCAGGAAGTACTTCAAACACGTCATCATCACATGGTCGATCCGCAACCGCGGCAGGCTCCAGCGCATCCACATCATCACCATCACGAGGAGCGTACCTTTGCCGATGAACACCGCGGCATTCAATGCATTGCCCCAATACATGCCGAGGCGTTCTGTTGGCTCGAATGGCAACACGCCCGTGTGCCAGCCACCGAGGAAGAGGAACGCGGCCAAGCCGCTCACTGCGAACATGCTGCCGTATTCCGCCAGGAAGAAAAAGCTCCAACGCAGGCCGGAGTATTCGGTGTGGAACCCCGCCACGAGTTCACTTTCCGCCTCGGCGAGGTCGAACGGCGCACGCTTGCAACTCGCCGTGGCCGTAATGAAGAAGATGAAGAATGCGACGAACGTGAACGGGTCGTGGAAGATCGTCCAGTTCCAGAAGGCGCCGGTCTGTTGCTTCGCCATCTCGGTGAGGTTTAGCGTACCGACGACGCACACCGGCACCACCACGCACAACGACCGCGGCACCTCGTAGCTCACCACTTGGGCCGCTTCGCGCAGTCCGCCGAACATCGACCACTTGCTACCCGAAGCGTACCCGGCCAGCAATACGCCGAAGACTTCGCTGCTGAGAATGGCCAGCATGAAGAACGCGGCGATGTTCAGGTTCTGCGGCACGAGGTTCAAACCGAAGGGCAGGGCGAGGTAGCCGCAGAATGCGGCGCAGAAGGCGAGGTACGGCGCGATGCGGAAGAGAAAGCGATCCGCGACATCCGGGGTTGTGTCTTCCTTCGTGAGGAGCTTGATGCCGTCGGCCAGCGATTGCAGGAGGCCGAAGGGGCCAACGCGGGTGGGGCCGAGGCGATCCTGCATCCGCGCCGAGACTTTCCGTTCGGCCCAGATATATAGCAGCGCCGCGACGCCGAGGAAGGAAACGATCAGCAACGCGGAGAGGAACGCCGCGAGCAACAGCGCGGCGGTGTGCGGAAGATGTTGGGAGAAGAAGGAGAGCATATGGGATGAGTTGGTTTTTCTGAGCCGGAAGCGTTAGCGACGATTCGAGCGTTGATCGTCGCTAACGCTTCCGGCTCCGAAATACCGAGGACGGTTTACGCCACGGCCTTCAACGCTTCCATCGCCGCGGCGTAGTTCGGTTCGTTCGTCACTTCCGGAACGTACTCGGCGTACGTCACCTTACCGGCCTTATCGACCACGAATACGCTGCGGGCCAGCAGGCTGAGCGGCAGGCCTTCCAGTAACACGCCCCAGCTTGTGCCGAAGGAATGGTTGTGGACATCCGAAAGCGTTTGCATGCTCTTCACGCCCTCGGCGGTGCAGAACCGCTTCTGGGCGAAGGGCAGATCGAGGCTGACCGTATATGCGGCAATCTTGTCGCCGAGGGCGGCCAGGCCTTCGTCGAACTTCTTCGTCTGCATGCTGCACACCGGCGTGTCGAGCGACGGCACGACGCTGAAGATGCGGGCCTTGGCCGGGGTATCGGCCAGCGTGACCGGGCTGAGGCCGCTCAGGCATTTGAAATCCGGGGCCGTATCGCCGGCCTTGATCGCCGGGCCGACGAGGGTCTTACCTTCGCCTTTGAACGTTACGGCATTCGCGCGCTTTTCCATGGTGCAATCTCGATGAGTTGGGGTGAACGTGGAAATTGTATCGGAGCCGGAAGCGTCAGCGACGATTCGGGCGATTCCGTCGATGTGGCGGTGCGTTACCCCGAAGTGTACGCGGGTTCGATCGTGCTCTCGCCCGGGGCGGATTCGCATTTGTCCGAGGTTCTGATTGGTCAATGACGATGCACCGAATACAGCCACACTCTTCACCTCCCCACTTGTGGAGGAGGTCGTCGGTCGAGCGCAGCGAAAACGGCGGGTGGGGGGTTGGGTGTCAGAAAACTTTAGCGCACCCATCGCCGTGTACATGGCCTCGATTCGCCGGTGCGGCCTACAATAACCCGCCGCGAATTCGCTCCGCACCCCCGGTGATTTCATGCCCGCGCTTCTCGATATGCCCGTCTCCCACGTTCCCGACGCCAAGGGCCGCTTCGGCGATTACGGCGGTCGCTTCGTTCCCGAAACACTGATGTTCGCCCTCGAACAATTGCAAACCGCCTACGCGGAAGCCCAAGACGATCCAGAATTCCAGACGGAATTCCACCGCATTCTCAACGAGTTCGTCGGCCGACCGAGCCGGTTGTATTTCGCCGAACGTTTGACGAAAGAAGCCGGCGGCGCCCGCATCTACCTGAAGCGCGAAGACCTCAACCACACCGGCGCCCACAAGATCAACAACGCCATCGGCCAAGCGATGCTGGCCCTGCGCATGGGTAAGACGCGCCTGATCGCCGAGACCGGCGCCGGCATGCACGGCGTGGCCACGGCCACCGCCGCGGCGTTCTTCGGCCTGCCCTGCCGCGTGTACATGGGCACCGAGGACATCCGCCGGCAGGAGTTGAACGTATTCCGCATGAAGGCGATGGGTACGGAAGTGTTCCCCGTGACGAGCGGCAGCTGCACCCTGCGCGACGCGGTGAACGAAGCGATGCGCGAATGGATGAGCAGCGCGGAAGACACGCACTACATCATCGGCAGCGTGATCGGGCCGCACCCCTTCCCGCAGATGGTGCGCGATTTCCAAAGCGTGATCGGCGCAGAAACGAAGGCGCAAAGCTTGGAGCAATTCGGCCGCTTGCCGGATGTGGTGGTGGCCTGCGTCGGCGGAGGTTCGAACGCGGC
>JBBQWA010000219.1:0-7696 GCA_038211045.1 Gemmatales bacterium
GATGTTCTTGTGATCCACTCCGGTCGCTGACGCTCCCGGCTCGCCAGTGTGGTTGGATGAATGTTCCATGTCCCATGTGTGCGAATGCAAGTAGGCCCTCCAACGCCAGCGCGGTTTCCTCGATGCTGCTCGGCGTGTTCTCGCGGCCGCCCCAGCCGCCGTCGGCATTCTGGGTGACACGCAACCACGCGGTCGCACGTTCAAACGCCGGGGCGAGTGGTTCCGCCCCCGGAAGTTCCGCGAGCTTCAACACCCGGCTCGTCCCATAGGTGAGGTTCGCCACATCGGCAGAATGTTGATTGCCAAACCAGAGCGGTGCCCACGAACCATCGGCATTCTGCGTGCGGAGCAAGTATTGGATCGCGAGTGCGGTTTCGGCTTCGACGCGTTGTTGAAGCTCCGGCGAAAGCTGATCGTGCCAAGCCCACCATGCCCGCAGCGTGTGGGCCGTGAGATCGTTGCTGCTGCGGTCGAAGGGCAGGCCAGTCCAGCCCTTGCAAAACGTGGGGATTCCGCCATCGCGGTTCTGCAAATCCAGCAGCCACGCAACCCCGGCGGATGCGGCGGCGATGGCAGTTTCATCCGGTTCGCCGAGATTTCGCAGCGCAATCAAAGCGCCGGGGGTGTCGTCGGCATCGGGCACGCCACCGGGGAGATCGGTCCAGGCCCACCCGCCCGGGGCGGCTTGGGTGAATGGGTGCGTGCTGCGGTACTGCTGGGCGAGGAGCCACGCTCTAACACATCCCCCCTTGAGGGGGAGGTCGGCCCGATGCAATCGGGATGGGTGGGGGGTAGTTTTTGTTTCTGATCCCCCTCCCGATTCGCTTTGCGAATCGACTTCCCCCACAAGGGGGGAGGTGGAAGAAAGGGAGTTAATCGCCAACGTTGTCACCCATGTTGTCAAATTCGTATCGATGGGCCAGCTTCCATCGGGGCGAACCGAGTTCACCAAAAATCGTACCCCCTCGGCCACCACGGGCGAATCGCGGTTTCCCGCGCCGATCAGGCTCATCGCCACGAAACTCGTGAGCGGGGTCGCTTCTAGGTAGCCGCCGGTGCTAGGCTGAATCTCGCGGAGTTTTCGCAGCGTGTGATGCTTCACTAATGAACGCAGTACTCGAATGAAAGGATTCCAACTCGGTCGCTTGGCATGCTTTGCCTGTCCGATGGCGATCAGCGCCGGAAGGGCGTAGCTCACCACCGGCAGCCGGATCACTTGGAAGAAGCGGAACGGCATTGCCGCGAGTTCAAACGGGAGTTGTGGAACGTGCTTCCACGGCATTCGCTCGGCGAGTGCCAGCATCGTGAGGATGGGCACGCTGAAGGTGCGATCCTTGCCGTAGGAATCGGCGATCTTTCTTGCCAACACTGACCCACCCATTGCAATGGGTGGGCTTTCGATCCGTTGTGCAATCCACGCTTCGGCTTTCGCCTGAACATCTTCGTACTGCTTCGCTTCATCGATGCTGAACGCGGCCCAACACAAACAGGTCGTGCTGAGGTTGCTGAAACTCAAGATCGTATCGCCCCAGCCGCCGTCGGCATTCTGATTCGTTTTCAACCATTCGAGCCCGCCATGAACGAGTTCCGCGTGCCCACCTTGCAAGCTCAGCGTGAACAGGGCCGTGGCCGTGGATAGCGCACTGGCCGAGAGTTCCCCAACCCAGTGGCCTTCCGGGGTTCTCTCGGCGAGCAGTGCCGTACGGGCATTCGCCCGGAATTCGCTGAGTTCGGATTCTGTCATTGAGATGGTTTAGGAAATCGAATCCACTCGGGGTTGCGGCGCTTCCCCCATTCCGTTTACCATGCCCTCACAGATTTCGCCCCCGCACGGATGCTGCTCGTGGCCGACAAGGTTTCCCCGTTGATTCTCGAAGCGCTCGCCCACGCCGCGGCGGAAGCCCACGGCACGCCGTTGCTCTCGTCCAAGAACGAATCCGGCCTATTTCCGAACACGACGGCGGGCAAAGTTGCCGCCAAGAAATGCCTCGATGAACGCTGGTTGAGCGTGGTGCGTTCCCCGAAACCCGCCCGCGAACTCTACCTCGCTACCGCGACGGGCCTCGAATATTTGCTCGCCGAGCAACAACCGAAACAAGTGTTGGAAGATTTCCTCCGCGTGCTCGAAGACCGCCAACGCGAAGTGGCCGAGTTGCGAACCACCACCGCTCGCATGGCGGACGGCATCGAGAGCCTGCGCGGGATCATCGCCCGTGTTCTCCCGCAAGTGACTGCGGCGAAACTCGTTCCCGCGATGGCCGGCGGCGGCGATTCTTGGGAACCCGAGAGCGATTTGAACGAAGAGATCGCGGGGAAACTCGCCGAGTGGGCCGAAACCCCCACCGGCATCACCCGCGATTGTCCGCTGCCGGAGTTGTACCGGAGTTTGAACGAAGCGCCGACGCTCGGGGCGTTTCACGATGCCTTGCGCTCCTTGCATTCCGAAGGCCGGGTGTATTTGCACCCGTGGACGGGGCCGCTCTACGCGATGCCCGAACCGGCCTGGGCGTTGCTCGTGGGCCACGAAATCGCATACTACGCGAGCTTGCGGTAAATGGTTTGTTCCCCTCTCCCTCGGCGGGAGAGGAGAGTTTAATGCAGGGAAAGGAATCCCAATGACGATGACCGACGAATTACCCGCTCTCGAACGCACCCGCGAATTTCTTCAGCGGGCCGGAAACCCCTTCCGCAATTACTTCGCCCGCAACCCGGACGACGACATCTGCGCCCGTTATCACGTGCCCGAGTTGTTCGCCGCGGAACGCGATCTCCTCCACGCGATCATCGACCTGTACCGCTACGACCCGACGACGCATAGCGAAGTCGTGCCGATCCTCGGCAACAAGGGGGCGGGTAAAACGCACTTGCTTCACAGCATCAAACACGGTGCCGGGGGCCATTGGCAATTGCTCGTCACGCCCGGCGTGTATCAGAAGGATTCGGAATTCCTCGAATACATGCTCTTCCAGATCATCGATACGCTCCTCGGCGGTGGCAAACAAAAGGGTTGCCGACCGTTGGAGTACGTCGGCGATCAACTCGTGCGCCGGCAACTCGGCCTCGCTCTGCGGGATATTTCGCCAGCGGAGAAGGTCGATTTGTTCCCGCCCCCCGGGTTGGGGAAGTGGGCGCGCCGCCTCGGGTTGGGCAGTGGGCAAGCCGCGGAACGGGCCGAATGGCTGATCGAAAACTTGTCCGGCTATTCCAACTTTGCCCGCGTGCCGATGCCGCTGTTACGCGCGATTCAAGATGCCGGGATGACGCCGCAAAAGGCGTTCGATTTGTGTGTGAGCCACATTGATCGCACCGAGGGCCACAACACCGCCGGGTTGATGCGGCGGCACCTGCTGCAAGGATTCGCCAAAGCCGCGTTGCTCGGCGATGAATCGGAATTGGCGAACTTCCTCACCTATGGGTTCGCGGAACTCGATTTCCGCGTGAAGCCGAGCCGGCAAGATTTGGTCGTGGCACTGTTCAAGGTGCTGATGGAAATCTTCCGCGGGTTGAAGATTCCGGTGGTCGTGGCGTTCGATCAACTCGAAGATTTGTTGCTTTCCCGCCGCAACGACGATGGCCATAAGATCGCGGAAGCGTTCTTCGCCGGAATCGTGCAGGGGATGCATCAAATCGATGGCTTACTGTTCCTCGTCTTCGCCGAGCGCGGCTTGTGGAACCGCTTCGTGCCGAGCTTGGACGGGTACATTCAAGATCGTTTGAACAACCCCGTTCACGTGCCGAAGTTCGGAACGGTGAAAGCGGTGCGGCTCGAAGCCCCGGCCCCGGAAATGGTCAAACAGGTTGTGGAAGCGCGCTTGCGCCCGGTGTTGGATGAGATTCCGGATTCCGGCGACCTGCCGGAAATGTTCCCCTTCCGTGAGGAGCAGATCGTGCGCGTGGCCCGTACCGAACCAACGCTCCGGGATATGCTCCAGCAACTGCGGCACCTATTCGATCACCTTGTGTACGGCCCGGAAGAAGCCGGGGAAGCGCCGCGTAAGCCGATGCACGAACCGCTCGCCTCACGGCTGCTCGGTTACGACGATGTGCCGATATTCCAACCGGAAGCCGAGAGTAAGCAGAATCGCATCGACGCTCTCTTGGGCAAGGAACCCGAAATCTCGTTGAAGAACGTGGACATCATCGACGCCAACGATGCCGAGGAGTACAGGGCCGAGGGCATCATTCCCCTAGAAATGCATTCGGAACCGGCGACCGGCTTGATCGGGATCGCACCGACCCCGGCGATGTTGTACACCCCGCCGATGAGCCGATTGCTCACCGCCGATACGATGGCCGAACTTTGGGAACAAGAGTTCCGCGCCGCCCGGCGGAAGCTCGAGCCGGAAGGTTCCCTCACCGGGGCCACCCGCGAGTTGCAAGCCGCGCTCGGAACGTTCTTGGGGACGTGTCACGAACACGGCGTGAAGGTCGGCCCGTGGCGGTTGCAACACACCGTGGCGGAGTGGCCCTACGGTGAACACCCGACCTACGGCGTGGTGAGCCTCGCTCATTGGGCCTGCAAAGATAGCAATCCGTGGAAAGTGGGGATCGGTTTGTTCCTCGCCCGCGGCCCCGGAAAACTCAAGGATTTGGAAATCAAGTTGAGCGTGATGAACGCTACACCGCCGATGGTGGATCACCTCATTCTACTGCGGCAAGAAGACGATACGGCCCTCACGGGCAAGAGCAAGCAAGCTTGGCAAGATGCGGCACGCGCCGGCAAGCACGCCCGGTTGGAAGCGATCAGTTCGGATGGCTTCGCCCAACTCTACAGTTTCCCGCGTTGGCTCGCCGCCCTGCACGAGGCGCTCCCGGCCGGGGCACCGCTGCCGAACCTCGCGGACATCATTCAAGAGAAAGCGGAGAAACTCTTAGAACAAGTTTGCATGCCCGTGCAAGGGTGATGAGAACGCGGAGGCAGTTGGATTTTCACCCTCTCACCCGTTGGGAAGAGGGTCGTCCCGCTTCGGGACGAGGTGAAGGATTTTGATTGGTTGCAAATCCCCTCTCCCCTCTCCCTGCTTCCCGTTTAGCTCGAAACGACCCTCTCCCCAGCGGGAGAGAGGGCAAACTAAGAACTGCCGTTCGCCTTGGCGGTGTTCGCGGCCCCTCCACACCAAATTCCTTCTCCCGGTTGAATCGCATTTCCCACCGCACGGCGGATGCTAGAATATCGGCATCCTACTCCGCCGATGCTTTTGGGGAACCGCCGCCCGATGCCAGCCGACCGTACTTCTCCCGACGCCCAAGCCCTCTTCGATAAAGGCCACCAACGGCTTCAAGAAGGGGATTTCCGCGAAGCGGTGGAATGTTTCACCCGCGCCATCCAATTGAAGCCGCAGGTCGCTGCGGCGTACCGCTACCGCGCGCTCGCCTACATCGAAATGGGCCAACGCCTCGATGCCCTCAACGATCTCGATCACGCGATACGCCTGCGAAACGACGACCCGATGCTGTACGCCGATCGGGCGCGCTTGCTCTTCCGCCAACGGCAATTCCCCGGAGCCATCGCCGATTGCGATAAAGCCTTGAACCTCGATAGCGGTTTGGCTCCGCTCTACGGCCTCCGCGGCGAATGCCACGCGGCCAACGGCGAATCGCAGAAAGCCTTCGCCGATTACGCGCTCGCCTTGGAGAACGACCCCGATCACGCTGCCGAATACTTGCTGGCCCGCGCCGAGTTGCAAATGGAACTCGAAGAGTATGACGCCGCGCTCGCCGATGCCGATGTGGCCATCGCAAGAGATTCGGAGAAGCCCGGGGCGTTCCAAGTGAGGGGCATGATCTACCAAGCGATGCACGCCGAGGCCGATGCGGAAGCCGATTTCGACAGAGCGATCCAGCTCGACCCCAATCGGGTATTGGCCTATCTAGCCCGTGCCACCGTGCGATTGAACTCCAAGAATTACGCGGCGGCGAGGGCCGATTGCGATTTCGTGATCGCCACCATGCCCGGCATGGCGAAGGTGTACGAAATCCGCGGCCTCTGCCGCAAGTACCTCGGCGATCGGGCCGGTGCGTTCGCGGATTATAACGAAGCGATCAAATTGAACCCCGCCAGCCCGCTCGGTTTCAATTTGCGCGCCGGGCTGCACTATCAGGATTTGGCCTTCAACAAAGCCATTCAAGATCACTTGGATGCGTTGAAGCGGGATCCCAAAAGTGCGGGCACGTTCAACCAATTGGCGTGGATTTGGGCCACGGCCCCCGATCCGGACATTCGCAACGGCGTGCGAGCGAAAGAATGCGCGACCCGCGCCTGCGAGCTTTCCGAATGGCAGGAACCGAGTTTCCTCGATACGCTTGCCGCGGCGTGCGCGGAGTTGGGGGAATTCGATGATGCGGTGAAATGGATGGAGAAGGCGATGAAGTTGGTGAAGCCGGAAGAATTGGAAGATTATCAGGATCGCAAGGATTTGTACGAATCGGAGAAGCCGCTCCGCGTGAAGCCGGAGTAGGGGCTGTTATGGACTGCCACTGGTGGGTCGGGCTAACAAAAATTGGAACTCCACCCGATGATCGAACTTCTCCAACGCTTCCCCGGTTGCCCGGTGCTCGTGGTCGGCGACCTCATGCTCGACGAATTTCTGTGGGGGCACGTCACCCGGATTTCGCCCGAAGCGCCGGTGCCTGTGGTGGAAGTGGAACGCCGAACGTTCACCGCCGGTGGCGCTGCGAATACCGCGGCGAACATTGCGGCACTCGGCGGTCGGGCGTTTCTTGCGGGGGTCGTCGGCGACGATGCTGAAGGCCGGCGTATCCGCGAAATCCTCTCGGCGCAAAGCATCGACACGACCGCGGTCCTCGCGGCCAATTCGCGGCCAACAACTACGAAAACCCGCGTGATTGCCGGTTCGCAACAAATGCTTCGCGTCGACCACGAACGGCTCGAACCGCTGGAGGAATCTGCGGTTCTCGACCTCGGCGCTCACTTCCAACGCCTGCTTCTCGATGTCAAAGCCTGCATCGTTTCGGATTACGGTAAAGGTGTGGTCACGCAATCGCTGGTGGAAATCCTCGTCCGCGAAGCCGCTTGCATGGGTGTGCCTGTCATCGTCGATCCCAAGGGCACGGATTACTTGAAATACCGCAGGGCGACCCTCGTGAAGCCCAATCAACTCGAAGCCGGCAAGGTGCTCAACCGCGATTTGAAAACGACCGAAGAAGTGGACGCGGCGGGCCGGGAACTCCAACGGATGCTCGGCGGCGATACTTCCATCCTCATCACCCGCGGCCCGCACGGCATGGCGTTGATGGAACCGAATCGGGACACGATCCACGTGCCCACGCAAGCCCGCGAAGTCTACGACGTGACCGGCGCCGGGGATACCGTCGCTGCGACGCTCGCACTCACGATGGCTGTGGGCGGCGATTTGGAATCGGCTTGCAAACTGGCGAGCTTGGCGGCTGCGGTCGTGGTCGGGAAGGTCGGCACTGCGACGTGCAGCAAGGCGGAATTGGAAACGGCTGCGAATACCGCGAGTTGGTAACGCACAACGCCCCCGAACGAAAGCGGCTCTTTAGGTCTAAACTCTGCCAAACTTCCAAACCGTAAAACGAAACAATCCGAATAGGAATCCATCGTGACCGGGAGTTGCCAAACGCGATTTGGACATCTATCCGATACCGGAGGAGCGGGCAGCTTGCCGGTGACGGAAAAAACCATTCCGACCAGTGGAAGTGTCATTTACGGGTC
>JBBQWA010000220.1:0-7696 GCA_038211045.1 Gemmatales bacterium
ACCGTGAACAACACTGGCACCCTTGGCGGAACGGGCACCGCGACCGGTGCGATTACCGTCGCGAGCGGTGGCACCATCGCCCCCGGATCGCCGATCGCTCCCGGTACCTTGACCACGTCGGCTGCCGTGACCTTCAACACCAGTTCCAGCTTCACTGTCCGTTTGAACGGAATCGTGGCGGGCGAATTCGACGTGCTCTCAGGCACTGGAATCATCGCCCTCGGAAGCGGGGCCAATCTGAATCTGACCCTTGGTTACGCCCCGTCCGTCGGCGATACTTTTACAGTCGTCACGACGACTGGTTCTCGGACGGGAACCTTCTTCAACGCACCAAACTCGGGCGATATCGTGACCGCGAACTACCTGAGCACAGACTACAACTTTAGCGTGAACTACATTGGCAACTCGGTGGTGATCGCCGTGGTGCCCGAACCGGGCAGTATCCTTGCCGTCAGCGGGTTGGCCCTCGGTGGGGTGCGTTGGGTGCGCCGCCGCCGGGCCGCGAAGGTTCAAGCCTGATTGGAAGGAAAATCCGAAAGCCGGCGGGGGCAACCCCGTCGGCTTTTTCATGCGCTCACGGCGGATCGTAGCCGCCCTTAAAAAACGGATTGCATCGGCAGATTCGCAAGGCCCCTTTCGCGGTGCCCACAAACGGCCCGTATTTCTTCACCGATTGAATCATGTATTCGCTGCACCCCGGTTCGTACCGGCACGTCGGCGGCAGCAACGGGCGGATGAAGTATTGGTAGCCGCGGACCGGCAGCACCACGCAGTAGCCCAAGGCTCTCAGGAGGCGGCGCATCACGTTCCCAATCGTTTGGCCGCTTCGTGGGCGAGTTGTTTCAACGAAGCCATCACGTGGGGCAGGTTCGGTTCGCCCGCTTTGGGCCGGGGAATGAGCACGAAATCGATTCCGCCGGGGAGTTCGTGTTGCAACAGCCGAAAGGCCTCGCGGAAGAGCCGTTTGTGCCGGTTCCGCACCACCGCGTTGCCGACCTTCTTCGATACCGATAAACCGATGCGCGGGTGCGGCCGTTCGTTCTCGCACGCATAGACGATCAATACGCCGTCGGCGGCGGAGCGTTTGCGGTCGTACACCCGTTGGAATTCTTGGGGCGTTCGCAATCGGTGCATCGGGGGGAATGTGAAGTTCACAGTGGGCTTTCGACTACTTGTTCCATCCCGCGTTGGCCCGCACATCCGCCGGGTTCAACTTCGCAAATTCTTCGATCAACTCCTTCGATCGGTCGTCGATATTACCGGGGAGCACGATCTTGAATTGCAGGTACTGATCGCCCCCGACGATCCCTTTGCCGCGGAGCCGCAGGCGCGAACCACTGCTGGTGCCCGCCGGGATTTTCACCGTAAGGGTATCTCCTTCCAGGGTCGGCACATCGACTTTCGCCCCGAGGATCGCTTCCGCCACGCCGATGGGCACTTCCACGATCAGATCGTTGCCTTCGCGTTGAAAAAACGGATGCTCGGCAATGTGAACCTTCAAATACACGTCCGCCGAACCGGTCGCCGAAGCGGGGACGCGCAGCTTCTTTCCCTCGGAAATCCCGGCAGGCACCTTCACCTCGATGGTGCGGCCCATCACGTTGATCCGGATCGAACCGCCTCGGGCAGCAGTATCGAAAGGAACCGTCAGATCGGTCTGGACATCTTCCGCAGGCGGGGCTTGCGGTCGCCCTCGACCACGCCCCTTGGCACCGCTGGCTCCTGCCCCACCACCGCCGAACATGCCGCCGAGATCGAAACCTTGATCGCCCCCGAAGAGGTTGCGGAACAAATCCTCGGCTGCGCGGGGATCTTGTCCGGCACCTGGGAAGCCACCCCCGCCACCCGCCCCGGCTCCGCCGGGCAACCCGGCGTGGCCGAAGCGATCGAACTTGGCCTTCTGATCTTCATCGGAGAGGATTTCGTAGGCACCGGAGAGTTCTTTGAACTTGGCCTCGGCTTCTTTGTCGCCGGGGTTGCGGTCGGGGTGGAACTTGCCGGCGAGCTTGCGATACGCCTTCTTGATGTCGTCCTGCGTTGCGGAACGGGGCACGCCGAGGATGTCGTAAGGATCGCGGGGCATGGCGTGGAAAACCCATTGGAGGAAGCACTCTAAGATTATAGGGGGGGAATGCGGAGAAAGGATTCCGAGTACAAGCACCTTCATTCGGCGCACGCGGCATCGATCTCAGAATTTCGCAACACAAGCGTACGCGATCGCCGCGAGTAACGCCCCGCATGGTACCGTACTCACCCAAGCAAGTAGGATTTCCAGCAGCTTCCGCCAGTGCGCCCGCCCCGCGGCGGTGCCCATGCCCGCGAGGGCACCCACGCTCACGTGGGTGGTGCTCACCGGCAAGCTGTGTAGGCTCGCCGTGGATACCAACAGAGCAGTCACGAGGCTCGCGGCAAAGCCTTGGCCGGGGTTCATCGCGGTGATCTTCTTGCCCAGCGTTTCCGCAACCCGGCGAATATCGAGCAAGCCGCCGATGGCGATGCATACAGCCACGATCACGAACCCCCATTGAATCGCCAAGTCGGGTACCAGGAGCATCAATGCGACCATTTTTGGAGTGTCGTTCATACCCCGGGCGAAGCTGGCGGCGCCGGCGCTGAGGAAGTGCAAGCGATCCAACGTCGGCGTGCGATGATCCGGTGCGCGTTTCAACGATTTCAAAATCACATACACCAACGCCCCGGCGATCGCGGCCACGAACGGGCTGAAGAATAGCGGGGACAAAAAGTTCTTACCAAGTGCTGCGAGTTGAACATCGCCGTGGCCAGCCAAGCCGGCACCGATCAACGCCCCGACGAGTGCGTGCGTGGTGGAAACCGGAAACCCGAACCGCGTGGCGAGGAAACTCGTGAACGCCGTGCCGAGGGCCACGGCACAGGCAAAGTGCGGCGACGCCGCTAGAGAATCGGGCACCAAGCCGCGGCCGCTGAACGCGGTGAGAATCCCTCCCGAGAGCAGCAATGCCGCGAGGGAACCGGCGAAGGTTGCGACCGTGCCCCAGAGCGCGGCTTGGCGGAGCGTCGTGGTGCCGCTGCCGTACAGCGAAGCCACCCCCTTGAAGTTCGCATTGGCCCCGTTGGTGAACGCGACGAAACATACGGCGAATATTAGAATGGCGATGATCATAGCGTTGGCGAAGCTCCACTCGGCGAGAGGCCATTGATATTCGACTATTCCCGGTTTGCCAAACAAAAGGTGTACCCAGCCGGCGAGTCATCTTTTACCTTCTCCCCAGCGGGGAGAGGGTGAAATTTCAAATGCCGGTCCGCCTTACTCGCTTGACACCCCGCGTCACTCGCGGACAATGCAGGCATCCTTTCTCTCCGAGGTTCATTCCATGGCCGCAACTCTCTCCGCCAAACCGCGCATCGCTCCCCCGAAAATCTCCGGCGTTCAACCCATGCTCATCGGCGGCAAATGGACGCAATCCGTTTCCGGCAAGACCTTCACCACGGTGAACCCGGCCACGGGCAAGCCGATCTGCGAAGTCGCGGAAGGGGACAAAGCCGATGTCGATCTCGCCGTGAAAGCCGCCCGGCACGCCTTCGCCCATGGGCCGTGGGGCAAGATGAACCCCTCCGAACGCGGTCGCCTCATTGGCAAACTCGCGGACGCGATCGAGAAGAACATCGAGGAACTCGCTGCCCTCGAATCCTTGGACAACGGCAAGCCGATCGCCGATTCGCTGGCCGCGGATCTGCCGCTCACTATCTCCTGCTTCCGCTACTACGCCGGGTGGGCGGACAAGATTACGGGCCAGACGATCCCCGTCGATGGCAACTACTTCTGCTACACCCGGCACGAACCCATCGGCGTCGTCGGCCAGATCATCCCATGGAACTTCCCGTTGCTCATGCTGGCGTGGAAGTTCGGCCCGGCCCTCGCCTGCGGCAACACTATCGTTCTGAAGCCCGCCGAACAGACGCCCCTCACCGCGTTGCGGATCGCTCAACTCGCCTTGGATGTCGGCTTCCCGGAAGGCGTCATCAACGTGGTGCCCGGCTTCGGGCCGACCGCCGGGGCCGCGCTCAGCAACCACATGGATGTGGACAAGATCGCCTTCACCGGCGAGACCGGCACCGGTCGCATCATCATGACGGCCGCGGCCAACAGCAACATGAAGCGAGTGACTCTCGAACTCGGGGGCAAGAGCCCGAACATCGTCTTCGCGGACGCCGACCTCGACGCGGCCGTGGAAGGGGCGTACTTCGGCTTGTTCTTCAACCAGGGGCAATGCTGCGTGGCCGGTTCCCGTTTGTACGTCGAGGAAAAGATCTACGACAAGTTCCTCGAGAAGATCAGCGCCAAGGCCAGCAGCCGCAAGTTGGGGGATCCCTTCCACCCAGAAACGGAGCAAGGCCCGCAGGTGAGCAAGGAACAGCAGGATCGCGTGCACAGTTACATCGACAAGGGGCACAGTGAAGGGGCACGCATGGTCGTCGGCGGTGCCCACGGCGGCGGCGACCACGACCCCAACGGTTACTTCGTGAAGCCGCACATCTTCGCGGACGTGCACGACGACATGACCATTGCCAAGGAGGAAATCTTCGGGCCGGTGATGAGCATCCTGAAATTCAAGGACATGGACGAAGTGATCGAGCGTGGCAACCGCACCCTCTACGGCCTCGCCGCCGCCGTGTGGACGAATGATGTGAAGAAAGCGATCAAGGTGAGCAACGCGTTGAAGGCCGGCACCGTGTGGGTGAACTGCTACGACGTCTTCGACGCCCGGGCGCCTTTCGGCGGCTTCAAGATGAGCGGCCTCGGCCGCGAACTCGGTTCCTACGCGTTGAGCATGTACACGGAAGTGAAGAGCGTGTTCATGGCGACGTAGTACCTCGGAGGCTGAAGCGTCAGCGAAGCGGTGGTGGAGACGTTACATGGCGACGTTTTTTTCGGAGGCTGAAGCGTCAGCGAAGCAGTGGAAACGCACGATATTGCGTTTCCACCGCTTCGCTTACGCTTCAGCCTCCGATTTTCTTCTCGTTCCCACGCTCTGCGTGGGAATGCCTCTTCGGCCGCTCCGCGGCTCATTGTGTTCCTTGTTAGCTTGCGAACGTTCAAGCAATGCCGCCGAGTTTGAAAACAAGGGAAAGCAGGCCACAGAGCGGCCGAAGAGGCATTCCCTCGCAGAGCTTGGGAACGAGGGTAGTGGATCGAGCGTCAGCGAGGGGAACCCACGGTACGCTCGCTCCAAGATTGGAGTCCCGGAGGCACGCTTTCCGAGGGTTCCCTCGCTTCGCTCAGTCACCCCCGGCTACATCCCGTCGGCCTTCGGGCCTCAAGAGGACATCCGTGGCTGCGGGGGCAAAGAGCATTCGAACGCAGTGCGATGGGAACGGGGAATGGCGAGATGAAATTCAGAGCCGGAAGCGTCAGCGACGGGTTCATGTTTCCCGTCGCTGACGGTTCCGGCTCCGACACCAACTACTTGTTAGCCCGACGCGACAGCGAGGGTCGCCAACCGCATTTCGATGAATGCAGTTGGCGACCCTCGCTGGCGCGTCGGGCTAACAAATCCCTACTTCGGCGGCAGCGGCAGAGGAATCTGCGCGGGCACGGCCGGGGAAGGCAGTGGCAGGGGAAAGCCATTCGGCAGCGGTACCGGAATTTCCGGAGGCAAACCCGCAGCCGGGGCGACCACGTTCATCGGCTTGCGGAACGAACTCAGATCGTGGCGGCGGATGCCGACACCCGAATTGTTCGGCCCCGGCCCCATCGTGTACACGCCGAACTTGCCGGTGGTAGTTTCCGCGAGGTAGAGCGCCGATTGGCTGGACGTAATGTGGCCGGTGGTCATCATGAAGTGTACATCCTGTTTCGGGGTCAGTTCGAACTCGGCGACGAGATCGACTTCCGCCCAGCCGATGATCTTACCGGCGGTGCGGTCGATCACAGTGCCGAGGAGCTTGCCCGATTTGTAATCGAGCAGCCAGACGCCATCGGTTTGGATGCGCGGGCTGATGTTCACCGCACCGGTGGCCATCACATAATCTTGGTAGCGGTCGTTGGAGGCCGCCTTCATCGGTTGGGCGGTGCCACCGGAAAGGTAGGCGATTACGGCGGTGGCCCCCAGGCCGAGGCCGGCGAGGAGTGCCCAGAAGGTGTTGGTGCTTTTCATAGTGGCCGGAAAATACCCACAATGCGAAGGGTGTCAAGGCGGGTTGTCCTCGCATTCGCGGCCGATCCCGGCTATCCTTCATCCATCTCCACCACTGAGACAGGACGTCATGGAACGAACTTCCCCGATCTTGAAAGCCGCCATCACCACGCTCATTCGACGATTGCCCGCGAAAACGCTGATCGGATTGGCGGTGGTCGTGGCCGTGGTGGCGTCCTTCGCCATCACTAAGTTCCGCAACCCGGCCGCGAATGCCGGGGCGGTTCCCGCCGTGGCTTCGGACGATGGTTCGATCCTTTTCTGCTGGTGGAACGTCGAGAACCTATTCGACGATAAGGAAGACAAACGCAATTCCATCGACAAGGAATACGATGTGCCCTTCGCGGAGAACGAGAAGCTCCGCAATCTCAAACTGGATCGCATCGCCACGGCACTGTTGAAAATGAACGACGGCAAAGGGCCGGACGTGATCGCGATTTGCGAAGTGGAAAGCGTGCGTGCCGCGGATCTGTTGCGGGCCACGTTGAACAAGAAACTCGAAGATGCGAAGATGGATAAGAAGTTGGAATACAAGAACGTGGTGATGAAGAACCTCGATGCCGGCCGGCACATCGCCCCGGCGATCATCACCCGGATGAACGTGGCCCCGCAACTCACCCGCATGCACGGTAACCGGCTCCGCATCCTCGAAGCCCATCTTTACGTCAACGGCCACGATCTCTGCATCATGGCTTCCCACTGGACATCCCAGTTGAAACAACGCGATGGTACCGATGGCGACATCGGCCGGGAGAAATACGCCGTGGCCATCTACGAGGCCTTCCGGGCCGCGGCGAAGAAGAACGTCGATACCGATTTCTTGGTCTGCGGGGACTTCAACGACACGCCGGACGCGGAACCGGTGGCGAAAATGCTCGGGGCCATCGGCGATAAAAACAAGGTGAAGCCGACCGACAATGAACCCTTCTTGCTCGACTTACTCACCGGTAAGGATCCGAACAAGTTTGGCACGATCTTCTACAACGGCAAGCCGTTGATCTACGATCAAATCTGCGCGTCGCCGGGGTTGCTAGACGACAAAGGCTGGAGTGTGGATGTCGAATCGGTGCGAACTGAGACGGCCGGGCTGATGCGGAAAGGGGCCACCCGCCGCGAACCCTTCCGCTTCGGTAACCCCGGCCACAATATGAAAGACGACGATCGCGGTTTCAGCGATCACTTCCCCGTCACCGTTCGGCTCAAAGTTGCCCCAGCAAAGTAAAGGTTGACAGGCAGGGGGGCCAGTCCCCGCCGCTTTCTGAGAGCGTCCGTACAATCTCCCCATGGCCAAAGCGAAAGCCAACCCTCCCAAAGTGAGCGATACCGAACCGGTGGAAACGCCCCCGGTGTATACCGTCGTGGCGCGGCGTTACCGCCCGCAGCAATTCTCCGACCTCATCGGTCAGGAACATATTGCCACGGCCCTCATGAACGCCCTCACCACGGGTCGGATCGCTCAGGCTTACCTGTTCACCGGTGCTCGCGGGGTGGGGAAGACGTCCTCCGCACGCATCTTGGCT
>JBBQWA010000221.1:0-7652 GCA_038211045.1 Gemmatales bacterium
GACCGTGCGTGCGGCCAGTTTCACTTTCTCGGCCGTGCGGATCAGTTGATCGACGGGTGTCCGCAGGCGGCGTTCTGGCAACGACGAGAAACGAAGGAATCCGGCCAGAACCGCTACCGGATCGCCGCGTGACTATTTCAAACCATGTACCGCACACCCGCCGTACCGGTGGCGGAGCTATTCCGGTTGCCCGCATGATACCGGTGGGTTACGATACACCTACCAGTGTCGGGTATAATCACCTTCGTTGATCGATCCTTCAGGAGAACCCGATATGCGTATCGCCTTGGCTTCCACGTTCCTCGCCTTCGCGGGCGCTACCTTCGCGGACGAACCCCCGGTGAAAGCCCTGCCGCTGACGGCCAACAACGCCAACGACCTCAAACAGCAATACGAACGCACCCTCAAGGAATTCAACGATTCCATCGAGACGGTGAAGGATAACCCCGAAGCCAAGGAAGCTTTGGAGAAGGCCCGCGACGAATTCAAAAAGGGCATGGAAGAGAAGCTGAAAGAAGCCGAGAAGGTGATCCCCCAACCTCGCGAAGGTCGCGGCGGTCGTTTCGTGTTTCCCGACATGCCCCAGCAGAATGTCCCCGCCGAATTGCAGCAACTGCAACAACTCCAACAGGAACTCCTCCAAGAACGGATGAATGCCCTGCGGGCACTGCAAGGGTTGAATGGCGCAGGTCGGTCGGGTGGCCGTTTGGGCCTCCGGCTCGAAGCGGTTTCCCCTTTGGTCGCCGATCAACTCGGTTTGGAGAAGAACGGCGTCGCGATCGCGGAAGTGGTGAAGGATTCCGCCGCCGAGAAGGCCGGCCTGAAAGCCAACGACATTCTCTTGCAAGTACAAGGGAAAGATATCGGCACCGAAACGGCGCGGGCCGTGGAAGTGCTCTCCGCCGCGAAGGAAGGCGAGAAGCTCGATCTCGTGGTGCTCCGCAAAGGCAAGAAAGAAAAGGTGGAAGGTTTGTTGGTGCCCGCAGAACCGAAAGCCATAAACCCCTTCACCGGCAGGGCCGGCGGAGTCCGGGTCATCAACCGGGGCATGAGTATTCAAATCAACAATGGCGAAGTGACCGCCAGCGGCACATTCGACGGCGGCGTCGAAGTGGTGATCCAAGGGACCATGAACGGCGGAGTTGTCGAACCCAGCAAGATCACCATCAAGGATGGCGAAGCGACCCACGTCACCGATACCTTGGAAAAGGTCCCCGAGAAGTACCGCGGCCGAGTCGATAAGTTGCTCGGCAGCGTGGGCGGCAACCGCCGGGATCGCGAACGCTAGAACGGGTTTCCATTCACCGTAGCGGAAGTCGCCAGACGTCCGGAACCAGCTCAGCCGGAAGTCTGGCGACTTCCGCTGCGAGGATTTGCTCTAAGGCACGCGCCCCTCGGGGCGGTTTACGGTGCCTTCATTTCCATCTTTTCGCCTTCGGCAGCTTCGGGGGCGTACGATTGCCATTTCAATCCGAGTGAAATCGTCTTCGCTTGCTTCGATACGATTTCCCAAGGCGTGCCCTTGTGATCCTTGATGATCGTTTCAAACATCTCCTTGCCCTTGTCCGCCACTTCCCGAACGTCCTTCTTGCTCTGCATCTTGGCCACCGGCACCAGTTGCAACCCCTTCGCTTTGTTCACCTGCTCGGGCAGCGAATCCGTGTTAATCATGCCGAGGGCCACGTTGGCTTCTTGGAAGTAGGCCCAGCGGTAATTCAATTGGGCGTACGCGTACAAAAACGTCGCCTTCCAGAACTTCGATTCTTCCTTATCGAGCATCTTCTCCGCCGCTTTCATCTCGTCGATCACTTCGTCGATGTCGATCGTGAGATCGGCGAGCGGCTTCTGCTCGGCCTTCACCGCCTTCTTCACGTTGTCGTTCACGTCACCGGTGAAAGTATCGCGGATGTTGAATTTCTCGTTGCTGAACTTCTGCAAGAAGATCAGCGCTTTGGCTGTGGCTTTCCGCACCGGCACGTCTTTCGCGTCGGCCGCCTGTTCGATGGTCATATCGGTTTTGTAATCGGCGAGGGCCGATTCCGGGAAGAAGACCACGTTTTCCAAGGGTTCTTGGCTCGATCGGTCACTGCTTCGCAGCGGCGGCACGTTCAAGATGGCGAAGGCGTCGCGCACGTCTTTCACGTCGGCCCCCTTCGGCGGCGGCGGGAGTTCAAACTTGCCCGCGGCGGGTTGATCCGGGGCGAACTTCACCAGCGAACCGGTACTGCCGCTGAGCTTGGGCACCGGCGGGGGCGATTTGCTCTCCGCGACCGCCGCGGCCAAGAGCGGTTTGGTTTCCGCCACCCATTTATCCACGGGGAAATCTTCGTCCGGGTTCGCGGCTTTCTCCGAAGGCAGTTTGCCTTTGTCGTAGGCGAAACGGAGGCTGTTGAGGAACAGGCTGCCGGAGAAATCTTCGGGGCGGGTGTTTCGTTTGGAATCGAGGAAGCGGGCTTGCCGCACTTCGAGGGCGTTTTGGCCCGTCGAACAGGTCGTCACCACTTGAACCCCGCCCGGGGAGGCGTGCAAGAGCTTTTCCAATTCCTCGCTCATCGGCTCGGCGCCAGCGGCGCGGACGGTGGTGCCCTCGACATCCAATCGGCAGACGTCGAAGATCACCACTTTCTGTTGGGCGGGGCACGCGGCGATTTTGGCGAAGAACTCGGCGAGGGGAATCAGCGTCTCGGCATCGCTCGGGTCGCCGAGCACAGGCACCAAGTAGGCTTTGCCTTCGTTCAACACCGCGTGGCCGCCGAAGTAGATCACCACGCGATCAACATCGCGGGAGGTGGTGCAGAATTCGCCGAGGGTTTGCGAGACGATGTCTTTGAGCATCGGCCGCCGGGCGACGTTCGGGCTGTTGAAGAGGGCACCATCCGAATCGGTGAGCACGTACAACTGGTTGTTGCCGTTGGCGGTGGGCACGTGCAGTTTGAAGGCGAGGGACTTGGCGATTTCCGCGACTTCCGACTTGGTGCCGCGATCGCCGCCGAGGCCGGCGGTCAGCGGGTTGGCGTAGAGGTACTTGGTGGTGCTGAGGAAGAGCATCCGCCGGGGGCTGTTGCTCACAACGGCTGTGGCTGGCGCCTTATCCGGTTTGGTTCCCGACGAGATGTTCGGGTTGGAACCGGTGTTCCCCTTGGATTCATCCTTGATCGCGTTCTTGGCGACATCCGGTTTCTTGCCGGTGATCTTCGACCAATTCGCCGCGAACAACAACCCGCCGATGATGACGACACCGCCGAAGACGGATAGCACAATGATCTTCGTTTTACTATCGCCCGATTGATACTTGCGCGGCTTGGTTGTGGCTTTGGAAATCGTGGGCAAGCCACCGTCGGACGACGATTCGGAACCCGAATCGGTCATGGAGAATCCGCCATTGGCGGGAGCGGGGGGCGGAACCGGAAGCGGCGCCGAGTAGGGCGCCGGCGCCGGGTAGCCGCCGTATTGCGGAGCTTGCGGTTGCGGGGCACCGTATTGGGGCGGCGGAGCGCCGTAACCCGGAGGGACACCGTAGCCGGGAGGCGGGGCGCCGTAGCCGGGAGGCGGGGCGCCGTAACCGGGCGGGGGAGCGCCGTAGCCGGGCGGGGGAGCGCCGTAGCCATAACCGGGAGGAGGGGCGTATCCGGCAGGG
This sequence comes from Gemmatales bacterium, assembly GCA_038211045.1. Lineage (GTDB taxonomy): Bacteria > Planctomycetota > Planctomycetia > Gemmatales > Gemmataceae > JALHQU01. Next base: position 3,638 of record JBBQWA010000221.1, read on the forward strand.
GGGCCGTAACCAGGAGGGGGTGCCCCGTAGCCGTAGTGGGGCGGAGGGGCACCGTAACCGTATTGAGGTGGCGGAGCGCCGTAGCCGGGAGGTGGGGCGCCGTATCCCGGTGGAGCGTATTGAGGTTGAGGTTGTTGTTGCGGCGCGGCGTAGGAAGGGGCGACGGGAACGGGTGCCACCGGTGGCGGTTCGTAGGCGACAGGAGCCGGTGCGGAGGGTTGTTCGCTCTGGCGAACGTAACCGGGTGGCGGTTCACTGACTGCGCCGTTGGTGCGCACTACGGCCCCGCATTTCTTGCATTTCACCGCTTTATCGACCCACGTGGCCGGGATCCGCAACACTTCTTGGCAACCGGGGCAGGTCGCATACATGGAACGCTGGCTCATCGCGCGATCTCCGCATGCCCGGAATCGATCCGGGGTATCCGTACAACTTAGACTGATTCTACCGCACAAAGTTCCGCAAAGCAAAATCTGGCTCCCCTCGCCCCTTGGGGAGAAGGGTTGGGGGTGAGGGGGTATTTTCCAAAGCCCACCTCAAACCCTTCGAATGCCCCCTCACCCCGCCTCGACTCCGTAGGGCCGACCCTCTCCCCAAGGGGAGAGGGTGATAAATTGGTTCACCCTTCCAATTGATCCGGTTCCAACGTTGCTTCCTCGGCGTCGGCCATGCGATCGAGTACACCCTGCACTTTCGCAATGCTTTCTGGCCGCTGCCGGGCGTTGTAGGCCATGCACTTATGAATGAGGTTGCACAGAGGAGCCGGGGCAGTCGGCGCGAGTTCGTTCACCGGCCGGAACATTCCCTTGTACATCTTCTCCGTGATCGGCACCCCCAGCTCGGGCATCACCGACGGCGGCAGCTCGAACGTGAGCGTCCGGTACATCGCGGCGCCGAAGTTGAAAATGTCGGTGCGTTCGTTCACAAGCTTGTGCGTGGCCGTTTCCGGGGCCATGTACTCGGGGGTTCCCTGCACCCGATCCTTCGGTTCGCCGCGGATCCACGACAAGCCGTAATCGATGATCTTCACCCCACCGCGGCCCACGAGGATGTTGTTCGGTTTGAGGTCGGCGTGGAATACGCCCCGGTGGTGCATGTGGGCCAACCCGGCGGCCACTTGCGCGAAGATTCTCAAGAACTTTGCCCGGTGCGGTATTCGGGTGTTATCCAAGGTGTCGCCGTTGACGAACTCCGTGAGGAGCTTGGCCTTCTTCACTTGAAAGAACCAGTTCTTCTCCACTTCGAAACAGAGCACCTTGATGAGGTTGGGGTGCGAGAGCATCTCGCTGATGCGGAACTCGAGCTTAGCCTGTTCCAGGAACTTGTGGTCGTCGGCGGTATCGAGGTTCACCACCTTCAGCGCGTACTCGCGAGCGTCGTCGTTACGGCGGATGCGCAGGATTGTGCTGTGGGCACCCTCGCCGAGTTTGGCGAGAACGGTGAACGCGCCGATACGATCGATGGCCATGTCGGAACTCGAAAGAAAGCGGGGGACATCGTCCCCCTGCACGCGGAACGGGGGGACGGTGTCCCCCCGCTTTCGATTCGCTTACTTCTTCGCGTTGGCCTTCTCGAAGTATTCGTTGGCCTTCTTCGGATCGAGGGCGAGCGAACCCGGCTTCCAATCGGCCGGGCAAACTTCGCCGTGCTTCTCGAAGTGTTGCAACGCATCCAGCACGCGGAGCACTTCATCCACGCTGCGGCCGAGGGGCAAATCGTTGATCGTGATGTGCCGAACGATGCCGACTTTATCGATCACGAACAGGCCGCGGAGGGCGATCCCTTCCGGCAGGAGCACGCCGTAATCGCTGCTGATGCTCTTGGTGAGGTCTTCGACGAGCGGGTATTTCAGTTCGCCGAGGCCGCCCTTGGTGCGTGGGGTGTTGATCCACGCCAAGTGACTGAATCGGCTATCGATGGAAACGCCCAGCACTTGGGCATCGCGCTTTTGGAAATCGGCGACGCGGTCGCTGAACGCGATGATTTCCGTCGGGCAAACGAACGTAAAATCGAGCGGGTAGAAGAAGAGCACGACGTACTTGCCGCGGTAATCGGCGAGCTTCACCGGCTTGAATTCGCCGCCGACGACGGCTTGCGACGCGAACGCGGGGGCTTCCTTCTGAACTTGCACTGCCATGGAATCATTCTCCGGGGGATAATGGGGAACAGCTCATTTGTACCCTCTCCCCGCTGGGGAGAGGGTCGTACCGCTTCGGGAAGGGGAGAGGGGATTTTACTTGTTGCAAGCCCCTCTCCCCGCTTCGACCTTCGTTCGTAGCGACCCTCTCCCCAACGGGGAGAGGGTGAAAGATCGAATGCCATTCGCCGAATGGTGTTGTTTGGAAATTATAGGAACCCGGCGGGCCGAAGGCGCCGTACCCCCGCCCCTACTGCGAACCGAAGCGCGCGTATAGAATAACCTTTGGAACGAATGCTCCCACTCAGGATTCCGTCGAAATGTCCACCGAAGCCACAACCGAAACCGAAACCGAACCGAAGCTTTCCCCCGTCGAAGGCATCAAAGATACCTCGCGCTACCTACTCGGTACCCTCGCCGAGGAACTGGTCGCCGATACGGATCACTTCAGCGAAACCGCAAAGCAACTCCTGAAGTTCCACGGCAGCTACCAGCAGGAAGACCGGGATGCCCGCAAGAAGCGTGATAAGCCCGGCGTCGGTAAGGCGTACATGTTCATGCTCCGCCTCCGTATGCCCGGCGGCGTGATGACCCCCCAACAGTACCTCGAACTCGATACCATCTGCGAAAAGTACGCCAACAGTACGCTCCGCTTCACCACCCGCCAATCCATCCAACTCCACGGCGTATTGAAAGGGAACCTCAAAGCCACCATCCAAGACATCAACACCACGCTGCTCAGCACGATCAGCGCCTGCGGCGACGTGAACCGCAACGTGATGAGTTGCCCCGCCCCGACCGGAGACCCCGCACGTACCGAGATGATGAAGTTGGCCAACGAAGTGGCCGACCACCTCACACCCAAGACCGGCAAACAAACCTACATGGAACTCTGGCTCAACGGCAAAGCGGTGACGCCGGACGAGAACCCCGAAGTGGCCGAGCCGATCTACGGGAAAGTCTACCTTCCACGGAAGTTCAAAATCGGCTTCGCACTGCCGGAAGACAATTGCATCGACGTGTACGCCCAATGCCTCGGCTTCATCGCTATCGTCGAGAACGGCAAGACCATCGGCTACAACGTCACCGTTGGCGGCGGCATGGGCCGCACTAACGGCAAGCCGGAAACCTTCCCGCACCTCGGCCAAGATCTCTGCTTTGTCACGCCGGAGGAAGTCGTCTTCGTGGCCGAGTGCGTCATTAAAATCTTCCGCGACTACGGTAACCGCGGCGACCGCAAGCGCGCCCGATTCAAGTACGTCGTCCACGATCTCGGTATCGAGAAAGTCCGCGAAATCTTCGAGAAGGAATACTACAAGCAACCGTTGAAATCTTCCAAACACGCCCCCGTCACCGACGTCGATTTGCACCTCGGCTGGCACAAGCAGGCCGCCGGGAATTGGTTCCTCGGCGTCAGCGTCGAGAATGGGCGAGTGAAGGATGAAGGGGCCTACCGCTTGCGCGCTGGCCTGCGCGAGATCGTGAAGCAGACGAACTGCAACCTCCGCGTGACTGCCCAACAGGATGTGCTCCTCTGCGACATCGCTACGGCGGATCGCCCCAAAGTCGATTCGCTGTTGAACGAGTACGGCATACCCCGCGCCGAAAGCCTGAGCATGGTGCAGAAGTGGAGCATGGCCTGCCCGGCCATCCCGACTTGCCCCTTGGCCGTGAGCGAAAGCGAACGGATGTTGCCCGCGCTGATCGACCAACTCGAAGGCGAACTCGCCGGGATGGGCCTCGCCGAACAGCAGTTGAGCATCCGCATGACCGGTTGCCCCAACGGTTGCGCCCGGCCGTACAACTCGGATATCGGCTTGGTCGGCCGCAGCGGCGAGAAGTACACGCTCTATGTGGGAGGCAACTACCGCGGCGATC
>JBBQWA010000222.1:0-7610 GCA_038211045.1 Gemmatales bacterium
CGGGCGGGGCGTGGTTCAAGCGGAGACCGCGTTCCGAAAGACGTGGGCCACGCTCGCCGGTGTCTACTCCTTCGCCGCCACCGCCGAATCGACGAACCGCACCGCCGCCGAGATCATCGACGCCGTGGGGCGGGACCGCGATGCCGCGACCGGCGAAGCGAACGCACTTCTTCACATGACGGGACTGCTCGCCGGCGAGACCGACGCGCCCGCCTCGAACTGGCGGGCGCATTCGGCGGACGTGGATCGCCTCGTGCGGTTGAGGGCGGAGGCGGCCGCCCACGTCGAGATGCTTCCGCTGCGTCGGCGAGAGTTGCAATCCTTGAATGGGAGCCTCGGTCATCTCCCGTCCATCACGCCACGTAGCCGTGACTTTTCAGCCACGGTTCCAAGGCTTTCTTGAGGATCTCCTGCAGGGTGTTCGGAGTCGTCCCGCTCAATTGCCGTTCCAAGCTGGCCCGCTTGAGTGCGACTGCGAAGTCGGCGCGAATGCGGGTCGTGATCGGGGCGCGGGCCATGGTAGGTGACGGTTTCTCGACGACCGCTTCGGCTTCCCACGGAGCCTTGTCCCCGAAAACGAATTGCTTCTCCAAAGCGGGATCGATGGGCGGACTCGACGGTTTCAACCCGGCGATCAGATTACGGCGTTCGGACATACCCACCTCCCCTAACCTTTGTTCGATTTCTTCAAAGCCGCACGGCCGGGTTTCCAGCCTCGCACGGCTTGCGGCAACACTTCGCGGAACAACGATTGCATCTCGGTGGCGGCTTCGCGTCCCCGCGCCCCCATCTTCCAAACCACGGTACCTTGACCGGCCGCATCGGCGTAGATTTGCTTCAGGGTCAAAGCGTCTTGGTCAACGGCAAGCCGAGTACGGCGGCGGCATCCTTCATGGCTTGCGTGAGCCGGTTGGTTTTTCCCACCATGCTCAGGATGATGATCGCCTCGGGTTGCCCTTGGCGAATGTCTTGAGACGTTCACAGCACGGCGGTCGCTTGGGCCAAGGCGCGAATCTCGAGCATCGATGCTTTGCAGGGAACCAAGGCGAGGTCGGCGCGGAGAATAAGCGGGGTGTACGACATGGTTTGCAATTAAGCGGATACGGATATTGTCGCTTTCTGGCGACGTTCGCCGGTGGTTTTTCGGCAGCGGTCGATCCAGTAGGCCTCGAGGGGGCGGGTCTCGCTGAGGACTTCCACACGCAGTTGCAGGATCGCCTCCGCGCCCCCTTCCGACCAGAATTTCCCGCCGACTCCCCCAGCGCAAGCCCACTTCACAAACCATGTCGTACACCCGCGATTCCTGCCGGAATGATTTGCATCTTCCATCGGGACAGAAACCCGGCTATAATTTCATTCCCTCCACGAAGCACCCCCATTCGTTCGGTCTTTTTCCATCCCACACGATGAATCGTTGCAGGATTCGCACGCGGCATCACACGATTTATGGCGAAGGAAATCCGGTATGCACCACCCGATTCAATACTCTCCTCGAATGCTTTTCACTCTGATCGCAACACTCGCGTTGGCGACCGTCGCTTCGGCTCAACCGGCGGTCGATCATTTTGAAAAGAAGGTACGGCCGCTGCTGGTGGAAAAGTGCATCTCGTGCCATGGGCCGGACAAAGAAAAAGGGGGCCTGCGGCTCGATTCGCGCGCGGCGATGCTCAGCGGCGGGGATCGCGGTGCGGCCATCGTTCCCAATAAGCCGGCCGAAAGTTTGCTCATGCACACGCTCGCCCACGACGGCGAGGTGAAGATGCCGCCGAAGAACAAGCTCAGCGCGGCAGAAATTGCCGCCGTGGCGGAGTGGGTGAAAGCGGGCGCCCCGTGGCCGAATTCGGAAGGTGCAGTCGCGGCGGCGCCGAAAACCGCCACCCGCGAGTTCACCCAAGAGGAGTTGAACTATTGGGCCTTCCAACCGGTGAAGCGCCCCACTGCTTCCGCGTTGAAGGATACCAAAGCTCCGTTTCACAACGAGATTGATCGCTTCTTGCTCGCCAAACTCCGGGAGAGCAAGCTCACGTTCTCGCCACCCGCCGACAAACTCACGCTCCTCCGCCGGATCACCTTCGACCTCACCGGGCTTCCGCCGACTCCCGCCGAGATCGAAGCGTTCGTCAAAGAGGAATCCGAGGATGCGTACGAGAAAGTGGTCGAACGATTGCTCGCTTCCCCCGGTTACGGGGAGAAGTGGGGCCGGCGTTGGCTCGATGTCGCCCGGTACGCCGATAGCAACGGTATGGATGAAAACCTCGCGTATGTGAACGCGTGGCGTTACCGCGATTGGGTCATCAACAGTTTCAACGCCGATATGCCGTACGATCGATTCGTGCGCGAACAGATCGCCGGGGATCTCATTCCCGGCGGGAGTGAACGCGAGCGAACCGCACGGCTCGCCGCGACCGGGTTTCTCGTGATCGGGCCAAAGATGCTCGCCGAAGACGATCCGATGAAGATGCGAATGGACATTATCGACGAGCAACTCGATACCCTCGGCCAAGCGGTATTGGGCCTCACGCTGGGCTGCGCCCGCTGCCACGATCACAAATTCGATCCGCTGACCGCCGCCGATTATTACAGCCTCGCCGGGATCTTCTACTCCACGAAAACGATGAAGACGTTTAACGTGGTGGCCACGTGGAACGAACGCACGATCGGCACCCCCGAAGCGATCGCCGCCGTGGCGGAATACGAGAAGAAGTTGGCCGCGGCCAAAGCCGCCGTGGCGAACGCGGAGAAGAAGCTCAAAGACAAAACGCTGCCGAAGGATGCCGAGGAACGGAAGCTCGCGGAAGCCGAAGCGAAGAAACTCCGCGACGAACTCGCCGCGATTCAGAAGGCGAAACCCAATATCGATCAGGTGATGGCAGTCGAAGAGGGGAAGCCCGCGAACCTGAAAATTCACCTGCGCGGCAACCACCTCACCCTCGGCGACGAAGCCCCCCGCAAGTTCCCGAAGATCATGGCGAACGTAACGGGTTCGCCCATCGCCGGGGATCGCAGCGGCCGCCTCGAATTCGCCGAGTGGATCACCCGGCCGGAACACCCGCTCACGGCCCGCGTCATGGTCAACCGCATCTGGGCCGGGCATTTCGGCGAAGGGCTCGTGCGCACCCCGGATAACTTCGGCAAACTCGGCGAACGCCCCACGCACCCCGAACTCCTCGATTGGCTCGCCGCCGAATTCGTGCGCTCGAAATGGTCGATCAAACAAATGCACCGGGTGATCGTTACATCTGCGGCCTACCGCATGAGTTCGGAACGCGATGCGGCCATCGCCGAGAAAGATCCGGAAAACCGGCTCTATTCGCACTTCAACCGCCGCCGTTTGGGCGCCGAAGAAATCCGCGATGGCATGCTGGCGGTATCCGGGTTGATCGACCGCACCGCGGGCGGCACGAATATGAAATTCAACCCGCGAGATTACGTGAATAGCACCGGGAGCAAGAACTTCGACGGTTACAACAACACTCGTCGATCCGTCTACCTTCCGATCATTCGCAGCGGCGTGTACGATGTGCTGCAAACGCTCGACTTCCCCGATCCCTCGGTGCCGAACGGCCAACGCAATACCTCGACGATCCCAACGCAGGCGCTCTTCCTGTTGAACAGCTCGCTCGCCGATAAGACTTCGGAAGCGCTCGCCACCTCGATTCTCGCCGGGAAGGGGGACGATTCAGGACATGTCGAAGAGGCGTATCGCCGCACCTTGGGCCGAGCGCCGACCACGGCGGAAACCGAGAAGATCCTCGCCTACTTGAAGAAATCGGAATCGAACGCCGATTCGAATATCAAGCCCGAACAACGGCGTTTGCTCGCGTGGCGCGGCCTATGCCGCGTGGTGTTGGCTTCCAACGAATTCATCTTTGTGGAGTAGCGATGTTCGCACCCAACCGCCGGGAACTGCTGAAATCGACGGCCCTCGGCTTCGGCATGCTCGCCCTGCAAGACATCCTGCAAGCAGCGGAAGCCGCGCCGCGCGATCCGCTGAAGCCGCGCGTGCCTCACTTCGCCCCCAAGGCGAAGCGCGTGATCTTCCTGTTCATGCACGGCGGCCCTTCGCAGGTCGATACCTTCGACTACAAGCCGAAGTTGGCCGTGGACGACGGCAAGCCATTGCCCTTCCCCAAACCGCGCGTGGTTTCCGGGGCCACCGGGAACTTGCTCAAATCGCCGTTCGAGTTCAAACAATACGGCAAGAGCGGCGCGTGGGTTTCTGAAATCTTCCCGCACATCGCGGGCAAAGTCGACGATCTCTGCTTCATCAAATCGATGCACGGTTCGAACTCCCGGCACGGCGGGGCGCTCCTCGAGATGCACACCGGCTCCGATACGTTCGTACGGCCGGCGATGGGTTCGTGGGTGACCTACGGCCTCGGCACCGAGAACCGCGACTTGCCCGGCTTCATCACCATCTGCCCCACGCTCTCGCACGGCGGTGCGAATAACTATTCCTCCGCTTTCCTCCCCGCGATCTACCAAGCCACCCCCCTCGGCAGTGCCACCACCCCGGCGAGCCAAGCGACCGTGCCCTTCGTGAAAGGCAGCACCCCGCTCGCACAGCAACGGCTCGAACTCGATCTCCTCGCCGACCTCGACCGCGAACGCAAGAGCGGGGCGGACAGCATCACCGAGAGCCGGATCCAATCGTTCGAGATGGCCTTCCGCATGCAGAACGCGGCCCCCACCGTGCAAGACCTCACGAAGGAAACCCCCGAAACGCTGGCACTCTACGGCATCGGCGACAAAGCGACCGAGAACTTCGGGCGCCAATGCCTGATGGCCCGCCGCTACGCGGAAGCCGGGGTGCGGTTCGTGCAATGCTCGCACAGTTACAAGTGGGATCAGCACGGCAACTTGAAGAAGGATCACGCGCGGAACGCCCTCGAAGTGGACAAGCCGATCGCCGGGTTGATCGAAGATTTGAAACGCCGGGGATTGCTGAAGGATACGCTCGTGGTGTGGGGCGGCGAATTCGGCCGCACGCCCGTGGCCCAAGGCAAAGATGGCCGAGACCACAACCCGCACGCCTTCACGATGTTCATGGCCGGGGGCGGCGTGAAGCCCGGATACATCCACGGGGCGACCGACGAATACGGCTACTACTCGGTGGAAGATAAGGTTCACGTTCACGATCTGCACGCGACGATCCTGCACCTGCTCGGATTGGATCACCAGAAGCTCACCTACCGCCACGCCGGCCGCGATTTCCGCCTCACCGACGTCCACGGCGATGTGGTGAAATCGATCATCGCGTGAGGTGGCACCCCAAGACATCTGACGAATTTCATTCCTGCCGGTGAGCGGGGGGCATCAGCCCCCCGAGTATCGCAACACTCGGGGGGCTGACGCACCCCGCTCACAATACAAATCCGCAATTGACGCCGGCTGACCGCCCGGCTATCCCCGCTTCACTATGAACGCACTCCGCATTCTCGCCCTCCTCGGTTTGGCTCCGGCGGTCGCCGTGGCGCAGCCGATGGAACGCAAATTCGCCGGGCCGATCGAGCTGCTCCGCAAGCGGGTTCCACCGGGCATTCTCGCGCCGGTCGAAGCGATTCCGACGTTCAACGGCGAATCGACCAAGATGTTCGCCACGCGTGTCCAGCCCGTATTGAACAACCTCTGCGCATCGTGCCACGCGCGGGCCGATCTCGCCACGAACTTCAAACTGCGTCGGGTGGCAGAAGGCTACGCGAACCCGCAGGCGGCCGAGTTCAACATTCGTGCGGCGGCGAAACAATTGAACCGAACGAACCCGGCGGCGAGCGCATTGTTGGTGAAAGCGGTCACGCCGCACGGTACGTCGAAAGAGCCGCCGCTGCGCGGAAAGCAGTTGCCGCCGTACAAGGTGCTGGAACTCTGGGTGCATTGGGCGGTGCTGGCCGAAGGTGCCCCGATGCCGACGAGCTTGACCCCCGCCGTGGCGCGAACGCCCTTCGTGGGCCTGCCCGGCACCGGCGATTTCGCGGCGGGAACGGACGCCTCACCCGCGAAACCGGCGGAACCGCCGCTGGCCATCGTGCCGGTGGGTGCCAAAGTGGAACACGTCAGCTTGGGGCCGAAAACGGAAGCGGTTCCGGCGCTGCCGGGCGCTCCGCCTGCGGAAGCATGGAACCCGAATCCGACGCCGGTGGAAGATCCCTTCGACCCCGGCGAGTTCAACCGGTACGCCCACCCGCAGCGGAGGTGATCGGATTACTCAATGCGGGCGACCAACTCTTGGATGTTGGGAATTTGCTTGTCGAGCTGAGATTGATTGACCGTATGGTTCTTGCCATAAATCGAATGTTGTCCCGCGGACAATGCGACAATCGGTATGCCTAGCGCCCCGGAGACGACCGATGCGGTATTGGCGTCGGCCACCTCGAATTGGAACATGTCCTTGAACGATTTTTGATTCACCGGTGAGCCGGCACCGTTTGGGTGAATGCAGAAATGTCCGGGGTTTTGCTGCCAGATTCGATGGATCTCCACCCCAATGGCATTCACGACGGTTCTGAATGCCGCGGCAGACGCTCGGTTGGATTGCGTCAAGCGGTTTCCAACATAGAAATAGATTTCGGGGACTCGGAGTTTGAACCGATCCGATTCGCGGGCGAATTCGGACCGCTCGCTACCGAGCAGTCGCGTTGTGCCATAGAGCAACGACAGCACTGTCCGTACCGCACGCCGCGAAGAACCGTCTGCGGAGAACGGGATGATCAGCCGGTCCGCGGCGGACATTGAAAGCTCCGTGTAAATGCCGAAGCTCGGATTGCAGTCGATGAAGACCGTAATTTGATCGACGTTCCATTTGTGACGGACGTCATGAATCAAATCGAGAACCCAATGATGCACTTTTGCCCAAGCATCATTGGGCCCTGGGCGTGCGGCGCCATCGACCCGCGAGCCCAAGATCTCCAATTCCTCATCGCCTGTGACCAAGTAAAGATTGCTCGGAATGGCCTTATTGTAAGTGGCCACCATCAACACATAGTCGCCCCCGATACGCGGGTTCTGGTACGGGCTTGAAATCCTCTCGCGGATGTATCCCGCTACTGTTCGACGCGGCGACGCGCTGCTCAATTGATCGAGGGCGAGTTCGCCGCTTACAATCCCTCCCAGCAGCATGCTCGATGCATTGGCTTGAGGACACATGTCGATGACCAAGACTTTCTGATCGGGGTGCGTACGTGCGTACTCCGCGGCAATTTGGAATGAAAGGTAGCTTTTTCCAACCCCGCCTTTATTGTTCCACAGAGCGTAAACGGACATCCAAAACTCCTCGAACGAATTGTTTGATTGACTCGCAAGTGAACGCAGAGCATGGTAATTGGCGGCTTGTTTTTATTGTTACTAATTCGCCTTTGAATTTCAGCACCGCTCGGCATGTCATTGTTCCGCACCGTCCCTGCCCTTATACCGAAGGTATGAGTTCCATTCTCCCAATCGGTTGGTGGCGGCCCGACGGCGAGCCTCCCGCTGCGGATGCCGATACGGCCCGCCGCATCCTCGGCGATTTGCAATCCCCCGCATTCGTGGTTCGCACCGAGCCGGGTTTTGCGGTCGTTCAAGGGGGCGTTTGCGAATTGGGCGCCGCGCAAGGCCCGTCGGGCAGCTACCCC
>JBBQWA010000223.1:0-7593 GCA_038211045.1 Gemmatales bacterium
CGTGGAGCTCGCTTCGGGCTCCGACGATCAGACGATTGTGATTCATCGTCGCTCACGCTTCCGGCTCCGACGAGCAGACGATTGTGATTCATCGTCGCTCACGCTTCCGGCTCCGACGAGCAGTGTCACACCTTCTTGTAATCGGTGGTCACTTCGAATGTGCCATCCGGCAGGGGAATCTTGCGGTAGTCGCCGAAGAGGTTCGGGGCGTCCTTCGCCACCACATCGAGCATTGCACAGGCGAGTTTGCGAATCTCCGGCTCGGCGTGCGGGCTGCCGCGCTGTTCGAGGAAGTGCCGCAGTGCCCGGGCATTGGCCGTCACGGTGATCTTCGTTTCCGTGGCGTTAGGCAGCACGCTGCGGGCGGCTTGGCGAGCCGTTTTGCGGCGGGTGGTGCGGTCGGCATCGGGTGGGAGCATCGCGGCGGCGGCCGCGGCGGGGTCGGCGAGCTTCGCGTTCAATTTCTCCGCCAACTGAATGTAAGCGCCGTGCATGTGGCGAATGGCGTCGAGCCAGATGGCGTGCAATTCCGGATCTTGGGCGATGATGTCCGGCTCCACATACTCGGCCACCGATTCATCGACGTAGCGTTGGCTCAGTTGCGAATAACCGAACCCGGCCCGGTGCCGCACGAGTTCGTGCGTGAGGCTGCGCGAGATTCCCGTGAGGAGGAAGGTCCAGACGGCGTGCTCGAACACGGAACCGTGGCCCACTTCCTTAATGTGCGTGAGATACGCCGCGTTGCCGCCCGGCCGCGGCTTGGCGAACGACATGTAGCAGGTTCGCCCCGCCGTTTCCGTAATCACCTCCGCCGCGATTTCGGAATCGGATTGCCAGCTCACGCCGTGATCGTCGAGGAAACGATCGAGTTCTCCGGGCACCATCATCTGCCGGCCGAGCAGGTAAATCGAAGGTTCGGTGAGAACGCGGATGTCGGTCGCGGCGTCGGCGGGCATTCGGAAACCTCGGTGGAATAACGCGGAGAACTGTTCCGCACGGGCAAACGGGCCGGGTTCGGTAAGCTGTTCCGGCTTTGGCGGCCACAATTGTGGCGTAGGATGGTTATATTGAAGGGGTATTCGTTTCGGTTCGCGTCGGGGCTAGAGGCGACAGTTCATGCCGGTTGTGCCGATTCGCCGGGGATGGCTTCTCGCGCTATGCGCGGGCCTCTTCGCGGTTGCGCACGTTGCCGGTCAACCCAAGGCGGATCCGCCGAAAGCCTCGGCAATCAAGCTCCCCGATGGCACGATCGTATTCCTCACGAAATCCCCGGACGACGCCAACCCGGCGATCGAAGGTGTGGTGCTTTCCCCCGCCGAATACAAGGCACTCACGGAGAAGGCCGAACTGGGCAAGAAGGCCAAAGCGATCTTCCCCAGCAGCTTGGCGATCCGCGGGCAGGTGGAATCGCGGGGCGATCGGCAAATCGCGGCCCTCACGCTCGAATACGGTTTCCGCACTACGCAACCGCGTTCGGTCATCAACCTGGGTTGCCAGCGCGCCGCGTTGGTTTCCGCGAAGAACGATCGCGGTCAACTTCCCCTGTTGAACCCGCCCGGCGAAGATGGCCTCACCGCCTTCGTGGAACTCCCCGGCGAACACACTCTCACCTTGCAAGTCGAAGTGCCCGTCGCACCGCGGGGGGCGAAAAGCGAAATCGGTTTCGACCTCGGCTTGCCACGGGCCGCGATCACCACGCTCGAATGGGCCAAGCCCACCGCCAACGGCGTCAAGAAGTTCACCCTTGGCACGCGGATTCCGGAAGGGGCGAAAGCGCCAGAGATCAAATCGGCGAGCGTTTCGTTCGAATCGATTTCCTCCAAACCGATGCCCTTGGGTGCGACCGACGTTCTCGAGTTGGCTTGGGAGAAACCAACCTCGGCGGCATCCGATCCTTCCAAAACGGTCGATGCCGAGATCGCCGTGCGCGTGGAAGAAAACCTCGTGGAAACTGTGGCGAAGCTCCGCCTTCGCGGGGCGTTGAAGGAATGGGCGTTGCAATTGCCTGCGAATGCGGAAGTATCGGTCGAACGCGCCGTGCCGAGCGCGGGAACTGCAACGGCGGATGGGGCCACCGTGATTCGGCCGAGCGATACCGCGAAGCCGACTTGGTTCATCCGCGTTCCCAACGATCCGAGCAACCCGGAGTGGCTCGCCACGATTACCATTCGCCAACTCCGACCGAAAACTACCGACCCCAAGTACCGCGGCCCTTACGCCATCGGCCCCTTCTATTCCCCCACGGCCACCCGGCACACCGGCCGCATTCGCATCTCGGCCCCGGCGAACATCCGACTCGGCTACAAGCCCCAAACCGATGTGCGAAGAACCGACGTGCCCGCCGGTGCCGAAGACGATCTGCTTTCGCAGTTTCAATTCGCAGCATTGCCCCAGCCGACCGGCAATACCCGAGCCGCGGCGCTCTTGGAACTCGATGCCCGCGCCGCCGCTATGGTTCCCAGAGTTCGACCGACCCACAAATTGAAGCTGACCCCCGGCGGTTGGCAACTCGAAACCGTGGTGCGCGTCACGCCGCCGCCGCGCGGCGAAGTGGAACAGTTGATCGTGGAGATGCCAGCCGGTTGGCAGAAGCGGCTCGAAGTGGCACCGGAAGAAATCGTCGATCGCGTGCAGTTACTCCGCGAAGACGCGGGGCGAACTTACGCCGTGCGGTTCATTTCGCCCCAGAAACAGCCCTTCGAAATGACGCTCACTTCCACGTTCCCCGTTCCGCCCGGGGCGCGAGAACTCGCCATCCCGTTGCCGAAGTTCCCGCAAGCCGAGTTGCGCGAATCGAAGATCGCGGCCAGCGTGGCGGACGGCTTGGAACTGCGGGGAACCGGGTTCACCCCGGAATCGGGGTTCGCATCGACCGAGGCGTTGAAGGCCGCACCGGGGAAGAAATCGGGGGCCGTCACCACCGTGGCGGGGGAATTCGAGCGCGGCTTGGAACGGGTCGAACTCGCGTGGCAACCCTACCAACCGGAGTTGGCCTGCGAGATCCGAGCCGATATTACGGTGCAGGAGCGGCAAACGCTCATCTCTCAAACGATCACCTTCAAACCCACCGCCGATGATCGTCGGCCGATCCGCGTACGCGGCCCGATGAACGCCATCGTCTGGCAGCAATCGACGCCACCGTTGGATCCGGTCGATACGGTCGGCTCCAACGAATGGGAATTCACCCCGCCCGATTCCGGCACCAAGGAATTCCGGCTCACCGTCAACTTCGCCGTGAAGCACCCCGCACCGGCCGATGCCGATTCGCCCGTGCGAATTCCGGTTTCACTGTTCTGGCCGGAGGCGGCCTCGCGCACCGATTCCCGCGTTCGGGTCTGGGGTGGAACGGGCAACCGATTCGCAACGCTGGTGAACGATGGGCAATGGCTCGAATTACCGCCGGAACCGGTTCCCGGCCGCGAAATGCTCCCGTGGTACACCTTGGCCGGAGCTTCGGGGAAGATTCCGATCACGCTCGAACTCACCGAAGCGGGAGAAACCGGGCTACCATCGTTCACCGTCGAACGGAGCATGCTGATTGCGACTCTGGCGGATGATGGCGTTGCGAACTGCCGGGCGAGCTTCTTGCTGAGCCGATGGAACGGAGCCGCCGAGATTCAACTGCCGCAAGTTTCGGGGTTGGAAGTGCTCGTGGATGGCCGTCGGGCCGAGGGAATGCCACCCCAAGGGGGCACGATTCAAGTGCCGTTGCCCGAACCGGGCGCGGGGAAATTCACCGCGATAGAACTCCGCTACCGCACGGCCATGCCGCGCGATTCCCAACGGGTGCGATCGTTCGTTCCGCCCGTAGTGCGTCGGAGCGTTTCAAAATCCCCCCTGCGGTGGCATGTCGGCATCGAGAATGGATTCGTACCACTGTTGTTGAATCGAAAGAACGCGTTGGAATTGGAATGGGCTTGGCACGGCTTCGGGTTCACACCCTCCGCCGCAGTTACTGTTGCCGAGTTGGAACAGTGGTTCCTCACCGGCAAAATTCGAGATGGGGCAAGCACCCATTCCCACCCCGGCGGCGAAAGGCTCGCGGGTCGGTACATCGAATCGGATGCGTTGGAATTTTGGATCGTGCCGCGATTCGCGTGGATACTTTCGTTGTCGTTCTTCGCATTCGTGTGCGGCATTTGGATTTCCCGTTGGCCTTGGCAACACATCGGGGTGGTACTGTGCCTCCTCGGTATCGCGACGGCGATCGCCTCGGCGCTCGTTCCCCAGCCCCTGGCTCAAATCGCCGCGGGGATGCAACCCGGCTTCGCCGCGCTCGCGCTGTTCCTCCTCGGCAAAGCCGGGGTGGAAGCGTACCTGCGGCGCCGCGTCGATCGGCTCCCGGCTTTCCGCCGAGCGCCTTCGGTTGTTGCACCATCCGCGTTATCGAATGGCAGCCGGCCATCGCGAATTCCGTTGGGATTGCCCATCGAAACCTCGCTCGCTCGCCCGCCCTCCGCAGCGAGGGAGTAAGCCATGCTACACCGTTGGCACTGGCCGCTCGGCACGTTCCCGATCTTGCTCGCTTGCGTTCTTTTGCTGATGCCTGCACCGGCGGTATCGCACCCGTTGGCGTCCGCCGTCGGTTCCATTGTCGTTCCACCGTCTTCGTCCGCTGATCCGCTACCAATCCGGCGAATGTTCCTTCCCGCCGAGCGTGCCGATGCGATACTCGCCGCGGCGGGCCGTGATCAATTCATCAAGATGCCCCGGAGCGATTTCGAGAAGTCGGTTCAAAATGCCGCGAGGCAACTGGAGGCCGAGAAACATCCCGCTCAGATCGTTCAAGCCAATTACAGAGCGAATTGGCGAAGCGGTAGCCTCTCCGGAACCGGACGCTGGCAGATTCAGAACCCCACCGGCATCGCCGGGGCGATTGCATTGGAACCTTTCAACCCGGCCATCGAGAACGCCAAGTGGGCGGATGGCACTCCGGCCTTGCTCTACCGTGGTGCCATTCCCGGCCGTGCGGGCACCGCGACACTCCTGTGGAACGATGGCACCGGCGGCACCCTCGATTTCGATTGGTCCCTGCGCGGCCTCGACGAATCGGAGGAATCGCGCTTCGAATTGGCTTTCCCACCCGCACCGATTGCCGCGTTGGAACTGCTGCTCCCCGTCGATCGCACGCCGGGGGTCGCCGAGGGCCAAGGCTTCATCACCGGGCCGTTCCCTGCGGGCGATGCGCCATCGCGCCTTTGGAAACTTTCCAATTGCAATCAAGGCCGCGTGGAACTCGCCATCCGCAAAGCGCGAACATCGGTGGGATCTGCGAAAGAAATTCTCTCGCGCTCGGCGCACTGGAGTATCGGGGCGACCGGGCCGATCGGTACCATCGAAGTGGCATTGGAATCTTCCCGCACAAATTTGATCGAACGAAAATTCCAACTCGACCCCGAGTTGAGCGTGAACGAACTTTCCGGAGCAGCCGTCGAAAGTTGGCGAGTGCTAGGTTCGGAATTGTTCGTGCGATGGAAAGAATCTCTCGTCGATCCGAGATTCACGGCCACGGTCTCTTCGACTTCCGCGATGGTCCCTTCGAATACTTGGCTGGTACCGACGATCCGGATGTCCGATGCGATCCCCGGTTCGGAGACGGTGGAAATCCAAGGCACTCCGGAGGTGAAGCTGGAACATTGGCAACCCGGCGATTTCCGCGCCGCCGCGAGTACAAACAAACGTCAAACGACGTTGCTCTTCACCGCGGTGTTGCTCGCTTCGGCCAACGACGACCGCCACGATCGCAAGATGCCGACGTTGCGTTACAAAGCGAGCGACACCGAATTCACCACCGAAGAATCGCTCGATTGGCGGATCGAACCGGGGAAGAATTCGCTCGCGTGCACGATCGCGATCCGGGTGATCCGCGGGCCGTTGGTTGCTTTGACGGTTCAAACGCAACCCGGCTACGTTCCGACAAACGTCACCGCGATCCCCGACGATCCCGGTCTCGCATGGTTCGCAACACCCGGAAGCCCGAATACTTGGACGATCGAACCCTCCAAAGCCGTGGCCGGCGGCGGCGCACTCGCGTTGAAGATCGACGCGCGGGGAACCGTGTTCCCGCGCCCCGGCCATTCGGGGGATCCTTCTCCTGCAGTGCTCGCGCTGCCATTTCCGCGAATCCGCCCAATCGGCGCCGCCGAGCGCAAGCTCGATTTCTCCGCCCGCATCGCGGAGGGTTTGAAGGGAACCTTCTCCGCGAGTACGCCCGGTGCGGAGTTCGGCGAAGGCTCGATCCGCGCGAAGTTCGGCAACCGCGATGCGGAGGGGGAAGCGAACGTCGCCGCGATTCCACCCACCGTTTCCGTGAGCCAATCGCTAACGGTGAAACGGATCGATGCGCTCCTCTTCGGGATGACTTCCACATTCCAAGGGAAAATCGAACGCAGCCTCGCTTTCGGAATCCTGCTCACCGTGCCGGGGCATTCCGAACCGAGTGTGATTCTCGATGGCGTGCCCATCAAAGCCAAGCGGGCATCGCTCGGGAACGCGTTCTCGTTCGAGTTGCTCTCGGCGGGTTTCCAAGGGCTGCAATCGCTGGGGCAAATCGCCGAGTTACAAACGTCCCCATCGACGGTTTGGTTCGTTCCGTTTCCCCGACCATCCCTCGGCGAGTTCAGTCTGGTGGCGGAATATAGCGTGGCCGCGAACGTGAAGCCGGGAGCGTTGAACTTACCTATCGCTTCGGTCTGTGGTGCCCGCATGCTCGAGGTGCGGGCGTCGCTCGATGCCGCACTCGCCGAGGAATTCCAACCGCCGACGTTACCGTCTCCCTTCGAGGTGGAACTTTCTTCGAGAAAGGGAATTGTTCCGGTGGAAACCGCGAAGCCATCCGGCTGGGTGATCGCGGAAGCGAAACTTTTGAACCGCATCGATGCGGCGGGAAACATCCTGTGCACGTTGAGCGGCCGTGTGGTCGAAGCGGCCGGGCCGAACTTGGAGATTCAACACTCCGGGGGCTTCGGCATTTTGGAAGGGGTGAGGGTGGGTTCGCACGAAATGCATCTGCCGGTGGGGCGCCCGCGCGATGCCGTGCGAATTCCGGTTACCGGTGCGGGGGCGCAGTTTGAAATTCGATACCGCATCCCCCGCGATCATCGCTTCGCCATCGCGGCCAATTTGAATGTGGGTGAACCGCAAATTCCGAGCGTCGAGCGGATCGATACCGATTGGGCAACCTCCGGCGAATCCTTCTTCTGGCCCGCGTTGGGTACCGCGCTCCACGAACCGACCGCGGCGAATTCCCAATGGGTGATCCAAGCCGGTACCCTCCGCGCAGCGGGTTACACGTTGGCGGCCCTCTGGCTGGCCTTCGGTTGGATGCGATTGTTCCGGCCCCGCCGGCCCGCCGTCGATGCCGCGTGTCTAGCCGTCGTGCTCTTGCTGGGCTGCGCCAGCAGGCTCGAAAGCCTGGGGTGGGCGCTCGTGCTCCGCCCGATCCTCTTTGCCAGCCTCGCGGTTCTCTGCGGAAATTTGCTGCGGGCGGGCGGAGCACTCGCCAGGTTGCAAGCTCCGGCCATCGTCTTTCTGATACTCGGCCCGGCTTCGGCCCAAGCTCCGGAACCGGCCATTGTGTACCTCGTACCCGGT
>JBBQWA010000224.1:0-7573 GCA_038211045.1 Gemmatales bacterium
CACCTTACTGCGCACGGCTTCCGCATCGAAAGCATTACGCCCAACGGCAACTACTTCGAGTACCTCCGCCAAGAAATCCTGCGTCTGCCGACGGTCGCCAAGCAGTACGCCGGGGTGAAGAAGCGATCGTTGAAGGATCGCATCCTCACGAAGTTGTTCGCCAAGCATTTGGAGAAGCTCTCCGATCGCGATACCGGTTCGCACGAACTGTTGGCCTACGGGTTTCACGTGCGTGCCGTCAAACTCGATTGATCGAAGTCTTTCAATCCCGTCGTGCGGAAGAAGCCCACGGCGAGAGAATCCAACGCGGGCAGCATCGGCTTGGGCAGCATTGCGTAACACCAATCGATGATCGAAGGCTTCACGCGAACGCCCGCCCGATGCAACTTTACGATGCAAGTATCGAGATGCGAACGATCCATGCCGGGGGTTTGCGCGGCGAAGATCCACCGCGAGACGTAAAGGTGCCGGAGGAACAACCCCCCATGTTCGTTTGCGATTCCCCGGTTCGCACAAACGATCTCCGCGGTTTTCTTCAACAGCCGCAATCGGCCCAAGCCCATCCGTGTAAGGCTCCGGCTCATGCTGCCGGGGTGTTGGCGGTACTCCGCACCGCGTATCGGAACCGTGCGCATCTCCGGGGCGATCGAGGCGATCCGCATCCAGAATTCGTGATCCTCGTGCGTGGGCATCGTTTCGTCGAAGCCACCCACGGCGTTTGCGAAACGGCGCGGAACCAAGTAGCAATGCACGGGATAGTTGCGAACCAGCAACCACGGGAACAGCGATTCCCCATCCGGGGCATCTTCGCCGCCGATCCATTCGCCCGGTTGTTCGAACGTGCGGTACCCCATGATTGCGGTGCATCCGCCGCCGACCTCGGCGGCTTTCACGAGTTCGGCGAGCGCGATCGGCGGGATCGAATCGTCGGCATCGAGGAAGAAGAGGTACTCGCCGGTCGCGTGCCGAATGCCGGCGTTGCGGGCCGAAGCGAGGCCGCCGTTGGGTTTCGAGAGATATTCGATGCGGCTTCCGAAGCTTCTCGTCACGTCTTCGGTATCGTCGTCCGAGCCGTCGTTCACCACCACGATTTGAATGTTCGGATAACTCTGGGCCACCGCGGCCCGTACCGCCGCAGCGAGGTACCGCCCTTGGCGATAGCAGGGGATGATGATCGAAACTCGCGGCGGCCTAGGAATGCGATCGCTCCGGTTCACGAAAAGAGAATGGCACGGCGGAGTGCCCGGATTCGATTCCAACCCCGGGAACGTTTGGCGAAGCCGAGTAATTTTCGTCGAGCGATGCCGCGAGCGGTCGGTTGCTCTGCCAAGAATTTCCGAGCGACCCGAATGTACGAATCGATGTTTGCGGGATCGCTCGGCGATTCGCCGCGGGCGATGCGGCGGAAGGCCTCGGCTTCGGCCTCCGTTTCGGCATAGCCGCTGGCCAAGAGGTGCCGCAGCGAGATTTCCCGCACTTGATCCCGTTGAACTTCCACGCGGCGGGATGATACGCTGCCGGGGTGGATGCGGTATTGAAACAGCAGCTCGGGAACGTTCGCCAGTTGGCCATAGCGAGCGAGTTCCAACCAGAGGGCGTAATCTTCCGCCGGTTCCAACTCCGGATGGTACAGCCCGGCCTTCTCAATCGCCGATTTCCGGTACATCGCCGCCGGGTGAGCAATCGCGGAGTCGATAAGCAGATTCCACCGGATCCCGGCATCCCCGGTATAGTAGCGTTGCACTTCGCCCAAGGTTCCGGCGGGATCGAGGAATTGAATGTGACTGCCGCATGCGACGACATTCGGATGGGCATTCAAAAACGCCAATTGCTTCTCGATCCGCTGCGGCAGAGAAACATCGTCGGCATCCATGCGGGCGAGGATCGGAGCGCGGGCGATGCCGATGCCGAAGTTCAAATTTCGAGACAACCCCGATTTCGGCCGAGCGAACACCATCATCCTCGGATCGGCGATGCTCCGCAGGTATTCGAGGCTTCCATCGGCGGAGACGTCGTCGATCGCGATCAGTTCCAGATCCGAAAAGGTCTGGTTCAGAATGCTGGCGACCGCCTCTTTCAAGTACGGCATGGCGTTGAACACCGGCAAAAGCACACTGACCGCTGGCATCGAATCCCCCGAGAATGAACGGATTCGTAAACTACGGCTTGCGGCAACCCCTTGGCAAGGCCATGTTCCATACCCCCGGCGGAAACGGTAGCGATGCTCGCAGTCCGATTGATGGGCGGCCTCGGCAACCAACTCTTCCAGTACGCCTTCGGCAGGCAACTCGCCGAGGCCCTCGGCGTGCCGCTGCACCTCGATTTGCGATCCTTCGGGGAGATCGTGCCGGGCCAAACTGTGCGGAGTTACGAACTCGGCGTCTACCCCATCTCTGCCGAGATTGCGGAACCCTCGCAATTGCCGAAGTTGAAAACCAGTAAGCCGGGGCGTTGGCTCGCCCGCGCCGCGGCGACTTGCAGTCTTCAAATGGATGTTATTGAATATCTTCCACCGGGTTACCGGGCGGGGCTTCCCACCAAGCGGAATGCCCTCTATGTAGGCTATTGGCAATCGGCGGAATACTTCCAACACTCGGCCGAGCTATTGCGAATTGAGTTGACGCCGAAGCGCGAACCGAATGCATCGAACCGCGAATATGCGGTGAAGATTGCGAATGCGAATGCGGTGTCTCTGCATGTGCGGCGCGGGGATTATGCCAGCGTGGCCCACACGAACCAAACCCACGGTTTGGCCCCGCTGGAGTATTACCGCGAATCGATCCGAACGATGCGGGAACGCACGGAGGCTCCCACATTCTTCGTATTTTCCGACGATCTGGCGTGGTGCCGCGAGAATCTTCCCCTCGGGGATTCGGCGGTGTACGTCGAAGGCAACGGCGGTGCGATGGCCTACGAAGACTTGCGATTGATGAGCCTCTGCCGGCACCACGTGATTGCGAACAGTTCTTTCAGTTGGTGGGGGGCGTGGTTGAATCCGTCCCCCGCGAAAATCGTGATCGCCCCGGCCCGCTGGTTCGCGGATTCCACCATCGACACCACCGACATGATCCCGAAGGAATGGATCGAAATCTAAAAGCGTTCGAACGAGAACAATTCCCTAATTTTCTTGACACGAGGAACGGAATCGGGCATACGGCGTGTGGATTTGCAAACGACGGTTTCGATTCCTCACTCCGCGGGTTTCAATATGCGTGCTATCTTCGGATGCCTGTTGTTCGGTCTCGCCACGGCGGCTCACGCTCAGAACATCCCGGTGATCCAATCGCTGCCGGGTGGAACGCCGGTGGGCAGCGCCTACGCTCCGCAACCCGTCGGCACGCGATTGCCCCAAGTGGGCACAAAGCTCCCACCCTTGGGTCGGCCACCCGCCGGCGCGACCAACCCATCCATTGGCAACTTCAACCCGGCCCAAAGCGCCTACCCGAATTCCAACACGGTGATCGCCCCGTACCCCACCAGCGACAAGCCCGAAGATAAATCATTCTGGGATAAAGTGTACGATCGTTGGGTGAACCTGTTCGCCACGAACTCGCCCGCCCCGACGCGAACATACACGCCGGGGATCAGCCGTCGTAACCGCGAGCGCGCCGAAAACCGTTTCGCCCGCGATTGAACCGCGAATGCCAGCGCTGCCGTATGATGCCGGGTATGGAACCGAAACATCTCTTCCGCTACTGCCCGCGTTGCGGGGCCGCATGCGAACCCGGAGCGAATCCGCTCCGGTGCCCTTCCTGTTCCCTTTGCTATTTCTTCAACCCGACCTGCGCGGCCGCCGCATTCATCTTCGATGCCCATGGTCGGGCGCTATTCATCGAACGGGCGAAAGAACCCGCCCGAGGGAAACTCGGAATCCCCGGTGGCTTCATCGACATTGGCGAAAGCGCCGAGGATGCGTTGCGCCGCGAAGTGCGCGAGGAAGTGGATCTCGATATCGAAAGCATTTCGTTCTTGTGTTCGCACCCCAATTTATATGCGTATCGGGATGTGCTCTACCCGGTGTGCGATTTCATCTTCACGGCGGTGGCCGTCGATCCGACGGCTGCGAAATCCTTGGATGGCGTGCATGCATTCGCTTGGCATTCCCTCGATGAAATTGACGCGGAATCGTTGGCATTCCCCTCGATTCGCAAGGGTCACGAGTTGCTCATCGAGCGAAAGTAGGCGATTTCGTTGAATATGCGGAATTCTCGGCACATTGAACTTGCATAGCGTCGTGCGATACGCCAACATGCCTGTGCGAGCGTTCCTTTCACCACGAATACACCCCGTGCGCACACTGGTCCGCCGATTCTTGCCGACGCAGATTGCCCCCCCCTCCCAGCTTAACAAGCGTAAGTTGAGATTGGAATCTCTGGACGATAGAATCGTGCCTTCGGGGAATCCCGTGGCCAACCCCGACTCATTCACAATCCAGCAAAGCGCTGCCCTCACCACCTTGGGCTCGGTTTTGGCGAACGACATCGGCGGCACCGTCCCGCTCAAGGGTTACCTCGACTCCCCCGCGACCGCCGGCACCACCTTCGCCTTCGGCAGTTTCGGCGCGGCCGTGCGCTACAAGCCCGCGGCCGGCAAGATCGGCCCCGGCGGCGTGCTCGCGAACGCCTTCGTCGGCACCGACTCGTTCACCTACACCCTGAAGCAAGGCAGCTACACCTCGCCGACGGCCAGCGGCACCATTACCGTCGCCAACGAAGTGCCGAGCGTCGCCGGAACGCAACTTTTCTTCGGCACCGCTCGCAATCAATCCTTCCGCGTTCCACTGGCGAATCTGCTCTCCCAAACCGGGGCGGCGGATGCCGACGGCGATGCCCTATGGGTGGTGGACGCGGCGGGCACGCGCACGAATTACGATTTCGCCACGGCGGCCGGGGGCCGGGTGTGGATGAGCGCCCAAAACGCGATTTCGTACAACCCGCCGAGCAGCAGTTTCCAAGGCTACGACACGTTCGACATCCGCTTCTGGGACAAAGCCGCCCTGACGCAGGTGGTCAGCATTCGGGTGAAGGTCGGCGATGGCGGCGGAACGGGCGGCAGTCCGGTGGCCGCAGGCGATGCGTTCACCACGCACTCGGGCACGCCCCTATACGGCAACGTGCTCACGAACGACATTGCCTTCGGCGGTGCGACGCTGACCGCCGCCCCGCAAACGAGTGCACCCACGACCCAAGGCGGCCATGTGACGCTGGCCTCGGACGGCAGTTTCATGTACATCCCACCGACGGGCTACCGTGGCACCGATAGCTTCGCCTATCAAGTGGTCGATAGCTACGGCGCCACCGCCAGTGCGACGGCCAGCATTGGTGTGACGAATCACGCACCGACGGCATCGAACCTATCGTTCAGCACCAACCGCGCCACTCCGATTGTGGCCAACCTGCTCATCGGCGCGTCAGACGCCGACGGCGACCCGCTGATCGTGAGCATCGCCGTCATGGGGCCATTCCGCGGTAGCATTGAGTTGGATAGCAGTACGGGAGCCTTCACCTACACCCCGGCCCTCGATTGGGTGGGGATCGAAACGATCTCGTTCACCGTGAGCGATGGAGTGGGTGGGAGTGTGATGAAGACGGTGACGGTCGATGTCGAATATGAATCCACAGTTGTGAGCATCGTGAAGATTTCCGATGCCATGGAAGGAAATGCCATTGGCACTTTCCATTTCACACGCACCGGGGATCCTGCAGCCGCACTTACGGTTGCTTACTTCGTAAGTGGTAGCGCCACGTCAGGAACTGACTACCGAACCATTGGCGGGTCAGTGATCTTTGCGGCAGGTGACACGGAGGTTGAAATCGATGTAGAGGCCTTTCTCGACTTGATTACCGAGGAAAATGACGCCATAACTCTGACGCTCGAAGATGGCGAGGGATACTCGCTGGGAATAGACACGGAAGCAACTGTCGCGTTGTTCGATGCGGAGTGGAGCGAAGAAAACACATCATATGAATTGCCGGAGGGCGTTAGCGTTGCCAACGGCACCGGCGAATCGCCCGAGATGCGTGTGTTTGTGCCGCCGGCAATCGATTTTGATAACCGGCACTTTGAATCCCTGGGCACCAATCCTGATCGTGTGCAGTTCACAAAGACCTTTTCGGTTAGGCTGTCATTTGACAATACCATCGCAACTGTCGACGGGACTATTACTGAAAAAGTAAAGGTGTCGGCATTCGGTTGGCGACGATTCGACAAGATACTGACCCCGAATGGAAACGACGGAGGCGAGCACGTTGCCTATATAGTAGTATTGATCGAACATAGTGAGCGTAAAGTTATCGACGGACCTTTCATGGGCAACACGTTGGAAAACACTTGGAAAACAATTGGTTTTGATTTGCCTTACGGCGTGTTCCTTAGGAGCGTTAACCCTTCAGTTAACGATACCGTTTCAAAGAAAATGGTAATTGAGAACGGGGAAAGCTATACAAATTTCGTCAACAGGTTCATCCAGTTGTCACAAGCCATCCCGCAAGGGGGGAACTGATGAAAAGGCAATCCACAATTGGCAAGCGGATACGGTTTCATTGCTTGCTACTGGTATGTGCTTTGGGACAACAAGAAGTTGTGAGAGCAGAGGAAGTTAAAGTAATTTCCACGGTAGAATGGGTCAAGAACTATCTAGAATTGAAAGGTGATGCAAATTTTGAAGAGAAGACTTCCACGATGACGATACGAAGGCTTGAAAACAATAGCACCCCATCTCTGCCGCTACAATTACTTCCGACCAGCGTAAAACGAGTTGTGTTGCAGGGACGTCGAATTGAAGATTCCGATTTGCAGGCAGTATCAACTTGGCCGGATGTCGCAGCAGTCGAAGTATCAGATGGAAACACCGTGACGGACAAGGGCATTTTTTATTTGAGTGCCATGGTGCAGCTCAAAGAAATTACTCTGGGGGAAACAGATGTAGGTTCAGCAGGAATAAACGCATTTTCTCGCCATAAGAACATACGACACATAACAGTTGTCAATCAAAACCGTATTTCACAACTAAGATGCTTCTCTATAGAAGACATGCCAGCCTTGAATTCTTTGGCAATTACCGGATCCAAGATTGTTTACTTCAAAATTGCGAGAGTCGATCATCTAACTGAAATCGTCGTTGATTCAACTTTGTTGGAAATCGTCGAGATTGAAGGGGCGGCAATTAAGGAACTTGATCTGCGAAATACCACAGTCAACAAGGTGATTCTCAGAAATGTTCCGCAATTGAAGGATTTGGATTTGTCAAATACTAAGGTTACCCCAAACACTCTCTCACAAATCGCCATCGAATCGCCAGGGTTGAAGATCAAGGTGAACAAACATCGGTAAGTTTTTCTGCTTCCGTCTTCACTTCCGGTTCCCTCCCCGGCGACACCCAAATCCGCTGGGCAAAAAAGGGGACAGGCAAGAATGGCACAGGAAGCGGAAAAGGGGACAGGCATGTTTAATTTAAAGTAGATAAACATGCCTGTCCCCTTTTCCGATTCGACACGGCCCGTTCCGTGACGCCGGAAAGCCGATTGAGTTGCCAATGCGTGCCGAACGGCACGATGGATCTCACGGTGGTGAT
>JBBQWA010000225.1:0-7561 GCA_038211045.1 Gemmatales bacterium
AAACCCACCACCCTTTGCAGGTTGTGGAAATGGCCCACATGAAACGCCCTCGATACATCCTGATCTTTATTGCACTGCTCGCATTCGCGGCGGCGGCATTGTTCACCCTGAAATTTGGGGAGAAGCCGGGGGTGCGGCCGCTGATCGTGTACGCGGCCCCGGCGGTGCGGATGCCGTTGGAACGGATCGCCAAGGATTACGAAGCCGCGACGGGCCGAGCGGTGGAACTGCGCTTCGGCCCTTCCGAAACGATCCTCACACAGGCCGCAATGGTGAATCCGAGCGCGCCCGTCGATCTCTTCTTCCCCGCCGATTCTTCGTACGTGGAAGCCGCCAAGGAACGTGGCATGATCGGGGAATCGTTCCCCGTCGCTTCGATGTCGATCGTGGTTCTAACCGCCTCGGGCAATCCGAAGGGCATTGCGAACTGG
This sequence comes from Gemmatales bacterium, assembly GCA_038211045.1. Classification (GTDB taxonomy): domain Bacteria; phylum Planctomycetota; class Planctomycetia; order Gemmatales; family Gemmataceae; genus JALHQU01. The sequence goes on from JBBQWA010000225.1 coordinate 432, forward strand.
AACGATCTGTTGAATGACGGGGTGAAAGTGGCCGTGCCGAACTCCGGTGCGGCCGCGGGCAAAGTGGCCCGGAACCACCTCGCGGCGACGGGAAAGTGGGATGCGCTCGCACCCCGCGCCATCGAGACGTTCACCGTGACCGAAGCCGCCAACGCGGCGAAGCTGGGCAGCGTGGATGCCGCCATCGTGTGGGACGCCGTAGCCCTCGGTTACGCGGGGCAAACGATCTTGAAGCTGCCCGAGTTCGAGGGCGTATCGGCTCGGGTCGAGGTGGCAACGTTGAAACAATCTTCCGATCCCGCCGAAGCCAAGAAGCTCGCGGAGTTTATCGCCGGGGAACCGGGAATGCAACGCTTCCGCGAAGCCGGATACCCCGGGGTGGCGAAGTGAACCGACGTTCCAATTTGCCGTTCTTCCTTGTCCTCGGGCTGATCGGCGGATTCTACGTCGCGTTGATCGTAGCTTTATTGTTGGCGGATGCTCTGCAAACTTCGCCGGTGCACTTGGCGAAGGCGCTGGCTTCCCCGGAGATTCGCTCGTCCATTATTCTGAGCTTGGTGAGTTGTTCGGTGTCGGCCACGTTTTCGGTGGCGGTGGCTGTACCCCTGGGGTATTTGTTGGCCCGAACCCGCTTCCCCGGCCGTGGCATCGTCGATTTGCTCGTGGATGTGCCGATCGTGCTGCCGCCGGTGGTGGTGGGGTTGAGCTTGTTGATTCTCTTTCAAACGTCCCCCGGATTGTATGTGCAGCGCTTCGTGAGCATCACCTATGCCGTGCCGGCGGTGATCCTCGCGCAGTTCGTAAGCGCCGCGGCGTTCGCCGTGCGGACGATGCGATCCACGTTCGAACAACTCTCCCCGCGTACCGAAGCGGTGGCGCAAACGCTCGGCTGTTCTCGCGCTCAAGCGTTCTGGCGAATCTCGTTACCCGAAGCCCGGCGCGGTCTCTTCACCGCGGCGGCCCTCGCCTGGGCGAAGTCGCTGGGCGAGTTCGGCCCCGTGCTGCTCTTCGCCGGGGCGACGCGGAATCGCACGGAGGTGCTTTCGACGTCGGTCTTTTTCGAGTTGAGCGTAGGGAATGTGGAAGCGGGGCTCGCCGTTTCGGTGTTGATGATCGCGGTGGCACTCGCGGTGCTGGGTGTGTTGCGGGCATTCGGGATGAGGAACACCACCGCTTTGTAGGGCAGGCCCGGCCGTCGGTCGCACGAAGTGCGGACAAGCCCCGCGTCGGCGAACCACGCACCGCGGGGCTTGTTCACCTGCGGCCCGCCCGCCTTTTGAATATCCAATGGCTACGCCGCGAGCGGTAGGGTTTGCGCGGCATCGACCGCGAAAGAGTGCAGCCAAATCTCGGCGAAGAGCCCCTCTTGAACCAAGCCGATGGCGTGAACCTTGATCAATTCCAACACCGCCAAGAACAACCCGACCAACCGACTGCGGTGGTACGGCGGAGTGAAGATATCCCGGAAGTTCAAACGCCCCGCCCGTTCGACCTGCTCCTTCACCCACGTTTCGTACACGTGTTGCGGCGTATCGTCTTGCACCAAAGTTTGCACTTGCGTTGCCTGCGTTTCCCGCATCAGCCGGGCGAAGGCGCTCACCAAGTCCCAGAGTTCCACGGCCTTCACCGCGACCCGCCCCGGATCCGAAGGTTCCACCGGTTGAATGCGAACGAAGTGCATCGCGTTGCGGCCGGCCATGTCGTCGAGCGCCGCCGCGGTGTCTTTCGTCCGGCGGTATTCCAACAAATCTTTCACGAGGTTCGCCCGCGGATCGCCGTCCTCGCCATCGCCGAGTTCGAGGTGCTCGACGGGAATCAACGATCGCGCTTTGATTTCCATGAGCGTCGCGGCGAGCAGGAGGAACTCCCCGGCCAGTTCGACATCGATCTCGCGCAGCGTGAGCAAGTACGCCAAGAATTGATCGGCCAACCGGGCGATCGGCACTTCGAGAATGTCCACTTCCTCTTTCTTCACCAGATAGAGGAGCAGATCGAGCGGCCCGTGGAAGGCGTCGAGGCGAACGGCGTAACCCATGGGCTTTCCATCGACCGCGCGACCCTGCGGACTTTGGCGAATCTGCGGGGCGATGCGGAACAGAGCCGCGAGCGTCAGCGAGCGAGTTGGGGGAATCGCTCGCGAACGCTCGCGGCTCCGATAAGATACCCTTGGCGAAGGGACGGTCGGCTGGACGATCGCTGCGCGAGGGGCAACCCGAGCGGGGAGGAAAGTCCGGGCTTCATTGGGCGCGGTGGTAGATAACGCCTACCCCCGGTAACGGTTGTGCCTCCCGGGGCACTTCCGCCAGCGGGCGGGACAGTGCAACAGAAAGATACCGCCCCTTCGGGGAGTGTTCAGTGTGCAGTGTGCAGTGTTCAGCATAGAGTTCTGAATTGAACACTTCACATTGAACACTGAACACTCCCCGAAGGGGTAAGGGTGAAATGGTGCGGGGCGCAAGCCCTTAAAGTAAGAGCGCACCAGCGACCGGGTGACCGGTCGGCTCGGCAAACCCCACCGGAAGCAAGGCCAAACAGAGAGCAGGATCGGCCCGATCCGTTACGACTCTCGGGTAGGCTGCTGTTGATTCGACGGGCGACCGTCGGGCTAGAGAAATGATCGTCGTCCGGTTCGCAAGAACCGGAGACAAAACCCGGCTTATCGGTCGGCCGTCCCCCAGCCACCGGGATTTGAATACAAATACTTGCCCCGACATCTTCGTACCGAAGTTCATGTCGTAGCTTGATCGCACTGCGTTCGATCTGCGGCCCGACTTACAAAACCAACCGCACAGGCGAGCCGGTAGCGTGAGCGACCGGAGGCGATCGCAAAGAATAACGATGGTTGTATTGATCGTTCGACGCTTCATCGGGGGATAACCTCCGGTCGCTGATGCTCCCTGCTCGCCAGTGCGGTTGTATTGTTGTGATTGTTCGGAGTATAGGCGGAGACCGCCGCTTCGTTGGAGTCCCGCCTTCAAGCAGTCTTGATATTTGGAATGCAATTCAAGACCGCCTAAAGGCGGGACTCCACAACGAAGAACACCCACTGTAGAACCGCACACGTGTATCCGTAAAACGGAGGCATGGAACATTCCCCCGTGCCTTTCCCCGAAGAAACCGCCCGTGCTCGCCGTGCGCAGCAAAGCTGGGTCGAACTGCCCGTTGCCGAGCGGGCGAAGTGCGCCCGCGAGTTGCGCTACCTCCTCGTCGAACGGGCCGGCAGCATTGGCATGGCGGCGCTCGCGGATATCGACCGCACCCCCGATGAGATGATCGCTACCGATATCCTGCCTACCGCCAGTGCGTTGAAGTTCCTGCACACCAATGCCGAGCGCATCCTGCGACCGCGAAAAGTCGGCCAACGCCCGCTCTGGCTCATGGGTAGCCGCGATACGATCCACCGTTCCCCGCACGGTATCGTCGGCCTCATCGGCACGTGGAACTACCCGACGTTCCTGAACGTGGTGCCGCTGGCCCATGCGCTCGTGGCCGGGAACGCGGTGCTGTGGAAGCCGAGCGAACTGGTGCCGCGGACGTCCGCCCTGTTCGGCGAACTCTTTCGCCAAGCCGGATTCCCCGCCGATCTTTTGATCGAACTCCCCGCCACGCGGGAAGCCGGGCCGCAACTGATCGAAGCCGAGATCGATTTCCTCCACTTCACCGGCAGCGATGGCGTCGGGCGGAAGTTGGCCGCACGGTTGGGTGAACGTTTGATTCCGAGCACGCTGGAACTCTCGGGGTGCGATGCGTTCGTGGTGCTCGAAGATGCGAACCTTCCCCTCGCGGCGCGCTCGGCGTGGTACGGCGCGGTGTTGAATCGCGGGCAAACCTGCATGGCCACGCGCCGGGTGTTCGTGCCCCGGAACCGCTACGCCGAGTTCGTGGAACTGTTGCGGCCGATGGTCGAAGAGGCGGAACCGGTGAAGCTCGTGACACCGGGGCAAGTGGCGCACGCCGAGAAGCTCGCGGGTGAATCACCTTCGCCCCGATTACTCCGCAGCACAAAATCCGCCGCCGCAGGCTACTTTGCCCCCACGGTGATCCTCGATGCGAACCCCGGCATGGCCATCGCCAACGAGGCCACCTTCGCCCCGATTCTCGGCGTGTTCCCGTATTCCAACGAAGCCGAGATGATCGCGATGGCCAACGAAACCCCCTTCGGCTTGGCCTCGGCGGTGTTCAGCGGCAATCTCAGCCGCGGGGAAGCGGTGGCGTTGCAATTGAAGGTCGGCGCCGCAGTGGTGAACGACGTGATCGCCCCAACGGCCCACCCGGCTACGCCCTTCGGTGGCCGCGGCGACAGCGGTTGGGGCGTAACTCAAGGGGAAGAAGGATTGTTGGGAATGACGATCCCGCTGACGGTCAGCGTTCGCGGTGGAACCTTCCGCCCGCACGTGGATGCGACTCTCACGAACGACCCGGCCAGTGCCGACGTCATGGAAGGGATGCTGCGGGCCACGCACTCGCGGAAGCTGCGCGACCGCTGGCGCGGTATGCTGCAAATGGTCGGCGGGCTGCGGAAGTTCGGGAAGGGGTGAGTTTCAACTATCGGTATCGGAGTGGGATGAATTCCATGACCTCACATTTCGGTAGGGCTTTCCGCAAAGTAGCAATGGCCACATCCGTCAACCGCGAATCGAAGACGTTGATCCGCGAGAGCTTCGAACTCTTTGAGTACCGCGATGCACCCGTCTGTCGTCTGGGTGTTGTAGAGTTCGAGATCTTCCAACTCGTTCAACTTGCCGAGTTCCTTCAAGCCTTTTTCCGATACATCCAAGTGAGCCAAGTTGAGCGAACGAAGGCGGGCCAAACCGCGTAGTTGTTTCAATCCCGCGTCGGTCACCCGGGTGCCGCCGAGATCCTTACAGGTAGCGTCGGTCGCTTTGAAACAATCCAAGCTCAGTTCGGTCAGATTCTTCAACGCGGCGAGCGCTTGCAAATCTTCATCCGTCACATCGAACGAATCGATCGAGAGGGCGGTGAGTTTATCCAACTTCACCCCGAAATAGGCCCACGCAAAGCCGACGAACTTATGAAATTACTTCCCTTTCGCGGCGTCCGCGACTTCCCCCTTCGGCAGGTTCGGCTGGGCCTTCAGGATCTTCATCATCGCTTGTTTGTAAGCTTCTACGCCCGGTTGGCCGTAGGGGTTGGTGTTGCTGAGTCGGCCTTCCACCACGGTCGCCAACATGAGCATTTGCAGGAGTTGGCCGATGGAATGTTCGCTGATGTTCGGCAACACGATGTCCGCGGTGGGTCGGGCCGCATCGAAGTAGGCGAGGTTGGTGCCCTTGAAGGCCGCATCCAGAACTTCCGGAATGCTGCGGCGGCTGAACTGGTTCAACTCGTCTTCATTGCGGTCGCTCATCCCGACCATGATCGGTGGGTGCTTGGGCGAACGCACCACGAGGTTGTTGATGACTTTATCCCGGGTGCCCTCTTGGTGCTGTTGGCCCCGGCTGTGCAAGTCGCGGGTGTAGACACTGGAAATCGGAGTGGCCCCGCGATTCTGCTTGCCCAAGGATTCGCTGAGAAGTTGATCGTACCAGAATCCGATCGATTCGAGCTTCTTGCTCCAGATTGCCATCACCCGAGTCTTCTTGCCCAGTTCCTCGTTCATCAAGTGATTCACGGCCGCGAACTGTAGAACCGGGTTGCGGTCGAACGGTTCTTCGAGGAAGCGTTTGGTCATGGCCGCGGCACCGAGCAACAGTGCCCGCACATCGAGGCCCATCACCGCAGCGGGGAGCAAGCCCACCGGGGTGAACACGCTGTAGCGGCCGCCCACATCGTCTGGGATCGTCAGAATATCATCGTCGGCGATTCCCTCGGCGCGGGCCAAGTCGCGGAGTTTGCCTCTCGGCCCGGTCACGGGCACGATCAATTGATTCAACCATTCCGATTTCGGGCCGTAGAACTTGGCCATCTCCGCCCGGAATACCCGGTAGGCCGTGGCGGTTTCGAGCGTGCCGCCCGATTTGCTGATAACGATGATGCCCCAGCGTTCCTCGGCGACTTCCGGTTCGACGCAGGTATTCTCCAAAAGTTCGAGCAAATCTTGGAGGGCATCGTTATCGAGGTTGTTACCTTCGAAGTAGATCCGGGGTTTGCCCATCCGCATCTTGCTGGGCAATTCGTTGTGGAACGTGTGGCAGAGCGAATCGAAAAGAGCCTTCGCACCGAGGTAACTGCCGCCGATGCCGAGGACGACGCAGCGGTCGGTGTTTTCCTTCAACCGATTGGCGATGCGCAGAAGTTTTCCCAGTTCGCTGGCATCCCCTTTGCGCCGGTACTGATCGAGCATCTTCTGGGGGAGATCGATAAACCCGGCTTGCAGGGGTTGCAGTTTCGCCGGGGGGTTCACCAGTTCGCGTTCGGCGGCCACTTGGCCGCGGACGGCGCTCAGCAGCGTTCGCATCTGTTCGAGGCGATCCGGGGAAAGGAAGTTCGCCGATTGCAACTCGGCCAGCGGAGTCCACGCTTCTTGGGTGGGGTTGAGCAACCGCTGGAACTGATATTCGATATTTTCGTCGGGCAGTTGCATCGAGGCGACCTCGGTCGAAGGCAATACGGCAGAAACCTATGCTTCTACTTTAGTTGAAGCTTCGGCCTCCGTATACCGTAACCGGTGCGGAACTTGCTCCGAATGATGCGCCGGATATACCGGTTCTGACGGGTGGGATTGTAGGTCGGCCTCGGAGAGCCAATCCCGCACCGCATGGCGTACGAAGTCAATCCGGACATCGCTGCTGTGGATGGTGAAAAGTAAACGCTAAACTTTGGGCTTGCGACCGAAGAGCGCTTCCCGGAGATCAATTCCCAGATCGTCCGCTTCGTGGGCACGGCGGTGGGAATGGGGATTGGCCAGCACTTTACGAATGGCCACATCGATACGATGACTCCAACGGATTGCCGAAGCTTTGGAAACGTTCACGGCGATCCAACGCATCGCTTTCGGTTGCACCCGCCTTCACTAAACTGATTCGAACCCCACTCCGATAGGATTGCCATGAACACCCACGATTTGATCCGCGAACTGCGCGAAAAGAACGATTCCAAGATCGTCATGCTCGTGGCCGATGGCCTCGGTGGTTTGCCGCTCGCACCCGGTGGCCTCACCGAACTGGAAA
>JBBQWA010000226.1:0-7516 GCA_038211045.1 Gemmatales bacterium
GGGAAACCGTGGCAAGTGCAATGGTCGTCTGCGCGCCCAGCGAGCTGGAAGTGGCTCCAACGTTGCCGATGATTGAGGCATTGAGTGTTCCATTCACGATTGACGTCGGGCCGGTATAAGTGTTGGCCGAGTTGACGGTCAGGGCATTTGTGCCCGTCTTGGTGAAGCCCAGTTGGCCTACCGTGGTGTTGGTGATGATGGTAGTGAGAACGGCGGGGCTGGGTGATGCGTTGGTGGTGTCGATTCCCAATGAAGAGCCCGCAGCGAATATACCGTAGGTGCCGTCCAAGAATCCCGTGATGTCTGTGGTGGTGACGGCGTTGGTTGCGGCACCGAAGGGTAAGGCAACGGTCGCCCCGCTGGACGCGGTAATCCTGGGGACGGCGAAGGTGCCGAAGGCGGTCGCGGGAGAGGTCGAGTAGCCCGGGATCGCCAGCGTCGTGGTAAAGGACAGGACGCCGGCCGTCACGTTCGATGTTCCGACGTAGGCATTGGTTCCCGAAAGTGTTAAGAGACCCGTGCCATCCTTGGTGAGTGATGTAACTGCCACGCCGATAGCACCGGAGATCGTAGTGTTGCTCACCCCGCCGACGGTCAAGCCGAACGCCCCAGTCATTGCACCGCTCAAAGTCATGGTGCCAGCGTCGGTATTGATCCGTGTCGGGCCGGTAAGCGTAATTCCACCGGAAAGACTACTGGTGCCCGCGATGTTGCGGAGTGCCCCGCCGGACAAGATCCCGGTCCCATTCAAGCTCAGGGCTTCGGCACCCACGGCAACCGTGCTAAGTTGCAACGCGGCACCAGATGTGACGCTGGTGGCCCCGGCCGTTGAACCCAAGCTCAAGGCATTTCTCACCGTAATGGCCCCGACACTGATCGTCGTCAACCCCGTGTAGGTATTCGCTCCGAAAAGGGTTAGCGTCCCCGCCCCAGTCTTGGTGAGGGCAAAACCACCGCTCACGATGTTGTTTACCGTCAATCCCCCCGCACCGATATTCCAAGTTTGAGCGATACCGAGCGCGATGTTGATGTTTTGATTCGCTGTGGCGGAACCAATGGTCACCGCGCCGGTGCCGGTGGTGATACCCCCTGCTCCACTAATAGTTAAAGTTTGGTTCGCTCCGCTGGTCGTGTTGGTCAAGGTCGTCGCAGATGTGTTTGTGAAGTTTATGGTGCTGGCCGCAGCCGCTGCGGCGATATTGATGTTGAGCACACCGGCCGCGTTGGCTGGCCCGAGGATAATGACGGCTGTCGCTGAAGTCGGAACCGTGCTAGTAGACCAATTTCCGGCCGTGCCCCAAGTGCCGCCCGTCACGCCGGACCAAGAGGACTGCGCGTTCGCTGTGCCCGTGCAAGCAAGCAGCGCGGCGACGATCAGAACCAGCGATCCGAAGGATCGCAGCAGAGAGAAACGGGCCATGGGAGAGCCGCTCCGAGAGAGAGTATGAACGAAGGAATCCGCGCGAAGGCGCGGTGAAGAATCAATGAAGATGGGATGGGAATTGAATACCGGCGAGCCGGTGCCACGTGCGGCAGCGCATTTGGGAAGGGTCAGCAGCATGGGGGAGAGCCAAGCCATTAAGCGATATTGAACCGGTGTTCAGAAAGTATGAAGCCGGGGTTCAAGTTCCGCTCATGGTAACCAAACTGTCACGGCTGTCTAGTGATAAGTCGCAAAAAAGTCCCCCAACTTGTCTGCGTTCAGCAGAACCCGCGAACGTGATGTCGAGAACAACGGGAAATCTCACGGCAATCTGCCGGACTGTCAGAATGGGATTCCCCCAAGTGTTGCGAAAACAAACAGCGTAAAGTATTGCCAAAATTGGCTTTGCGATTATCCTTCGGCATGCATTCTCCGGCGTGAGGAAGTTCATCGGAAGTGTGGCGGAATTTCGGGCGCGATGGGAAACGGATTGCTTGCACCGAGATATTTTATCACAACCTCAGAAATTCCATCCAGTTACGCAACCTGTTCCGCACGTTTGCGTTGCCGATAGTACTTCAAGCCGGGCAGGAAGAACGAAAGTGCGCTCACGACGCCGAAGAGTAAATGACCGATCCCCGGTAATGCGGCCATGGCCACGGCCGTACCGAAGTAGGCCAGCACCCACAAATAGAATTGCCCGGAAAGCGTACCCGCTTTGAAGAAGAAGACCATCCCGGCCACGACCGCCAGCACCGGCGAGAGGGTGAGTGCAGGGAGTTTCTGAACCACTTCGATCAGGAACAACCCGATACTCGCGGTGGCTCCCGCCGCCCAAGCGTGGGCGATCTGCCGTTCCACGAACAGCACCGGCCCACCGCGGCGCCGCAACCGCCAGAAAATCGCCCCCCAGATGACGAGGCCCGGCCCCCATAGGGCGAGGTAGTAGGCGTGGGAACGCAAGCCCATCCATTCCATAATCTGGGTGGCAACGCAGATCACAAAGATCACGACGCTGTGCCACATCCAGAGCAGGCCCCAGTTTTCGAGCACCGCCGCGTGGTGGGTTTCGCGCAATAACCGCGATACGAACGATCCGAGGCTCCCCGGTTGCACCGTGAGCCGATCGCCGACGAGGTAGGCTTCGAGATCTTCGGCCAGTCGGGCGGCCGTCGGGTAGCGCAACTCGGCCGGCTTTTGCAGGCATTTCAAGCAGATCAATTCCAAATCGCGATCCACCGAAGCGTTCAGATCCCGCGGCCGCACCGGCTCTTGTTCCAACACCATTAAGAGCGTATCGACGGGGTTGGACGACTGAAACGGCGGCCGGCCCGTGAGCATCTCGTACAGGATCGCCCCCAACGAATAGACGTCCGCCGTGGCGTTCACCTCGCGGCGGTTGGTGGCTTGCTCCGGGGCCATGTAGCTGGGCGTGCCGACGATGGCGCCGCTCAGCGTGAGGCTTTGCACGCGGTCGATGAGTTTGGCCAAGCCGAAATCGGCGATCTTCGGTTCCCCGCTCGCAACGTCAAGCAGAATGTTGGATGGTTTCAAATCGCGGTGGAGCACGCCTTGTTCGTGGGCGTGCTGGAGCGCCCGTGCGAGGATCGCGGCGAACTTCGCCGCGTCACGAGGTGGCAACGGCCCCTCGGCGACGATCCGTTGGGTGAGCGTGCGGCCTTCCACGTACTCCATGCTGAGGTACGCTTGGCCCTCCGACGTGCCGACTTCGTACACGCCGACGATGTTGGAATGCTGCAAGCGCGCCGCCGATTCGGCCTCGGTGCGGAAACGGGCGCGATCCGACTCGCTGGCGAGGTGGGCTTCCCGCACCATCTTGAGCGCGACGATGCGATTCAAGGACTGTTGTTTTGCTTTATAAACGACGCCCATGCCGCCGCGGCCGAGTTCGGAGAGCAGATAGAAATCGCCGAAGCTGCGGGGCAGGGCGTTCGTGGAAGGAGCTTGCTCGGGCCGCGCCGCGGAAAGGATCGTGGTTTGCGACAACCGCGGTTTGGCCAACTGGGCGAATTGGGCCACGGCCCAAAGTTCGCGGAGTTCCTCGGCGAGTTCGGGGTGCCGCTGGGCTGCGGCTTCGAGATCGGCGCGGCGATGCGCGAGATCGTCGATCAGGAATGCGAGGCGTTCATCGCGGCTGGCGGGCATGGGGGTTTTATATTGTTCGGGCGCCCTCTCCCCAGCGGGCAACGCCATTTGCGATTTTCCACTCGCGTTTACAGGGGATTCTAGTTCGCCACACGCCCCGCACGCCAAACATGGAAACCGTGGGCGAATGCGGCGGACATGGGCACTCCGTTCCATAAGCTAAGCACGTTTGCCCACCGTGAACCCCGCCGAGATGCCATGACTCCCGCGAAGCTCGCCCTCGAAGATGGAACCGTGTTCACCGGCCGTGGATTCGGCGCGACCGGCGAAAAGACCGGCGAAGTCGTGTTCAACACGTCCATGACCGGCTACCAAGAAATCCTCACCGATCCCAGCTACAAAGGCCAGATCGTTACGATGACCTACCCGCTCATCGGCAACTACGGCACCACGCCGGACGATGCGGAATCCAAGGGCGTGCAGGTCGAAGGCTTCATCGTCCGCGAACTCACGCCATTGGCGAGCAATTACCGCAGCGAGCGCGAGCTCGATGCCTACTTGAAGGATGCCGGTGTCCTCGGCGTCGAAGGCTTCGATACGCGGGCACTCGTTCGGCACATCCGCACCCGCGGCGCCATGACCGGCGTGCTCAGCACCGCCGATCTCGATCATGCCAGCCTCGTTCATAAAGCCCGCGCCGCACCTCCTATGCTCGGCCGCGATCTCGTGAAGGAAGTGGTGCCGGATCGCGCTTTCCAATGGGAGAAAGGCTTCGGCGATCTCGCCCAGCACGTCATGCCGTTACGACCGGCGAGCAAGCACGTGGTCGCCATCGACTACGGCATGAAGTGGAACATCCTGCGTTGCCTCGTTCAAGTGGGTTGCAAAGTGACCGTGGTGCCGGGAACGTGGAGCGCCGAGAAAGTGCTGGAATATCGGCCCGATGGCGTGTTCCTGAGCAATGGTCCCGGCGATCCGGCCGCCCTCGGTTACGCCGTGGATGCCGTGAAGGGATTGCTCGGCAAGGTGCCCGTGTTCGGCATCTGCCTTGGGCATCAACTCTTGGGCCAAGCTTTGGGGGCGAGTACGTTCAAATTGAAGTTCGGCCATCGCGGCGCCAACCAACCGGTGTTTAACGCGTTGAACAAGACGGTCGAAATCACCACGCAGAACCACGGCTTCGCCGTGGATTCGAGCAAGATGCCGAAGGATACGGAAGTGACGCACACGAATTTGAACGATCAAACCTGCGAAGGATTGCGTCACACGAAGCTCCCCGCCTTCTCCGTGCAGTACCACCCGGAATCGGCGGCCGGCCCGCACGATAGCACTTACCTGTTCCAGCAATTCCGAGACATGATGGGCTGAATTCCGCTTGAGTGCCCCGCTTTCTCCGTTAGGCGAACGGCATCTGATGCTTTACCATCTCCCCTTGAGGGAGAGAGTCGCACGGGGCCCAGCTCCGGGAGGGGAGAGGGGAGGCGATTCAAAAGAAACCCCTCCCCCGGTTCGCTGCGCGAACCACCCTCTCCCTCAAGGGGAGATGGTAAAAGAAGACCTGCCGTTCCCCGTTACAATCGGCCTTCGATCCCCGGCGGATCGGGTTACCTTTTGCTTCGCAGGGCACCGCTGGGTTATACTGTTACTATGCTTCCGCATCCGCTGTCGGTCGTACTCAGGTTCGCGCCATGCCTTACCCGCTTCGATTCGCCCTGTTCGCAGTGATTCTCGCCTGCCCCGCGGCGTTGGCGGAAAACATCGGCTTGTACATCGCGGTACCGGTGCCCCTCAGCAGCGAAGGCGTCACTCGGGTGGTGAACCGCGTCGAAGCGGCCCGCAACCTCGGCGACGCCCGACCGGCCCAAGTCGTCTTCGACTTCAACCCCACCGATAAGGATGTTTCGGGTTCGAGCTTCGGTGCCGCCGCCGATCTCGCGGAGTTCATCGCCAAGCTGCACGACGTCGGCACCATCGCCTTCGTCCACGGGAAAGTGAGCGGCCACCTCGTGCTGCCCGTGCTCTCGTGTAAGCAAATCGTGATGAGCAAAGATTCGAGCTTGGGCGAAGCCATCCGCACCGACGATCCCCCGTTGAGCGACCGCCAAGCCTCCGCGTATCCGTTGATTCTCAATTCGGTTCGCCCGCAACACACGGCCATCGCACGCAAGATGTTCGATAAAAACGTGCGGCTGGCGAAGGGGCAGAAAGACGGCGGCGCCTGGTTTCTCGATCTCCGCGAAGCCAAGGAACTCGAAAAGAACGGCGTGAACGTGCCCGAGGCGAAAGTGCTCGCCGAGGAAGGGCGAACCGGATTGTTCACCAAAGCCCAATTGCTCGAATGGGGCGTGGTCAACGGAACCGCGAGCAGTCGCGGCGAAGTCGCGGAACTCTTCGGCATTCTCCCCGGTACGCTCCGCGACGATGCGCTCGGCGGCCGGCCTCCGGTGGCGTTCCGCTACACGCTCAAAGGGGCGATCGATAAAGGCGTCGCCGATTCGGTGGCTCGCATGGCCCGCGGCGTGATGGATCGCAAGGGGAATATTCTGTTCCTCTTCCTCGAATGCGGCGGCGGCGATCTGCAAGCCGCCCGCGAACTCGCCGAGAACTTGCAGAAGCTCGAGAACCCCGATGGCGGCGGCGACGGACTGATGATCGTCGCGTTCGTGCCCAACGACGCCCCGGATACCGCCGCAGTGATCGCCCTCGGATGCTCCGAGATCGTGATGAGCCGGCGCACCGATAACAAAGGCGCCGATGGCGAAGCCGCCAAGGAAGCCGAATTCGGCAACTTCGAGATTGCGCTGAGCAAGCCCGGTGCGAACCCGCAACTCTGGGCCGAGAGCCTGAAACCGCTGGTCGAACGCCAAGGTTACCCCGCCATCCTGATCGACGGCATGCTGAAGCGGGATATCGCGATCGTGCGGGCACGTTCCAAAGTGGATCGATCCAAGACACGCTTGATGGCCGATACCGAGCTCGAAGCCGAGAAGGCCAATTGGGAACTCGTGGAAACCGTGAAGCCGCGCGGCAAACTGCTGAAACTCACCGCCAGCGAGGCCCAACGCCTCGGCATCGCCCGCAGCACCACCGACACCTCGGATCCCAAGGATCTCTACGCCAAGTACGGCGTCGAAGCCTCCAAGGTTCAAGATGCCACCCCCGCGTGGCTCGATATGTTCGCCAACTTCATCCGGGATCGGATGGTGACGGTACTGCTCGTGGTCATCGGCTTCACCGGCTTGATCCTCGAACTGAAAGTGCCCGGGGCCACCGTGCCGGGAATCATCGCGGCGCTTTGCTTCATCCTCGTGTTCTGGGCGCACACCGGCTTCCACGGGCAAGTCGTGGTGTTGGCCGGCCTGCTGTTCCTTTTGGGGTTGGTGTTGATTCTGATAGAAGTGTTCGTCTTCCCCGGTTTCGGCGCCACCGGTATCGTCGGGGTGATGCTGCTGCTCGCTTCGCTCACGCTCGTCACGGTCGAAGAACTGCCCAAGACGAGCAACCAATGGATCGGCTTCGGCAAGAACGCCTCGCAATACCTCTTCGGGTTGATCGCGGCGGTCGCGCTCTCGTTCGCCATCACCCGGTACATTCACAGGATTCCGATCCTGAATAAAATGTCGCTGGCTTCCCCTTCGGAGAACGAAGCCGAGGAAGTGGTCTCCCTGCCCGGTGCGGCCCAAGCCGCCCGATTGCTCGGGGCCATTGGTGCAGCCACTACGCCGCTCCGCCCCGCCGGAACCGTGGCCTTCGGAGATGAGTTCGTCGATGTGGTGACCGAAGGGGGCTTCATTCCATCGGGAACGCGGGTGCAAGTGGTGGAAGTGGAAGGCACCCGCATCGTCGTGAAGGAAGTGTGATTGTTTCGGAGCCGGAAGCGTTAGCGACGGTGTGGTTGATAGTGGCACACGCATACGGGGAGTATGGCGAGGGGCGATAACGGTGTGCGATGTGTTGATCGACGTGTGTAGGAGTATTTTTTTGTGT
>JBBQWA010000227.1:0-7441 GCA_038211045.1 Gemmatales bacterium
TCGCGCCGGCCAATGCGACCGCTTTCCCCAAACTCTTCGCACCCGTCGACGACCTGCCCCCGGCGACGTTGATCACCAGCATCCGAGTGGAGGGAACCAAACGAATCGTGTCTGGCGTCTCGCACGACAACGGAGAAATCGCAACTGTGGTTGTCAATGGCCAGCCAGCGAAGATTACCTTCCAGCAAGCGGGCGTCGCGGAGTGGACGATCACACTCGAAACATCGGTCGATGGCCACTACCTCGCAAAATCCAACGATCGCGCGGGCAATGTGGAACTGACTCCCCACGACTTCCGCGACCGAATGGCACACTAGCAAGGCGGTAGAAAATCGAAAATCGCATGGGATAACTTCAAGACGCCGAGCACCACGACATTTCAGTTTCACCCACCACTGACCGGCGGGATCACGGCGAGTTCATCGCCCAATTGCAAAATCCGTTCTCCCTCGGCGAATTCGTGATTCACCGCGATCCGGCACTTCGTTAGCAACGCGGCTAAAACGGGATACCGCTGCGCGAGTGCGACGCTGAGCTGAGTAACCGTCGCACCTTCGTTCAAATCGATGCGTAACGATCCGCACCCGGCAAGATCGCGGGCCGAAGCGAACAGTAGCACTTCGAAGGGATTCAATCGGTCACCAACCTTCCCAACGGCTTCAGCAATCGCTCGCCGAGTTCGGGCATCAATCCGTAAGCGAGCGCCAAGTATTGAATCGGGTGCATCGTTCGTTTGCCGCTGCCGTGCTGCATCTGCATGCGGCACGAACCGCATTCCGTCGAACCGAAGAGAACCCGGGGGCGGCGCATTTCATCGAGCATCGGCTTGCCCGCCGCGAGCGACGGCAGGTAGTTCGCCTTCTTCAATCCGTAGCTGCCAGCCATGCCGGAACAACTTTTATCGATCGTGTGAACCCGCACGCCGGGGATTAACCCCAGGAGCTTCGGCCCCGCCGGGGTTCCGCCCAAGGCTTTGATATGGCAGGGCACATGGTGCCCGAGTTGCACATCGAGCGGCCCGGCGAAATCGGCGGGGAGCGCCCCGCGTTCGTGCAAATGCCAGAGGAATTCCCCGAGTTCGCGAGTGTGTTCGGCCACGAGCCGGGTATCGCCGTCGTCGAAGAGATCGAGGTAATCTTGCGTGAGCATCATCGCCGCGGAAGGTTCCGAAGCGATGATTTCGTAGCCTTCACGCACCAACTCCGCCAAGATTCGCACGTTTCCCGCAGCGATCTCGCGCGCACTTTCCACGTCCCCTTGCACGAGCGCCGCAATACCCGAACCTTGCTGACGCGGGGGCACAAACACCTCGTAACCGCAGTGTTCGAGCACCTTCACCGCCGCGACTCCGACGAGTGGATCGTTGTAATTGACGAAGACATCGGCGAAGTATGCCAAGCGCGGCCGCTCCCCTTTGGGCTTGCGACGGGTGAGGCCCGCCTTCCGCGAACGCCGGAGGAAGGTGCGGTGGGTGAACTTGTTGAGTGTGCGTTTCCGCGAGATTCCGAAAAGCTTTTCGATCGCCCAACGCGCGGGGCGGTTATCCAACATTCGATTAGTGGTGAAGGCGAAGTTCCCGGCGAGCGTCATCAGGGTTTCGATGCGGGCCAGCACCCATTCGTCGCGGTCGAGACCGTGGGCCGCGTGGTATTGCGATTTCAATTCCAAAGCGATCTTCGGGATGTTCACCTTGCTCCGGCATTCGCTCCGGCACATCTTGCAGTTCACGCACTGTTCCGCGATCCCCCGCACTTCGGGTTCCCCCAACTCGCCGGGGTTCTGCATCAATCGGCGGAACAGGTTCGCTTTGGCTCGGGGGCTGGCCGCTTCATCCCCGCTCGAATGGAAAGTTGGGCACATGCGGATCGGCGGTGCACTCTCCCGGCATTCGCCGCATCCATTGCAACTGCTCGCCTCGACCTCCGGCGACACCCCGGGCCAAATCAGCAAATTCGTGCGTGCGTTCGCGGCTTCTGCCGGTTCCCTCAACGGCCACGCCGGTCGGCTCGGATCGGGGCCGACGATCTTGCCCGGGTTCAAAATATTCTTCGGATCGAAGATGCGTTTGAGTTCCGCGAACACCTTCGCCAGCGGGCCGAACTGCTTTTCCACCCACGGGGTACGGGCCAACCCCGTGCCGTGCTGCCCGCTGATCGTGCCCCCCAAGCCGATGGCCAGCGAATGGATTTGCTCGGCCACGGCCCACATTCGCTCCCGATCCGATGGGGAATCGAGATCGACCAGCGGTCGCACATGCACCTGAGCGGTCAGCACGTGAATGAGGAAGGAACCGGGGAGATCGGCCCGGCGCAGAATCTCCGCGACGCCCGACACGTACCGCACGAGTTGCTCCCCCGGCACGGCGGTATCTTCCACGAACGAAAGCGGCCGGGCACGCCGAGCCAGCGCGTACATCCCCGAAACGGCAGCGGTGCGGAAACGCTCGACGATGGCGATCCCCTCGGGATTCGCCGTGGGTTCGGTGAGGAGCAACGGACGAAAGTGTTCCGCAATCTTGGCGAAGGCACCTTGGCCACGATGCAACGCGGTCGGTTCGGAATCGGCTTCCAAGTTCACGAGCAACACCGTGGTGATGCCCTCCGGCAACGCCATGCCGACCTCGGCAATCGCGGCTTTGGAAAGCAACAGCAACCGCTGATCGAGCAGATCGCAACCCGTGATCCCCTCGACGGCGCGGAGCGTCAGCCCGGCTCGCAAGGCTTCCTGTTGGGAACCGAACCCGAGTGCGAACGCACACCGACCACCGGGAAGTGGAATCGTGCGGAGTTCCACTTCCGTAGCGATGGCGAGCGTGCCTTCGGAACCGGCGAGAATCGCGGTGAGATCCAAGCCTGCCGGGGTCAACGCGTCTTGCAAGGCGTAGCCGCACCGGTTGAAGGTGGTGTGCGGCCGGGCGAGTTGAATCAACTCGCGGTGCGCCGAGAGGAGCAACGAGGTTTGCGTACGAATTTCCGTCGTGCGCATTTGTGCGGCGGGGAGTCGCAGGTGGCTCCGTTTCAACTCGGCGATCTCACCATCGTCCCAGAGTACGCGAACCCCGGCGAGGTGATCGCGGGTGTAACCGTGGGCGAAAGCGTTACCGCCGGAAGCATCGGTGGCGACGATCCCCCCCGCGGTACATGTACGGGCACTCGCGATATCGGGGGCGAATCTCCGGCCCAACGGGGCCAAGGCCGCGTTGAGTTGCGCCAAACGAACCCCCGCACCGCACGCCGCCCGATCTTCCGCCGTGTGCCGAATGCTCTGAAAGTGCTTCGAGAGATCGAGGATTAATCCGGGGCCGAGCGATTCCCCCGCGAGGCCGGTTCCCGCACCGCGGGGGACGATGGGCAGCCCTTGGGCGTAAGCGTACTTCACCAACACTTGCAGATCGGTTTCATCTTCCGGCACCGCCACCCCGGCCGGCATCACTTGGAACGGGCTAGCGTCGCTGGCGTACAGGCTTCGCGTGGGTGCATCGAAATGGAGCTCGCCCCGGTACTCGCCGCGGAGATCGTCTCGGATTTGATCGGGGGAGAACACGGTGAACCCGATAGGATGAGGGCACCTTCATATTACGGGAAGTGCAGGAATGGCGAGCCTCGCGTACTTCAACGGTCGGTTCATGCCAGAGAGCGAATTGCGGCTGTCATTCGCCGATGCCGGGTTCGTTTTCGGGGCGACCGTGACCGACTTCTGCCGAACGTACAATCATGCGTTGTTCCGTTGGCCCGATCACCTCGCCCGCCTCCGCCGCGATGCGGCGGCATGCCACATACCCTTGTTACAATCCGACTCCGAGATCACGACGGCGGCGGAGCAACTGATCGCCGCACGGTCGATGGACATCGAAAGCTCGGACGATCTGGCACTGATTACCTTCGCCACGCCGGGGCCGCTGGGTTACATGACCGGGGAAACCAAAAATGGCCCGCCGACGTTGGGGATGCACTGCTTCCCGATTCCGGTGGAGCGCTATCGCAGGTTCTTCACCGAGGGGGTGGAACTGGAATTCGCGGGGATACTGGGTTCGCACAGTGGCATCGTGCCGTTGAACGTGAAGCATCGCAGCCGCATGGCGTGGTGGCTCGTCGGGAAAAAAGTGGCGGCAGGCCGCGTGGCGCTGTTGGAAGATTTCGACGGGATCGGCGCCGATACCGCAATCGGGGCAGTGGTCGCGATGGTCGGCGAGACGGTGTATGCCTCCCCGGAAAGCAGCGTTCTGGATTCGGTGAGTTTGAAAGTGCTGGAAGAGTTGTGCGACCAACTCGGGTTGGGGTTCCAACGGCACCCTTCGCCGTTCTCCCGGTTGCAAGGGTTGAAACGGGATGGGGAACTCGGCGCGTTCCGCAAGAGTATCGGCGAGGCCGCGCTTGTTGGGAGTGCGTTCGGAATTGCGGGAATTCGAAGGGTGTTCTGGCCTAGCAACGAATGGCAATTCGAGTGGCCCGGCCCGATCACGCAGAAACTGCAAGCCGCGTGGTCGCGGCTGGCGGGCGAATAAGGGGTCTCCGCGGCCGGTTGATGCTTTGTGCCCTCATTGTGCTCTCACTGCGGGCACAGTTCCTATACGCCCTCATCGACGCTTCTCTCTATACTGCAATGGGATATGGCATCAAATCGCTCAAGCCGAGATTTGTGCCCTCAGATGCGCCCACCCACCCCTCTTGTTACAATTGCAAGAGGATGTCGGAATATCCGTCATACGCAAGCTAGAGGCCGCCTTTTCGGTATCCTCGTTCCCATGCTCCGCGTGGGAACGTTCTTCGGCCGCTCTGCGGCCAAAGTTATCGTGATAGGAGTGGGAATAGCATGAGGAACGGAAAGGACGTGGAGCGTCCGCAGATCGTGACCACGCAGAGCGTGGTAACGAGGAGAATGATTCATTAGTCGGAGTTGTCGAAACATTCTCGGAACGCTTGACCGATCTGCTCGGGAGACGAGTCGGCTGGCAATCGCAGAATCAACTCAGGTATACCAGCATAACCATGTATTCCTTGATTGGACATTGGGCGAAAAACGAGAATGTCGTCTAGAAGGTCAATAGTAATAGATTTCCGATTTTTGACGAACTCTTTCCACGATGTTACTCCATAGTCATCTAACATGTCATTTGGTTCGGATTTGAAATCTGTTAAATCAGGGTACCCAGTGCGACAATTCGCTAAGCAAATTCGAAGTGTCGTGGCCACGGTAATATCGCTGGTTAAATCCACATCGTATCCCGGAACTGAGATTGTTGGTATGCCGGAAACAGTTGTATTTGTCGAATGGATTCTGCAATGTCCATTTTTCTGGTAAGCGCCACATCTTTTCATTTTACCACCTTGATAATTACTTCAACATTAATGTCTGCACGATTTCCATACTCGACTGCCCTGTCCAATGCACGCTTTCCCCTCGTTCCCATGCTCCGCGTGGGAACGTTCTTCGGCCGCTCTGCGGCCAAAGTTATCGGAGAGAAGGAATAGCATGAGGAACGGAAAGGACGCGGAGCGTCCGCAGATCGTGACCACGCAGAGCGTGGTAACGAGGGAACCTTGGCCTCCGGTTGTGCTGTTGTGTGAGATACAGCAGTCTGACCGGGGGCCTCGGTTTTGGCGAGGTGAATTGGCTCCGTAAACGCTCGCACGCGACCTAAAGCTATCACGTACAATTGTTTAGGATTATCTTTGTGCCATTCATGCCTGTCCCCTTTTCCGTTTCCCCCCCTTTTCCGCTTTCTCACTTCAATATCATTTTAATCCCGCGCACGTTACAAAACAAAGGATTCCCCTGGCGACCAAAAATGATTGACGCATAATCGGCCAAGTAGGCAGTCCTCAACGCTACGAGGAGTTCCGCTGGCTTTCCGCAAGCTCTGCCGTTGAGGTATCGTACAACATCCCCTTTTTTTAGCTTGCCAGCGAACGATGAATTTTTGGCAACCGAATCGACAACCAACCCGAGTTGCTTATCTACAACAAACGTAATCCCTAAATCCTTGGGGCGGAAAAACAACTTGTCGATCTCGCCGACATCGGCGTCCCCAAAGTGTTCCCCCTTGATATCCTTATTCTTCAGCATGACGTCGTACTTCACGTCTACCTTGCCACGCGCAATCATCACACAATCCGTAGCCGTGCTCAGCTTGTCGAAAACGATGTCGCCACCCGCTATGTAAACATTCTTCTGGACAGACGATCTCGACATCGTTCGAATCGAACCGCTGGCGATGATGAGATTGTTATTTCCTTCTGTACACCAAGCTTCTGTCAAATCGATGTCCCCGTTGACAATTGCGATCGTGCCCACCATCCGGGGCAACTCCGCGTTCGCTCCAGAAAGAATGAGCGAAGCGTCAAATCTAACATCGGTTTGATTACGCTTGTCGTAGATGCCGTTTCTTGCAAAAATCGATGCAGCACTCGAGTCGAATGTTTTTCGATAGGTAATCTCGTCGGCACAGTAGGCAGATCCATCCCAATCGTTTGTATTCAGGTCAATCGAATCCGCGCCCGTCACCGGTAACGAAATGTTGCCGTTGCGATCTTTTTGCCAACTGGATTGCCTTGCTACCCGCCCATAAACTTTGGGATCCTTTTTCGACAGTTTGCTCGCGATGGCCACAATTTTCGCAACGCTTTCCGTAAGAATCATGCCTTCATCATGCGTCCAATGGCCGCTCAACTTACCGAGATGATTGAGGTATTCCATGTGCAGGTCGATTCGGTAGCCCTCTACAGCCGGGTCGAAGACGACCTTCGAGGCTAGTGCCTCGGCGACCGCGCTGCGCAACGCAGGCCGCTGCTTCATCAACGCCTGCAATTTGCCTAAACCGCAGCGTTCGAGCAGCCTAGATAAAAACGCAGGTTCCGTCTTTAGTGCCTGCAGGATTTCTTGGGGCGTCTTGGCA
This sequence comes from Gemmatales bacterium, assembly GCA_038211045.1. Taxonomy (GTDB): domain Bacteria; phylum Planctomycetota; class Planctomycetia; order Gemmatales; family Gemmataceae; genus JALHQU01. The sequence goes on from JBBQWA010000227.1 coordinate 6,896, forward strand.
TTGAGAACAATATTTAGTTGCAGCTCCCATTCGACAACGGGAGCGGAAAAATTGGCAAGAACGGCGATGATAAGGTTGGTATACATCGAGAATACTCACATATTAGTATAGAAAGACATCTGCCGGTGCAAGTCCTGTGCAATTGTTGATAACGAGATCGGCAATGTTGAAATACCCGATTGTCGGCGCAGTAATACTACTACTATTTCCGCTGAAGCTGCAAGTGTTGAAAGTCGCAAGAGATTTGCCTTTGACAAAAACCGCACCCGCTGTGTTTGAAGCATAGTTGTTGGTAAAATCGCAACTTGAAAAGTTCCCGCCCACGTACTCAGGTTAATCGCCCCACCGTCACCCACTTGGTTCGCGTCGAACGTGCATCCGCTGAAAGCGGAAAAGGGGACAGGCATGTTTATCTACTTTAAATTAAACATGCCCGTCCCCTTTTCCGCTTTTGACGAACTCTTTCCACGATGTTACTCCATAGTCATCTAACATGCCATTTGAATCGGATTTGAAATCTGTTAAATCAGCGTACCCAGTGCGACA
>JBBQWA010000228.1:0-7440 GCA_038211045.1 Gemmatales bacterium
GGTGTCGCCGGTTTCGTCCACTTCCGGGGCGTTCGGATACGGTTCGAGGTTCGTGAGTTCGAAGCCGAGATCGCCCAAGAGATCGAGGAGTTCGCCGAGCTTTTTCTTGTTGCGGCTGCCGAGAACGAGTTTACGCGGGGTATCTAGCATGGGGTGTAGATTACGGGAAGCGTGCTACAATTGCAGCAGGAGGAGCGCCATGCCGATGCACGATTGGACGAAAGTGGATGCGGGCGTCTGCCACTCGTTCCATTCAACTTGGCTCACGAAGATGAATGAATCGCTAGTCCAGCGATTGCCAAAGGGCTATTACTCATTGCAGGAGCAATACGCCGGACCGACGGGGCCTGACATTCTGGCCCTTTCCATTCAACCCCCATTCGAGCGGGATCCCCCTTCCGATGGGGGAACTGCGACTATGGCACGGCCCCGAACCAAGATCATTCAAGAATCGGCCGACGATTTCTATGCCCGCAAGAAACGGATCGTGGCCATCCGACATGTTAGCAATCACCGCTTGGTGGCGGTAATCGAACTCGTTTCGCCTGGGAACAAGGATTCGAACTCGAAGTATTTGCGGTTCGTGAACAAGGCTCGACTGCTACTCGAACAGAAAATTCACCTTCTGATCCTCGATCCCTTTCCTCCACCGGCGAGGCATCCCCACGGTTTGCATTACGACATCGTTGAAGATCAGATCGGCGATCCCTACTCTCTGACGGTGGAACAACCACTCTGCTTGTTGTCGTACGAATGCGACGATACCCTTCGGGCTTATGTCGAACCGTATGCCGCAGGGGACAAGTTGGCGAGTATGCCCATTTATCTGGAACCGGAGGAATACATCGAAGTGCCCTTGGAAGAAACTTACAGCGCATCGTGGCAAAGCGTTCCGAACTATTGGCAAACCGTGATCGAGGGATAATCCTCACGCCACCACTTCTTTGATCACCTTCCCGGCCACGTCGGTCAAACGGTAGTTGCGGCCGTTGTGGAAATACGTCAGCTTCTCGTGATCCATGCCCATGAGGTGCAGCATCGTGGCGTGCAGATCGTGAACGTCGACGCGGTTCTCGGCGGCCTTGAAGCCGAATTCATCCGTCGCGCCGTAGCTAGTTCCACCTTTGCTTCCGCCCCCCGCCATCCAGATCGTATTGGCGTGCGGGTTGTGATCGCGCCCCGGTTTCGCCCCGGTTTGGCTGATCGGCAAGCGGCCGAATTCCCCGGCCCACACCACGAGCGTGGAATCGAGTAACCCCTTGTTTTTCAGGTCGGTGAGCAGCGCCGCCACCGGTCGATCGGTTTCCCCCGCGAACTGTGTGTGATTGTACTGGATGTCGATATGACCATCCCACGAGAGTTGGTTCTCCATGCCGCCGGAGTAAATTTGCACGAACCGCACCCCGCGTTCGACCAGCCGCCGGGCCGTGAGGCACTGCTTCGCCATGTGGTCGCATTCCTTGCGGCCGACGCCGTAGAGTTCCTGCGTTTCCTTGGTTTCCTTGGCGATCTCCATCGCCTCCGGTGCGGCCGATTGCATCCGGTACGCCAACTCGAAACTCTTGATGCGTGCTTCGAGTTCGCGGTCGCCTTCGTGCAGGTTCAATTTGTTCAACTTCGCCATGAGTTCGAGTTGATTCTGTTGTTCTTTATCGCTCGTACCGGCTTTCAAATTATCGATGGGGTCGCCGGTCGGCTTCAACCAAGTGCCTTGGAATACGCCGGGCAAGAAGCCGCTGGTCCAGTTCGATGCGTGCCCCTTGGGTAGCCCGCGACCTTTGGGGTCGGACATCACGACGAAGCCGGGGAGGTTTTCGTTCTCGCTGCCCAGGCCGTAGGTCGCCCAACTGCCCACGCTCGGGCTGCCCATCCGAGGCAACCCGGTGTTCATCATGAACAGAGCGGGCGAATGGTTGTTGCTTTCCGTCCAGAGCGAATGCACGAAGGCCATGGAATCGACGTGCTGGGCGAGGTGCGGGAACAGGCTCGATACCGGTTTACCGCATTCGCCGTGCTTCGTAAACTCGAACGGGGATTTCATCAACCCGCCCACGCTCTTGGCGAAGAAGCCGGTGTTCTTATCGAAGTTCGGCAGCGGCTTGCCGTCGTATTTGGCGAGTTCGGGCTTGTAATCCCAAGTATCGACCTGGCTGTGCCCGCCGTTGATGAAAATCCAGATGATGGCTTTGGCCTTCGCCGGGAAGTGCGGCTTCTTCGCCGCGAGCGGATTGATCGCCCCGCCCGCTTGGAGGAGATTGGCGAACGCAAGCGAGCCGATGCCGAGGCCGCTTCGGGCGAGCATCTGACGGCGGGTGGTAAGCATTGGGAATCCCAACAGGTCGCAAGCGGGTCGGAGAAATGAGGTTCCCCATTAGTTCAATTGTAGCAGACCAGAATTTCGTTCTCGCGGAGCCGCAGAATTTTGGGGTAATCCCGCAAGTTCCCATCGCTCTTACGTTCGCAAACAGCTCGGGGGCGTTCCATGCACTGGCTCGATACCTCCGATCATAGCCAAGCAGTCGGCGGTTCGGCTGCCAAGTAGCAGCACGGAGGTGCCAAATGGTATTACCACACCCATTTTGACACCCTATCCAAGTCGGGCAGAGGTTGTCAACTGCCTGACTTGTAGAACTACTCCCTGTGGTTTCTCACAAGTGATTTTTTGTGGTGAATCTTCGTCGAAATCGCAAACCGAACGTGGCCTACCTTTCATAAATTATCCTCCACCATCTTCAGGAAACCACCATGAAGTCCACTCCGCGTCGTTGGTTGCTCGCCGGTTCGTGCATCACGGCGGTCGCCCTTGTTGGCCTCCTTCGCCAATCGATCACTGCGGAGGTCAAACCCGAACTGAAACCGATCGCGCATTGGGTGTTCGATGCCGCCGGGGTCAAAACGGGGAAAGTTGAAGATCGCGCCGGCAAACTCGAAGGGGCCGTCCAAGGTCAACCCAAGATCGACGCAACGCCGGCACTCGAACTCGCCGGGCCTAACGATTACGTTTTGATCCGCAAGGCGATGACCGCGAAAGATCCCGTGCTGCCGAAGGAGTCGTTTTCGATCCTCGCTTGGGCGCGGATCGATCAGCCGACCGAATGGGGCGGCCTCTTCGGGTGCATGCAGGACAACGGCCCGCGAGAAAAGGGGTTCATCCTCGGTTACGATAAAAACGGTTTCTACTTTGGCCTCGCCACCACCGGAACGGATAAGGGTACCGGCGTGATGACCTACCTCCGTGGCCGAACGAAATACGAACCCGGCAACTGGTACCACGTCGCCGCGAGCTACGACGGCAAGACGATGCGGCTCTTCGTGAACGGTAAGGAAGATGCCACTTCGATCGTGCAATCGGGGCCGGTGCTCTACGCCGATTCCGCTCCGATGGTCATCGGCCGCTACCAGGATGCCGACGAGGATTACCCGATGGATGGGGCGATCAAGGAGGTGATCTGGTGCGATCGTACCGTGACCGCCGAGGATATCGCGGCCCATTACAAAGCCGATGAAAAGCTCGCGGTTCAACCCCCGGCCGCCGCAGGCGGCCCGAAATTCATCATCGAGCCTTACCTGCAATACGGCACTCGCACCGCCATGACGATCATGTGTGAAACGAACGTCGCCACGACCGCCGAAATCGAATACGGCAAGAACTTCCCCACCAACATGGTTACGGCCAGCGCGAAGCCCGACACTCTTCACGAAGTGGCGTTGAAGAACCTCGAACCGCGAACGAAGTACTTCTACCGTGTCGTGTGCAAGGATGCCGATGGAAAAAAGCTAACCGGGCAACTGTTGACCTTCCAAACGGCGGGCAACCTCACAGATCCTTTCTCGTTCACCGTGTTCGGTGACACCCAACGCAACCCGGCCATCACAGGCAAAATCTCCAAGCTGATGTGGGAACGCCGGCCGAACCTCGTGCTCCACATGGGAGACGTCGTCGATAACGGCCCGGATAAGAAACAATGGACTGATGATCTGTTCAAACCCTGTTCGGAACTCCTGGGCCGCGTTTGCGTCTACCCCTGCATCGGCAACCACGAAAAGAACCACGCCCATTATTACAAATATTTCTCATTGCCGGCCCCGGAGTACTACTACTCGTTCAAATACAACAACGCCGAGTTCTTCGTCTTGGATTCAAACAAGTCGCCGAAACCCGGCGATGAACAGTACACATGGCTGGATCGTCAACTCGCCGCCAGCACGGCAACGTGGAAGTTCTGCTTCCACCACCACCCCTGCTACAACTCGGATGCGGACGATTACGGTGACTCTTGGAAGGGACACTCCAAGAACATGGCCCCGCAAACCGCGGCGCTCGTTCCGCTTTATGAGAAGCACAAGGTGAATATGGTGCTCAACGGGCACATCCACTACTACGAACGCACCTATCCCGTTCGCGATGGGAAAGTGGATAAGAAGAATGGCGTCGTTTACCTCACCTCGGGCGGCGGCGGCGGCAAACTCGAAGATGTGCAACCGACCCCCGCGTTCTTCAAGAATCAGGGGCGGGTCGACTTCCACTATTGCTATTTCACGGTTCACGAGAAGAACTTGGAATGCCACGTCTTCGATCACGAAGGTCGCTTGTTCGACCGTTTCAGCATGGCGAAGGAATGAAATTGGTAGGTCATCTCGTTCTCACGCTCCGCGCCCAGAGCGTGGAAATGAGAATCATGAAGCCATAGAAGGAGAAAACATGCCTGTCGCGGGATAGGCACGGGACAGGCCACACGCTCGCGAAATTCGGAAGACGGCTCTGACGATAGACCCTGTTCTGAACCGACGGCGATAGTCAGAATTGCCAAGAGTAAAAGGTGATTTGGTGAGAAGAAATTGAGCCGGTTCGTGAACGACTTCGCCGATCAATGGCTCGGCCTCCGCGGCATCGACGATACCACTCCGGACGACAAACTTTACCCCGAATACACGAAGGACGAGCTTCTGAAGCCGTCGAGCGTCCGCGAAACGCAGGCCTTCTTCCGGGCGATGCTCGAAGGGAACCTCGGAGTGAAGCACTTCGTCGATTCTCCATGGGCATTCGTCAACGCACCGTTGGCCAAGCATTACGGTATCCCCGGCATCAGTGGTGTCGAACTGCGGAAGGTGGATCTTCCCGAAAGCTCACCGTACCGCGGCCTCTGGACGCAATCGGCCGTGATGAAGGTCACCGCCAACGGCACGGGCACCTCGCCGGTGAAGCGCGGCGTCTGGGTCGCGGAACGGTTGCTCGGCACTCCAATCCCGCCTCCTCCGCCGAACGTGAACCCCATCGAACCCGACATCCGCGGGGCCAAGACGCTGCGCGAACAACTAGCCCTGCACAGCAGCGGAGGCACATGTGCCGCCTGCCATGCGAAATTCGATCCCTACGGCTTTGCTCTGGAAAGCTTCGACGTCACCGGCGCGTTCCGCAAAAACTATCGTGTCCCTGATCCGGAAGCCGCAGCATTGCCTCCGCAACAGCGCAAGGGCCGTGCGCTCTGGCGTGAAGGTTTGCCGGTCGATTCGAGCGGGAAGACGCCCGGGGGAGAAGTATTCGCAGGCATCGCGGAATTGCGGAAGATGCTGGCGGCGGATCCGGAAGCACTGGCGAAGGGGCTGGTGCGACACTTGATGATCTATTCAACCGGTGCGCCGGTGAGTGTGGTCGATCAACCGGCCGTCGCACGGATCGCCAAAGCCGCCGCGACCGAGGGGCACGGCGTACGCTCCCTTGTCCATGCCGTCGTTCAGAGCGAAACGTTTCGTAGCAAGTGAGACCGGTAACTTATCCTGATGCCAAAAAAGACCGTGTTCCGTTTGACCTGATCTTGTTCGTTTACAACATAGATAGATAGATAGTTTCGACCCCGGATTTCTTGAGCACATCGCTGAGGAATTCGCTTTGGTTGATCGGCACCAAATTATCGGCTCGACTCGCGCTCGATCTGACAAAGTTCTTAACCGATACTTCCAATCACCTCACGGGCGAGGGCCTGATCCTGTTCGGCGTAGATCTGCGTGATCCGAACTTTGGGGAATTTTTTCGGATAAGGTATTGCAAAAGTGCCCGACACCGCTTAAAGTCAACGAAGCTTACCCAATCCTGATCCTCCCCTCAGGAAATACGAAAAGTGCTTGTACGACCTTCCATATTCCGAAATCCCCTTTCCACCCTTAGCTGCGCGTTAACTCGCAGCGCGGAAATCGAAGAAATATCCCGATTTTTAGCCGACACCTAGTCGCCGTCCTCCGCAATCCGTGAGGCGTAAGTCGCCACATACAACATCAAAATTTTTCGAATATTTGCGAAATTATCCCGTTGGCCCTCCCAAGCCGATTCTCCAGCCCAACAAAGCACCCATGAAAACCCCCTTCTCCCAAGGTTTCGTGTCTCAGGCCGTCCTCCGCGGTACTGGCCGATTGGCCATTGTCGTCGCAGCCTTGGCTTTTGCAACCGCCCCCGCTCAGGCGCAAGTCTGGACGAATGGCAGCACAGACTTCAACTGGAACAACGGAGCGAATTGGTCGCCCGCGCTCGTTCCTGGAATCGCCGACCTAGTGCAGTTCAATGCGACCGGCGCCGGGACAGTGACCTTGGGCGCCGATTCTTTAGCGGACGGCTTGTCCTTCACATCGGCCAGCGGTTACACGATTGACGCAGCCGTGGCGAGAAATTTAACGCTCGGCAATGGGAACCCCACAACTTCAGGTATCTACACCACCGCCGCATCGGCGATCGCGCTCACGGCGAATATTTCGCTGATTATGAACTCGTTTCTCACTTGGGATCTTGCCACGGGGAGCACGCTCGCGGTGAATGGTACTGTGACGAACAACGGCAATCTGCTCACTGTCCAAGGTAGCGGGGCTGCTACCATCAATGGCGTCTTTGCAGGCGCTGGTGGAGTGACCATTACGAACGGCGGGAATCTCACCTTGGCCGGTGCCAATGCAGCGTATACCGGCCAAACGACACTGAACAACGGCACTTTGAACATCAACGGTGCTCAGGCACTCGGAACCGGCCTTTTCCAAATCGATGCTGGAACCACTTTCAATAACACGTTTGGCAATGCAGTTGTCTTGTCAACGAACAACGCACAAACATGGAATGGCAACTTCACCTTCACGGGTGGCAGTGCTCTCGACCTCGGAACCGGGACGGTCACCGTCAACGCGACAACTCAAATTACGGTTATCGCGAGTACTCTTACCGTCGGTGGAGCGATCAACGCGGGGTTCAGCAATCTCACGAAAACCGGCCCCGGTACACTCGCACTCAACGGTATCATCGATACGACCGGTCAATTGAATGTGAGCGGGGGCACGCTCATCGTCGGTGGAGTGGCCAACACCTTCACGGGAAACATCACCGTCGATGGCGCAACATCGGTACTGCAAATGGCTACCAGCAACGGGAACGCAACCTCGGCCCCTCTCGGGATTTTCCCC